>NZ_JACCBK010000001.1:3511805-3831060 GCF_013409875.1 Cellulomonas oligotrophica
ATCGGCGACGTGCAGGTACGACGTCGCTCGTTCCTCGGCATGGTCGCCGCCGGAGCCGCCGTCGCGGGCGTGCCGTCGCTGCTGACGGCCTGCGGGACCGGCGAGGCCGTCTCCGTGTCCACGCCGGGCGCCACGATCGGCGCCGGCATCCTGCCGTCGTACATCCCCGTCGACTACGTCGAGCCCGACTTCCCGAGCGTCAACGGCTCGACGCCCGGCTTCGAGACGATCCCGGCCGAGCTCGTCCAGTCGGTGCCCGAGCCCCCCGGCAGCGGGACCGAGTTCACGGCCATGACACCGCTGTGGGGCACCATCCCGCCGACGGACGGCAACCAGTACTACGAGGCCGTCAACGGCCTGCTCGGCTCGACGATCACGTTCCAGATCACCGACGGCAACGTCTACGGCGACAAGCTCGCGACGGTGCTGGCCTCGGCGCGCGACGTCCCGGACTGGGTGAGCGTCCCGTCGTGGAACATCCCGCCGCGCTTCGGCTCCGAGATCGTCCCCAACATCTTCCAGGACCTCACGGACCACCTCGGCGGCGACAAGATCGCCGCGTACCCGAACCTCGCGAACATCCCGACCGACGCGTGGAAGTTCTGCGTCTTCGGCGGGCGCCTGTACGGCCTGCCGTTCCCCGGCGAGGTCATCACCGACGCGATCTTCTACCGCAAGGACGTCCTGGACGAGCTCGGCATCACGCCGGACGTCCGCTCCGCCCAGGACCTGCTCGACCTCGCCGTCGAGCTCACCGGCGGCAACCGCTGGGGCGCGGAGGACCTGTGGAACACCTCCGCGATCATCCACGGCGTGCCCCCGAAGTGGCTCCTGGACGGCGACCGCCTGGTGCACCGGGTCGAGACCGAGCAGTACCGCGCCGCGCTCGCGTGGAACGCGGAGCTGTTCGCCAGCGGTGCCGTGCACCCCGACGCGGTCGCCGACCAGTCGGGCGAGGCCAAGACGCGCTTCCAGTCCGGCGCCTCGCTCATCATGAACGACGGGCTCGGTGCCTGGCACGAGGCCCTGCGCGACAACCTGGCGAGCAACCCCGACTACTGGCAGCAGCCGTTCGAGCCGTTCGCGGCCGACGGCGGCACGCCGGTGCTGTGGAAGGGCAACCCGGCGAACATCTTCTCGTTCCTGAAGAAGACCGACGACGAGGCCCGGATCACCGAGCTGCTGGCGATCGCCAACGTGCTCGCGGCGCCCTTCGGCACCACGGAGTTCGACGTCATCAACAACGGCGTCGAGGGCGTGCACTTCACGCGTGACGACGACGGTCTGCCCGTGCCCACCGAGCTCGCGGCCACCGAGCTGCAGCCGACGTACATCTTCCTCGTGGACCCGCCGATCGCGAACACCCGGGTGCAGTACCCCGGCTTCGTGCGCGCGTCCTCGGAGTGGCAGACCACGGCCGCGGAGTACCTGCAGGAGCCGCTGTTCTACGCCCAGCAGATCGTCGAGCCCGCGCAGTTCGCGTCGATCGGCCAGCCGTTCGTCGACCTCGAGAAGGACATCTCGCGCGGTCGCAAGAGCCTGGACGACCTCGACGCCGCGGTCGAGACGTGGCGCAGCTCCGGCGGCGAGGAGCTGCGGACGTTCTACCAGGAGATCCTGGACGCGCAGTGATGAGCATCGGTCAGGTCGTGCGTCGTCGCGGCGAGGTCCCTGACCCCGTCGCCGAGGGGGCGGGTGCGCCCGCCCCCTCGGCCCGGGGCAAGATCCCGGTGCGCAAGGTCTCGTTCGCCGCCCGGCTGCGTCGCGACGGCGCGCTGCTGGTGATGGTCCTCCCGGCGGTGGTGCTCCTGGCCGTCTTCGCGTACGTGCCCATGCTGGGCAACGTCATCGCGTGGCAGCAGTACTCGCCGTACACGGGGTTCGTGAACAGCCCGTTCATCGGGTGGGCGAACTTCGAGCGGGTGTTCAGCAACCCGCTGTTCCTCGACTCGGTCGAGAACACCCTCGTCATCACGGCGTTCCAGCTGGTGTTCTTCTTCCCGGTGCCGATCATCCTCGCGCTGCTGCTCAACAGCGTCGTGACGCCGCGGATCCGCACGACGATCCAGTCGATCGTGTACCTGCCGCACTTCTTCTCGTGGGTGCTGGTGGTGACGATCTTCCAGCAGATCTTCGGTGGCGCTGGACTGGTCAACCAGACGTTGCGCGACGCCGGGATGGGCGCGGGCTTCGACCTGATGACCAACCCCGACACGTTCCTGGTGCTGATCACCATGCAGTCCGTCTGGAAGGACGCCGGCTGGGGGATCATCATCTTCCTCGCCGCGCTGTCGACCGTGCCGCCCGAGCAGTACGAGGCGGCCGCGTGCGACGGCGCCGGCCGCTGGCGCCGCATGTGGCACGTGACGCTGCCGGCGCTGCGCCCGGTGATCATCCTGCTGCTCATCCTGCGCCTGGGCGACGCCCTGACCGTCGGGTTCGAGCAGCTCATCCTGCAGCGCGGCGCGGTCGGGTCCGACGTGGCCGAGGTCATCGACACGTTCGTGTACTACCAGGGCGTCATCTACGGCGACTGGAGCTTCGCGGCAGCCGCGGGGCTGGTCAAGGGTGTGGTGAGCCTGCTGCTGGTGCTCGGCGCCAACAAGCTCGCCCACGTGTTCGGCGAGTCGGGGGTGTACCAGAAGTCATGAGCGGACAGGCACCGGAGATCAGCAGCGACGTCGCGCTCGTCCCGCGCGACCTGGCGCCGGGCGTGGCGCGCCTGCCGCGTCGTCGGCGCTCGCGGCACCGCCCGGCGTGGGAGGAGCCGCCGAGCAGGGTCGGCGCGGTCGTGAAGTTCGTGGTCCTCGCGGGCGTCGTCCTGGCGGTCGTGTTCCCGCTGTGGACCGTGATCGTGACCAGCCTGTCGACGCAGGCGGAGACGATCCGCGTGGGTGGTCTGGTGACGGTCCCCGGGGAGCTGACGCTCAACGCGTACCGGCAGATCCTCTCGGGCGGCATCGTGACGCGTGCCGCCCTCGTCAGCACGGGCGTCACGGCCGTGGGCACGCTGCTGTCGACCGTGGTCTCGGTCCTCGCGGCGTTCGGGCTCTCGCGCCCGTCGTCCCTGTGGCACCGGCCGATCCTGTTCGTCTTCCTCATCACCATGTTCTTCGGCGCCGGGATGATCCCGACGTACCTGCTGGTGAGCGGCCTGGGTCTGATCAACTCGTACTGGGCGCTGATCCTGCCCGGGGCGGTCTCGGCCTTCAACGTGCTCATCCTGCGGAACTTCTTCATGGGTATCGACAACGCGATCCTCGACGCGGCGCGCATCGACGGCGCGGGCGACTGGCGGATCCTCGGGGCCATCGTGCTGCCGATGTCGCGGGCCGTGACCGCGGTCGTGGCGCTGTTCTACGGCGTCGGGTACTGGAACGCGTTCTTCAACGCGATCCTGTACATCAACGACAACGCGAAGTGGCCGCTGCAGCTGGTGCTGCGCTCCTACGTCCTGCAGGGCGTGACCCTGCCGGGCAGCGGGGTGGGTCAGGTCGACGTCGCGAGCGGCGCGGTCACGGGCCTGCCGATCAAGATGGCGGTCATGGTGCTGGCCATCGTGCCCATCCTCGTCGTGTACCCGTTCGTGCAGCGGCACTTCACCAAGGGCGTCATCTTCGGCGCCATCAAGGGCTGAGGCGCGGTGCGGCCGGGCGGGTCAGCGCAGCGCGGGGCGGGTGCTCGCCCGCTCGACGAGCACGGGGGCCAGCAGGCGGGTCTCGGCCGGCTCGTCGTGCCCCACCCGGGCCATGGCCATCTCGACGGCCACGCGGCCGATCGCGTGGGCGGGGATGTCCACGCCCGTGAGGGGCAGGGGCTGCCCGACGGCGACGTCGGGCGGGCACACGGCCACGACCGACACGTCCTCGGGCACGTGCCGGCCGCGGTCGGCGAACGTGGCGACGACCCACGGCAGCGCGACCTCGTTGTGCACGACGACGCCCGTGACGTCCGGCAGCCGCTCGAGCACGCGGTCGACGGCGCCGACGGCGCCCGCCATGGACGACTCGCACGGCTCGACGACGGCGGCGAGCCCGGCCTCCGCCGCCTCGGCCGTGAAGCCGCGCATCATGCGCTCGGCGTACGAGGTGTGCCGTTCGAGCACGGCCCGCGGGGAGCCGACCAGCGCGACGCGGCGGTGCCCGAGCCGGGCGAGGTGCCGGACGGCGAGGCGTCCGGCCGCCTCGAAGTCCAGGTCGACGCACGACAGGCCCTCGGGGTCGCGCGGCAGCCCGATGAGCACGGCGGGCTGGCGCAGCCCGACGAGGACGGGCACCCGCGGGTCGTCGGCCTCGACGTCCATCATCACCAGCGCGTCGACCATCGACCCGCTGGCGACCCGCTCCAGCCCGGCGGTCTCGTCGGCGGTGAGCAGGAGCACGTCGTGGTCGTAGCTGCGCGCTGCGGTGACCACGCCGGTCACGAACTGCATGATGACGTTGACGTTGACGTCGACCCGCAGCGGCGCCATGAGTCCGAGCACGTGCGTGCGGGCCGAGGCGAGCGCACGGGCGCCGGCGTGCGGCCGGTACCCGAGGTCGCGGATCGCGCGCTCGACCCGCTGGCGGGTCGGTGCGGAGATGGGGCGCTTGCCGGACAGGACGTACGACACGGTCGAGGTGGAGACCCCGGCCGCCCGTGCGACGTCGTCGATCGTGGTGGCCACGGTGCTCCGTTCGTGTCGCGGCCGGTCTGCGGCGACCCGCCGCCGACGCCCACCCTAGCGTCCGCGCGTCGTGCCGCGGGCGCCGATCGGTGCGGCCGGCCGGTCCTGCAGGCGAAGCGCTTCGCCACGGGTGATGCCGCGCGGTGGTGCGTGTCCGTTGACGATCGAGGTGGCCCGCGACCTACGATCAGCGAAGCGCTTCGACGACCCATCGACGCCACTCGACGAGGAGGCCCGCCGCGATGACCGCGCCCGCACCCGACGCCCCGGCGTCCCGGCCGGCCCTGTCCGCGCTCACCGACGACGCGGGCCTGCTCTACGGCGCCGACTGGAACCCCGAGCAGTGGGGGCCCGACGTCTGGCGCGAGGACGTCGCCCTCATGCAGGCCGCCGGCGTCAACCTCGTCACCGTCGGCGTCTTCAGCTGGGCCCGGCTCGAGCCCGCCCCCGGCCGCTACGACACCGACTGGCTCGACCAGGTGCTCGCGCTCGCCCACGCCCACGGCGTCATGGTCGACCTCGCCACGCCCACCGCGTCGCCGCCCCCGTGGCTGGGCGTGCGCTGGCCCGGCGCGCGCGCCGTCACCGCCGACGGCGTGCGGCTCTCCCACGGCTCGCGCAACCACTTCTGCCCGTCCTCGCCGCACTACCGCGAGCGCGCGCTCGCGGTGGTGCGGGCGCTCGTCGACCGGTACGCCGGCCACCCGGCGGTGCGGATGTGGCACGTCGGCAACGAGTACGGCCAGGTCTGCTACTGCGAGCACTGCGCCGCCCGGTTCCGCACGTGGCTGCGCGAGCGCCACGGCACGCTCGACGAGCTCAACCGGGCCTGGGGGACGACGTTCTGGAGCCAGCGCTATGGCGACTGGGGCGAGGTCGTGCCGCCGCGCGCCGCGCCCTACCTGCTCAACCCGACGCAGGTGCTCGACCACCGCCGGTTCGCCTCGGACCTGCTGCTCGACCTGTACCTCGAGCAGCGCGACCTGCTGCGCGAGCGGGACCCGGGCACGCCGGTGACGACCAACTTCATGGGGTTCCACGGGCTGACCGACTACCGACGCTGGGCGCCCCACGTCGACGTGGTCGCCGACGACGTCTACGGCGACCCCGCGGACCCGGACTCGCCGGTGCGGGTGGCGCTGACCCACGACCTCGTGCGCGGCCTGGCCGGCGGCGCGCCGTGGATGGTGATGGAGCAGGCCGCGGGCGCGGTGAACTGGCGCCCGCACAACGTGCCCAAGACGGTCGCGCAGATGCGGCTGGACTCCCTGCGCGCGGTCGCGCGCGGCGCCGACGGCTCCTGCTTCTTCCAGTGGCGGGCCTCGGTGTTCGGGGCCGAGCGCTTCCACTCCGCCCTCGTCCCGCACGCCGGGCCGGGCACGCGCCTGCACCGGGCGGTGGTCGAGCACGGCGCCGAGCTGACCCGTCTGCGCCAGGTCGTCGGCACCCGGGTGCCCGCGCGGGTCGCGCTCGTCTTCGACTGGCCCAGCTGGTGGGCCGCCGAGGAGCCGGCGCAGCCGTCCGACCGCCTGCGCGTGCTGCCGCAGGTGCTCGCCTACTACGCACCGCTGTGGCGCGCGGGCGTCGCGGTCGACGTGGTCGGCCCGGACGCCGACCTGTCCGGCTACGACCTCGTCGTGGCGCCGCAGCTCTACCTCGTCGAGGACGCTCACGTCGCAGGGCTGCGGTCCGTCGTCGAGCGCGGCGGCGTGCTGCTCCTCGGCCCGTTCTCGGGGGTGGCCGACCGGGACGGGCACGTGCGCACGGGCCGGTTCCCGGTGCCGTTCGCCGACCTGGTCGGCGGCTCGGGCGAGGAGCACGTGCCCCTGGCCGACGCGGGCGTCACGGTCCGCTCGGCGCTGCTGGGCGACTTCACGGCGCACGACTGGGCCGAGCGCGTCCGGGTCGACGACGGCGAGGCGGTCGCGACCGTCGACGGCGGCGACCTCGACGGTGCCGCGCTGGTCGTCCGGCGGGCCCACCCGTCCGGCGGCGAGGGCTGGTACGTCGCGACGACGCCGCCGCAGGAGGTCGTCGACGCCGTCGTGGACGCGTGCCTGCGCGCCGCCGGCGTGACGGGGGCGCTCGCGGTCCGCCCGCCCGACGGCGTGGAGGTCGTCCGCCGCGGCGACGTCCTGTTCTGCCTGAACGCGACCGACGAGCCGCGCACCGTCCCGCTCGACGGTGCCTGGCACGACCTGCTCACCGGCGCCGACGTCGCCGACCACGTGCTGCTCGCCCCGCACGACGCGGTGGCGCTGACGGAGAGGACCTCATGAAGTTCACCGACGGCTACTGGCAGCTGCTGCCCGGGGTCACCGAGCTGCGTCCGCGTCAGGTCGACGAGGTCGTCGCCGGCGACGACACCCTGACCGTCTACGCGTCGACCGCGAAGATCGAGCACCGCGGCGACACGCTGAACCGCCCGCTGGTCACGGTCTCGTTCCACTCGCCGATGGACGGCGTCGTGGGGGTGACGATCGAGCACTTCCGGGGAGGTCTGGAGCGCGGGCCGCGCTTCGGCCTGCGGCGCGAGGTCGCGGACGTCAAGATCACGACGCCGCAGCTCAACGGCGCCCCGCTGGCGACGTTCCGCTCGGGCCCGCTCGAGGCGCGTGTCGCGACCGACGGCGACTGGTCCGTGGAGTTCGTCGCGGACGGCCGCACCCTGACCTCGTCGACGGCGCGCAGCGTGGGCGTCCTCACGGACGCCGACGGGCGGCACTTCGTGCGCGAGCAGCTGACGACGGGTGTCGGCGAGCACCTGTACGGGCTGGGGGAGCGGTTCGGGGCGTTCGTGAAGAACGGCCAGACCGTCGACATCTGGAACGCCGACGGCGGCACGGCCAGCGACCAGGCGTACAAGAACGTCCCGTTCTACCTCTCCGACGCGGGCTACGGCGTCTTCGTCGACCAGCCCGAGCGGGTGTCGTTCGAGATCGGCACGGAGGTCGTCTCCCGCGCGCAGTTCTCGGTCGAGGGGCAGTCGCTGACGTACTACGTCGTGGCGGGTCCGACGCCCAAGGACGTGCTGCGGCGCTACACGGCGCTGACGGGCCGGCCGGCGCGCGTGCCGGACTGGTCGTACGGGCTGTGGCTGTCGACGTCGTTCACCACGGACTACGACGAGGCGACGGTGACGCACTTCGTCGACGGGATGGCCGAGCGCGGCCTGCCGCTGTCGGTCTTCCACTTCGACTGCTTCTGGATGCGGCAGTTCCACTGGAGCGACTTCGTGTGGGACCCGGCGACGTTCCCGGACCCGGAGGGCATGCTCGCGCGCCTGAAGGCCAAGGGCCTGCGCATCTGCGTGTGGATCAACCCGTACGTCGCGCAGCGCTCGGCGCTGTTCGACGAGGGCAAGGAGCGCGGCTACCTGGTCACCGAGGCCGACGGCACGGTGTGGCAGTGGAACATGTGGCAGGCGGGCATGGCGCTCGTCGACTTCACGAACCCGGACGCGGTCGCCTGGTACCAGGACAAGCTCCGGGTGCTGCTCGACCAGGGCGTCGACTGCTTCAAGACCGACTTCGGCGAGCGGATCCCCACCGACGTGGTGTGGCACGACGGGTCGGACCCGCAGCGCATGCACAACTACTACACGCACCTGTACAACGCGGCGGTGTTCGAGCTGCTGGAGGAGGAGCGGGGCGAGGGCGAGGCGGTGCTGTTCGCCCGGTCGGCGACCGCGGGCGGGCAGCAGTTCCCGGTGCACTGGGGCGGGGACTGCGAGTCGACGTTCGTCTCGATGGCCGAGTCGTTGCGCGGCGGGCTGTCGCTCGCGCTGTCGGGGTTCGGCTACTGGAGCCACGACATCGGCGGCTTCGAGGGCACCCCGGACCCGGCGGTCTTCAAGCGGTGGCTGGCGTTCGGGCTGCTGTCGTCGCACAGCCGGCTGCACGGGTCGAGCTCGTACCGGGTGCCGTGGGCGTTCGACGACGAGGCCGTGGAGGTCACGCGTCTGTTCACCCGGCTGAAGCTGTCCCTCATGCCGTACCTGTCGCAGGTGGGCCGGCGTGCGCACACCGAGGGCCTGCCGGTGATGCGGCCGATGGTGCTGGAGTTCCCGGACGACCGGGGCGCGGCGGCCGTCGACACGCAGTACATGCTGGGCGAGCACCTGCTCGTGGCGCCGGTGTTCTCGGCGGAGGGTGACGTCGACGTGTACGTGCCGGAGGGCACGTGGACGTCGTGGCTGACGGGGGAGCAGGTGGTCGGCCCGCGCTGGGTGCGCGAGCGTCACGGGTTCGACTCGGTGCCGCTGTACGTGCGGCCGGGCACGGTTCTGCCGGTGGGCGCGGTCGACGACCGGCCGGACTACGTGCACGCGGACGGGGTGACCCTGCACCTCGTCGAGCTTCCCGACGGCCACCGGTCGGTGACCCGGGTGGCCGCGGGGTCGGGTGCGGACGACGCGCTGTTCACGGTGGAGCGCACGGGCGGGCGCGTGCGCGTCGAGGCCGTCGGCGCTCCCGGGGCGTGGGCGGTGCAGCCGCGGGGCGGTGCGCGCGTCGAGCACCGCGGTGACGGTGCGGTGGAGATCGACCTCTAGGACCCCGTGCGCCGGCGGTGGGAGCAGGGCCCGCCGCCGGCGCACGGCAGCCGGGTGCGGGAGCGGTCCCACACCGGGTATCGTATCGATTCGACCGAGCGTCGGACGCGCCGACGCCTCCCACCAGCACTCGCTCGAAGGGCCGACGATGACCAGCTCGCGACCGTCCGGACGCACGTTCCCCGCGGACTTCCTCTGGGGGTCGGCGACCGCGTCGTACCAGATCGAGGGAGCCGTCGACGCCGACGGCCGCGGCCCGTCCATCTGGGACACGTTCTCCCGCACCCCCGGCAAGGTCCTCAACGGCGACACCGGCGACGTCGCCGTCGACCACTACCACCGCGTCGAGCCCGACGTCGCGATCATGGCCGACCTCGGCCTGCAGGCGTACCGGTTCTCGATCTCCTGGTCGCGCATCCAGCCCACCGGCACCGGCGAGCCCAACGCCGCCGGCCTGGCGTTCTACTCCGACCTCGTCGACCGGCTCCTCGCCGCCGGCATCCGGCCCGTCGTGACGCTGTACCACTGGGACCTGCCGCAGGCGCTCGAGGACGCGGGCGGCTGGACCAGCCGCGCGACCGCGCTCGCGTTCGAGGAGTACGCGCGCATCGTCGCCCGCGCCCTCGGCGACCGCGTCCACCTGTGGACCACCCTCAACGAGCCGTGGTGCTCGGCGTTCCTCGGCTACGCGTCGGGCGTGCACGCCCCCGGCGTCACGGACCCGGCCGCCGCGCTCGCCGCCGTCCACCACCTCAACCTCGCGCACGGGCTCGCCGCCCGCGCCATCCGCGAGGAGCTGGGCGAGGACACCCCCGTCTCGATCACCCTCAACCTGCACGTCACCCGCGCCGCGTCGCCGGCGCCCGCGGACGTCGAGGCCAAGGAGCGCATCGACACGATCGCCAACGAGGTCTTCCTCGGCCCGCTGCTCGAGGGCGCCTACCCCGAGCGGGTGCGCACCGACACGGCCGGCATCAGCGACTGGTCCTTCGTGCAGGACGGCGACCTCGAGACCATCCACCAGCCGCTCGCGCTGCTCGGCGTCAACTACTACTCCACGGGCCGCGTCCAGCACGGCACCCCGCCCGTCGGCGACGGCACCCCCGGCCCCGACGGCCACCGCTCGTCCGTCGTGAGCCCCTGGGTCGGCGCCGACCAGGTCGAGTGGCTGCCCCAGCCCGGCCCCTACACGGCCATGGGCTGGAACATCGAGCCCCAGGGCCTCGTCGACCTCCTCCTCGAGCTCCACGAGCGCTACCCGGCGCTGCCGCTGGCCATCACGGAGAACGGCGCCGCGTTCTACGACACCGTCACCGACGACGGCCGTGTCCACGACCCCGACCGCGTCGCCTACCTGCACGACCACATCGACGCCGTCGGCGAGGCCATGGACAAGGGCGTCGACGTCGGCGCCTACTTCGTGTGGTCGCTCTTCGACAACTTCGAGTGGGCCTACGGGTACGACCGGCGCTTCGGCGTCGTGCACGTCGACTACGACACCCAGGTCCGCACGGTGAAGGACTCCGCCCGCTGGTACCGCGAGCTCGTCCGCACCCGCACCATCCCGACCGTGGAGTCCGCGGCCGACCTGTGACCTCCCACCCCGGGACGCGCACCCGCGCGTCCCGGGGCGCGCCGGCGGGGGAAGATGGTGCCGTGCCCCGCAGCCGACGCTCCACCAAGCGCCCCTGGTCGGCCGAGCACGTCCCCCTCGAGGTCGACCGGGCCACCGGCGGCCGCCGCTCCGAGTCCGGCCCCGACGGGGAGTGGGTCGTCCAGCCGGTGCGGGGCTCCGACCGCGAGTACCGCTGCCCCGGCTGCGACCAGGTCGTCGCCCCCGGCACCGGCCACGTCGTGGCGTGGCGCACCGACTCCTGGCGCGGCGACGGCCTCGACGAGCGCCGCCACTGGCACAGCTCCTGCTGGCAGGCGCGCGGACGACGCGCACCCACCCGGAGAGCCGGCCCGTGAGCGCCGCACCGGGCCCCCTCGCCCTGCCCCGCGCGCCCCGGCTCGTCGCCACCGACCTCGACGGCACGCTCCTGCGCACCGACGGCACCGTCTCGGCGCGCACCGCCCGCGCCCTCGCGCACGCCGAGGCCGCCGGCGTCCTCGTCGTCTTCGTCACCGCCCGCCCGCACCGCTGGCTGGCCGACCTCGCGCCGCACGTCGCCGGGCACGGCGTCGCGCTGTGCGCCAACGGGGCCTCCGTCGTCGACGTGGCCACGCTGCGGGTGCTCGAGCAGCACGGCATGGGCCCCGACGTCGTCCGTGCCGTCGCCGCCGCCCTGCGGGCCCGCTGGGGCGCGGACCACGTGCACCTCGCCGTCGAGCGCGCCGACGGCTTCGCCGCCGAGCACGGCTTCGTCGACAGCCACCCGCTCCCGCGCGACGCCCGGACCGCCGCCCGCGTCGAGGACCTCCTCGACGCCCCCGTGCTCAAGCTGCTCGTGCGCACCGACGCCGAGCCCACCGCGGGGTGGGAGTTCGTCGCCGGGCTCACCGCGGCCGTCGGCGACCTCGCCGTCGTCGCGGACTCCGGCGCCCACGGCCTCGGCGAGATCAGCGGACCGGGCGTGACCAAGGCCGCGGGCCTCGCCCGGTTCGCGGCGGACCGGGACGTGCCCGCCGCCGACGTGTGGGCCGTCGGGGACGCGCCCAACGACCTGCCGATGCTCGCCTGGGCCGGGGTGGCGTTCGCGGTGCGGAACGCCCACGCCCCCGTCCTCGCCGCCGCCGACCACCACCTGCCCGCGAACGACGACGACGGCGTGGCCGTCCTCCTCGAGCACGCCGCCGCGCTCGCCGCCCGCCCGACGCCCGGCACGTCCCGCCACCCCCGCTGACCCGACCTGCGGCCGCGCCCGTCCGCGGCCTAGGCTCGGCACCGATGAGCACCCACGCGGACCCCGCCACGCCGATCCGATCCCTCACCGTCCTGCCCGCCCACCGCGAGGACGTCGAGCTGCACACCGCCGACGGGCTCACCCTCGTCGGCGAGCTCGCCCTCCCGGTCGACGACGCCGGGGCCCTGGTGCCGCCGGTGGCCACGCTCGTCACGCTGCACCCCCTGCCCACCCACGGCGGGTACATGGACTCCCACGTCTACCGCAAGGCCGCCTGGCGCCTGCCGGCGCTCGCGGGCCTGGCCGTGCTCCGGTTCAACACGCGGGGCACGTCGAGCCCGCGCGGCACGAGCGGCGGCGCGTTCGACGGCGGGGACGGCGAGCGGTTCGACGTGCACGCCGCGATCGAGCTCGCGGAGTTCCGCGACCTGCCGCGGCGCTGGCTGGTGGGCTGGTCGTTCGGGACCGAGCTGGCCCTCATGCACGGCCGCGACCCGTCGGTCGAGGGCGCGATCCTGCTCTCGCCGCCCCTGCACCGCGCGACCGACGCCGACCTCGACGCGTGGGCGGCCTTCGGCAAGCCCCTGCTCGTGCTCGTGCCGGAGCTGGACGACTACCTGCGCCCGGACGAGGCGCGCCGCCGCTTCGCGCGGGTCCCGCAGGCGCAGGTCGTCGGCGTCGAGGGTGCCAAGCACCTGTGGGTCGGGGAGTCGGCGGTGCGCCGCGTCCTCGACGAGGTCGTGGCGCGCGTCGCCCCCGGCCACCCCCTGCCCCTGCCGACGACGTGGGACGGTCCGTCGACGACCGCCACGACCGGCCGCGACACGACGGAGGACGACGCATGACCCCGACCCCGCTGGTCCTGCTGCACGCCTTCCCGCTCGACCACCGGGTGTGGGACGACGTCGTCGCGGCGCTGCCGCCCGGGCAGCCGGTGATCGCCCCCGACGTGCCCGACGCGGACCTGCTCGGCGGGCGTCCCTCGCTCGACGACGCCGCCGACCGTGTGGCCGCGCAGGTGCGGGCGGCGGGGCACGCGCGCGTCGTCGTCGCGGGGCTGTCGATGGGCGGCTACGTCGCCCTCGCCCTCGCGGAGCGTCACCCGGGGCTCGTCGCGGGGCTGGGACTGCTGGACACCCGCTCGACGGCCGACGCGCCCGAGGCGGCGGCCCGCCGGCTCGCGACGGCCGACGCGGTCGACGCGGCCGGCTCCGTCGACCCCGTGCGCGGCGCGGTCGCCGGGCTGCTCGGCGGCACCACCCGGACCCGCCGGCCGCAGGTCGAGGAGCGCGTCACCGCCTGGGTCGACGAGCAGCCGCCGGCGCGGGTGGCGTGGTCGCAGCGCGCCATGGCGGCCCGACCCGACCGCACGCCGGTCCTGGAGGCCTTCGCGGGCCCCGTGCTCGTGGTCGTCGGTGCCGAGGACGAGGTCACGGGACCCGAGCACGCGCAGCACATGGCCGCGGCGTCCGCCTCGGCGCGGCTCGTGGTCGTCCCGGCTGCGGGTCACCTGACGGCGGTCGAGGACCCGGCACCGGTCGCCGCGGCGCTCGCCGAGCTCGTCGCACGCTCCGACGCCACCGCGCCTCGCTGACGCCGCAGCCCTGCTGACGTCGCGCCCCCTGGGCAGCGTCCCTCGGGGCTGCGTCTGGCACGACGGGGCAGTGCCGCGGGAACCCGCCTCGCGCGGACCGGTGCAACCGCCGGAGCGACCGTCAGCCGCCGGCGAGCACCCGGGCGAGCGCGTCGGCCATGTCGATGGACTCGCCGTCCTTGCCGCCGGCCCCGATGACCAGCGGCGGCTCCTGCGGCGCCGGGTGCACACCGCGCAGGCGCGCGGCGAGGCTCGACGGCGCGGTGAGCACGTAGAACTCCCCGTCGGTGCCGACCGCGACGGTGCGGTCACGGCGCAGGTACCACCCGTGCAGCGGGGTCCGGAAGCGTGCCCTGCCGTCGTAGCTGCGGGCGTGCAGCGGCTCGGGCCCGACACCCGAGGCCCTCGCGTCCTCCAGGAACGTCCGGATGAGCGCGCGGGCGCGGTCCGACTCGGCGCGCTGCCGGGCCGCGAGCGCGTCGGCGTGGGCGACGGCAGCCTCGCGGCGCCGCTCGCGCCACGCCGACGTGTCCTCGGCCACGGTCAGCGCGCGGTGCCGCTGGTCGACGACTGCTCGTCGGCCGCGTCGTGCCCCCGGGGCGCGTCGTCGGCCCCGGTGCCGGCGTCGCCCTCGGGCGCCGCGCTCTGCGCCGGCGTCGTGGCCGGAGCGCTGCCGTCGGTGGCGTCGGTCGCGGGGCGCGGCTCCTCGGGCGCGGCGTCCGCGTCCGAGGAGCCCGTGGGCTGCTCGGACGGGTCCTGCTGCTGCTCCACGGCGGGGGAGGGCACCACCGCGACCGCGGCGGACACCGGCGCGGGGCGCGCCTTGCCGGCGCGCGCGGCCGGACGGGCCGGTCGGGCCGGCGGCTGCTTGGCGGCGGCGGGCTGCGCGGCCGGGGTGCGCGGTGCCGGGCGCTCCTGCTCCTCCTGCACCGGGTTCTCCTGGCCCGCGGCGGACGCCTGCGTCTTCTCGAAGGCGGCCTCGATGCGGCCGGCCTTCTCGAGCGCGGCCCGGTCGGGGTTGGGGCCGAGCAGGTGACGCAGCTCGTCGAGGTAGGACGTGATCGACTCGCGCTGGCGGTGCAGGTCCTCGACCTGGCGGGTCGCGTTCGTCCGCTCCCGCTCGGCCTCGGTGGTGGCGTCCGCGATCTGCTTCTCGGCGTGCTCGCGCGCCTCGGCGACCACCCGGTCGGCCGTGCGGCGTGCGGTGGCGACGAGCTCGGCGGCGTGCCGCTCGGCGTCGGTGCGCACGCGCTCGGCGTGCGCGAGGGCCTTGGCGACACGCTCCTCGGCCTCCGCCGCGTGCGCCTCGGCGTCCCGCACGAGCGCCTCGGTCTCGAGACGGGCGGCGTCGTGCCGCTCGGCGTCCTGCCGCTCGGCGGCCTCGTGCTGCGACGCGATCGCGAGCTCGGCGTCGGCGAGCTGCTGCTCGGCGCGGCGGACGATCTCCTCGGCGTGGGCGCGCGCCTGGCCGACGATCTCACCGACCGCGCGCCGTGCCTCGGTGTGCAGGTGCTCGATCTCCAGCCGCGTGCGCTCGCGCAGCTCGGTCGTGTCGCGGTCGGCGGCGGCGCGCTGCTCGGCGGTGTCGCGCTCGGTGGTCTCGCGCAGCTCGTCGGTCTCGCGCACGGTGGACTCGCGCAGGTGGGCGGCCTCGTACGCCGTGCGCTCGCGCAGCTGGGTGCTCACGCGCTCGGCGTCGGCCCGCAGCTCGGTCGCGTACTGCTCGGCCTCGGTGCGCAGCGCCGCGACCGACGCCTCGGAGTCGGCACGCAGGCGGGCGACCTCGTCGGCGACGGCCGCCCGCATCTCGCCGGTCTCCCGCTCGGCGGTGGACCGCACGTAGGCGGCGTACTGCTCGGACTCGGTCCGCAGGGCCGTGACCTCGGCGGCGACCCGCTGCTGCAGGGAGGTCGCGTCGCGCTCGGCGGCGGAGCGGGTCGCGTCGGCGTAGTCGGCGGCCGCCGACCGCTGCGCGGTGGCCTCCTCGACGGCGGCCTGGCGGACCGCGGCGGCCTCGGCCGCCGCCTCCGAGCGCACGCGGTGCGCGTACCGGTCGGCGTCGGTCCGCAGCTGGGCGGCCTCGTGCTCGGCACGCGTGCGCAGCTCGGTGGTGTCGCGGTCCACGCTCTGGCGCAGGTCCTGCGCGTAGCGCTCGACCTCCTCGCGCAGGGCGGTCGTCTCGGCCTCGGTGCGGGCGCGCAGCTCGCTGGCCGTGCGCTCCGTCGCGATCCGCAGCTGGGTCGCCTCGTGCTCGACCGTCGCGCGGAGCGTCCCCAGCTCGCGCTCGAGCGACGTGCGACGCTCGCTCTCCTCGGTCTGCACGGCGCTCTGGATCCGGGCGGCCTCGCGCTCGGCGGACCCGACGAGCTCCTCGGCGCGGCGCTGCGCGGCCAGCAGCGAGCTCTCGGCCTCGGCGTGGGCGGTGGTGCGCACCTCCTCGGCCTCGCGCCGGGCGTTGGCGAGCAGCTCGGCGACCTCGTTCTCCGCCCGGGCGCGCAGCTGGCCCGCGGCGAGCTTGGCCCGCGCGAGGGAGTCGGCGGCCTGGCTGTTCGCCTGGGTGACGACGTCGGAGGACTGCTCCTCGGCGGAACGCAGGAGCTGCTCGATCCGGGAGCCCAGCCCCGAGTAGGTGGGGCGCTCCGCCTCGCGCAGCTGGCGCTGGGCCTCCGACAGCTCGACGGAGGCCTGCATCTTCTCCGAGTCGAGCGCCTCGACCTTGGCCCGGGTGTCGGCGAGGGCCTGCTCGAGCGAGGAGATCCTGGCGTCGACGGCGTCACGGTCGTACCCGCGGAAGTTGACCACGGGGAACGGGGGCCGGGCTTCGGGCACGGGGGCAGTCCTCCTCGTCGGGGGGCCCGTCCGCCCGGGGTGCGGCAGGCGGTGGACGAGGTGGTCTCGACGTCGGTGCCCCGCTCGACAGGATACGCACGGAGCCCCCTCGTGAGGGTGCGACGCACGGGGTGTGGCGGCGTCGGGTCCGACCCGTGCAGGTCCTGCGACCTCGGCGGATCCGTGCAGCCGGGCCCCGGCCGGGCGTGCAGCCTGGCACCCTTCTGCGTGCCGTCCGACGACCGACCCGGTTCGGACAGCACGGACACCTCTGCCTATCCTGGGTCGTTCGCTCCCGAGAGGACTCTGCGTGCGCAAGCGACTGCTCTACGCCGCGATCGGGGTGGTGGGGCTCGTCCTCGCCGCCCTGGGCGTCGCCTCGGCGACCGTGTGGCGGGCCGACGACGTGCTCGTGGCCACCGCCACGGCCGACGAGCACACCGTGATCACCGACGCCGGTGTGCTCGAGATGGCCGGTGACGCCGTCACGGTCCGTGCCACCGCGGGGTCCGCCGACCCGGTGACGCTCGTCGTCGGCCGTGACACGGACGTGCTCGGCTGGGTGGGCGAGGACCCCCACCAGCGGGTGTCCGGCCTCGACGGGTGGCACGAGCTGCAGCTCGACGCGCCCGCGGCCGACCCGACCGACGCCGCCACTGCTGCTGCTGCCACCGACGGTGCGACGGGTGCCGCCACGGCCGAGGCGACCCAGCCCCCGGCCGAGGACGCGACGGCGGACGCCGACGACGCCGCGGACGGCGAGGCTGCGGACGGCGAGGCCACGGACGAGCCCACGGCCGTCGACCCGGCGGGCTCCGACATGTGGGTCCTCGAGGCGACGGGGGAGGGTTCCGCCGAGCTCGAGTGGACGGTGCAGGCCGAGGGTCGCTGGAGCGTCATGGCGGTGAGCACCGGCGCAACCCCGCCGACGATCTCGCTCGCCTGGCCGCAGACGGTGACGACACCCTGGCTGTGGCCGGCCGCCGGAGCCGGTGCGCTGCTGGTCGCGCTGAGCCTCCTGCTCCTCATGCGTGACGTGCTGCGGGCACGTCGCGGCGACGGCTCGGGGTGGACCGCGGTCGCGACGGGCTCGACGCCCGTGGTCGAGGCCGGGGCCGTCCCCGCCGGTCTGACCCGCCGCCAGATGCGCGAGCTGCAGGGCGGCGGCCGCCCGGGCACCCAGTCCCTCCCCGTCGTCCCGACCGTCGTCCGCGCCGCCCCCGAGCCCGTGGTCGTGCCCGGCCGTGGCGGCACGGGGTCGTCGGCACCCGACCGCGCGGGCGCGTCCGACGCGCCGACGCCGGACTCCTCGCCCGCGGGAGGGCGCCGGAGCCGGCGCGGGTCCGGTCAGGGCGACGCGCCCCCGCGACGCCCGGGCCTGCGGTCGCTGGGCCGTCGTGACGCGGCGCCCGAGCAGCCTGCCCCGGCCACCGCGGCGGCGCCGTCCGCGTCTGCGGGAGCGTCGAGCCCCCACGGCGCGGCTGGCGCGCCGTCGTCCCCGCCGTGGCGTGGCGAGGACCGGGTGCCGTCGCCCCCCGGTGCGCCGACCGGCGCCGCCGGACCGCGGCCCGCGTGGCTCGCGGACCGTGGGCCCGCACCGTCGCCCGGCCCCGCGCACCCGTCCGCCCCCGCGCCGGGCGACCAGGCCGCCGGCCGCGGTCAGGGGCCGACGACCTCGGCATGGGGGCCGCGTCCGTCGGCACCCCCGCAGGGTCCTGCGGGCGCCGGACCGACGCGGGGCCCCGGTCCCACGGCACCGGGCCGCGCCGTCCCGCCCCGGCCGGGCGCACCGGTGGGGACCGTTCCGCCCGCCGGCCCGGGGCAGTCGGGCGGGCGGCACCCCGGTGGTCCTGCGGGGCCCGGTGCCTCGGCCGGTCCCGCGGGGAGCCAGGCGCGCCCCGGCTGGGCCCCGTCGCCCCCGTCACCGTCCCCGTCAGGACGCGGCCCGCGCCCGGACGCGGGCGGTCCGCCGGAGGGCGGACGTCCGCGTCCGGCGTGGGCGCGCGGGGACGACGGCGACGCGGGCTCGCGGGCCGACGCGTGGCGTCGCGCGTGGGGCATGCCGCCCGTGCCCGGTGAAGACGACACCCGTGAGGAGGACCGATGAGCACCGCACCCCGACCGTCCGGACGTCGTGCCCGCCGTGGCGCTGCGGGTCTCGTCGCCGCGACCTGCGTGGTCGCGCTCGTGGCGGGCTGCGGCACGCCGCTCCCGGCACCGGCGCCCGCACCGGTCGGGGCCGTGCCCCCGCCGGTGCTCGGTCCTGCGCAGACCGAGCGCGTGCTGACCTCGCTGGGCGAGGTGCTGGCGGCGGCGGACGAGAGCCGTGACGCCGGCGACCTCGACGCGCGGGTCTTCGGCCCCGCCAGGGCGATCCGCAAGGCGGAGTACGTCTGGCAGGCCGCGACCGACGGCGAGCGCACGCCCACGTCCTTGCCCACCGAGGAGCAGGCGGTCATCACGCCCGAGTCGGACACCTGGCCGCGCACGCAGCTGGTCGTCACCGAGCAGCCCGACGACCTGCAGGCGCCGCGCATCCTCGTGCTGCACCAGGCGAACCCGCGCGCGCAGTACCGCCTGTGGGGCTGGGCCCGCCTGCTGCCGGGCGCCCAGATGCCGCTGACCGCAGCCACCGAGGAGGGCAGCCCGGTGCTCGCGGACGACGACGACACGCTCCTCGTGCCGCCGGGGGAGGTCGGGGCGCGCTACGCCGACGTCCTGTCGAAGGGCGACGAGTCCGAGCACGCGGGGACCTTCGCCGCGGACGGGTTCCGTGAGGCGGTCCAGGAGGCGAAGGCGGCCACGCAGGGTGCCGTCGACGAGGCGGGGACGCTGACGGAGACGTACACACCGGCCGACGGTCCGGTCGTGGCCCTCGGGACCGTCGACGGGGGTGCCCTGGTCGTCCAGGGGATGTCGACGACGTCGACCGTGACGCTGACCGTCGACGGCGGGACCATCCCGATCGAGCCGTTCTACGCGGAACTCGCTGGCGCCACCGAGGCGTCGACGAGCTTCACGCGCAAGTTCACCGACGTCCTCGTGATGTACGTCCCGCCGGCGGGGAGCGACGCCCAGGTCCAGGTCCTCGCCGCCGAGCACGCCGTCACGGACGCCGAGGCCCAGTGATCCGGCGGCCCGTCGCCGGACCAGCACGCGCGGGCGCCGCCCGCGCCACCGTCTGACCAGGAGGAGCTCGAGATGTCGCAGCAGTCGTCGCCCCAGCAGGGCCCCCGGCTGGACGTGCGCGGCGCCGTGGACCTGTCCACGCTCGCCCGCCCCAGCACACCGGCACCCGGGGAGCCGGGCGGGCTGGGTGCGCCCGGCGGGTACGTGCGCGACGTGGACCAGTCGTCGTTCGGCGAGGTCGTGCAGGCCTCGACGGAGCACCCCGTGGTGGTGGTGCTCTGGGCCCCGTGGAGCGAGGCGAGCCAGCAGGTCGCCGCACAGCTGGGCCGCGAGGCGGAGGCGGACGCCGGCCGGTGGCTCCTCGCACGCGTGGACGCCGACGCCAACCCGCAGGTCGCGGCCGCCTTCCAGTCGCAGTCCGTGCCCTCGGTCGTCGCCGTGCTCGCCGGCCAGCCGCTGCCGCTCTTCCAGGGGCAGCCCGCGGCCGAGCAGGTGCGTGCCGTGCTCGACCAGCTGCTGGCCGCGGCGGAGGCGAACGGCATCACCGGCCGCGTGGCGGCTGCTCCCGCCGCACCCACCGACCCGGTGCCGCAGGAGCCCGCGCTGCCGCCGCTGCACCAGGCCGCGTACGACGCGATCGAGCGCGACGACCTGCCGGCGGCCCGCGAGGCGTACGAGCAGGCGCTGCGCGAGAACCCTCGCGACGCGATGGCGCGCGCGGGCCTGGCACAGGTCGAGCTCATGATCCGTACCGCGACGGCGGACGCACGTGCGACGCGGGAGGCCGGGGCGGCGCGTCCGGACGACGTCGACGCCCAGCTCGCGGTCGCGGACCTCGACGTCTTCGCCGGTGCCGTCGAGGACGGGTTCGTCCGGCTGGTCGAGGTCGTCCGACGCACGTCGGGCGCCGAGCGCGAGCGTGTCCGGGAGCGCCTGGTGCAGCTGTTCGAGGTCGTGGGCACCGACGACCCCCGGGTCGCCGCGGCGCGACGAGCCCTCGCCGGTGCGCTCTTCTGAGCACGGCGAAGCCGTTGCGGGGCCCTGACCAGGGGTCTTGTGAGGGCAGCAGCACTCGCAGGCCGGACCGCGAGCTGCGTGACCACGGTCACGCACCTCGCGGTTTGCACGTCCGGCACCCCGTGGGTAATGTTCTCCAGGCCCGCCCGGCAGGGAGGAACGGACACCGAGGTGATCTTCGGTGGTCGGTCCCGCGGAGCAGGGCCTTCCCGTGTGTTGGTCATCTTGGCGCTGTGTGCGTCGGGGTGTAGTGTGCGGGGCCGCAGTTCGGTGGTTGTCGGGTCGCTTCGGTGGTTCGGTGGGTTCCGGGTTGTGGGGTAGTTTTTGTTCGAGATTCTCGCTGGTTTGTTTTTCTGGTTCGGCTGTGAGGCCGGGGCGGGGAAATGAATGGTGTAGAGTTGAGAACGACGCCGGAAGGGCGGATGAGCGGTTTCGAGTCGGGTGAATGCCTGGTTCGGGAATGCGATTCGGTCTGGTAGGGTGGAGCACGAACGAAGAGAAGCCTCCAGTGAGAGCCGCAAGGTTTGAGTGGATGCGCGTCTGTTCCTTGAGAACTCAACAGTGTGCCAAGTAGTCGATGCCATTGATAGTGGTATCGCATCTGGGTCAGCTCGCACCCCCGTGTGAGTGGCTCAGGTAGGTGCCAGTTTCTGGCCCTGGCTGTATGGCTGGGGCTTCTTTGTGGTGTCTGTTGCTCGCTGGGTTCGCCTGGTGGGTGGCTGTTTGACATTAACGGAGAGTTTGATTCTGGCTCAGGACGAACGCTGGCGGCGTGCTTAACACATGCAAGTCGAACGGTGACGGCCAGCTTGCTGGTCTGATCAGTGGCGAACGGGTGAGTAACACGTGAGCAACCTGCCCTTCACTCTGGGATAAGCCTTGGAAACGAGGTCTAATACCGGATATGAGACGCACCGGCATCGGTAGCGTCTGGAAAGATTTATCGGTGAGGGATGGGCTCGCGGCCTATCAGCTTGTTGGTGGGGTGATGGCCTACCAAGGCGACGACGGGTAGCCGGCCTGAGAGGGCGACCGGCCACACTGGGACTGAGACACGGCCCAGACTCCTACGGGAGGCAGCAGTGGGGAATATTGCACAATGGGCGCAAGCCTGATGCAGCGACGCCGCGTGAGGGATGACGGCCTTCGGGTTGTAAACCTCTTTCAGCAGGGAAGAAGCGCAAGTGACGGTACCTGCAGAAGAAGCGCCGGCTAACTACGTGCCAGCAGCCGCGGTAATACGTAGGGCGCAAGCGTTGTCCGGAATTATTGGGCGTAAAGAGCTCGTAGGCGGTTTGTCGCGTCTGCTGTGAAATCCTCAGGCTCAACCTGGGGCTTGCAGTGGGTACGGGCAGACTAGAGTGCGGTAGGGGTGACTGGAATTCCTGGTGTAGCGGTGGAATGCGCAGATATCAGGAGGAACACCGATGGCGAAGGCAGGTCACTGGGCCGCAACTGACGCTGAGGAGCGAAAGCATGGGGAGCGAACAGGATTAGATACCCTGGTAGTCCATGCCGTAAACGTTGGGCACTAGGTGTGGGGCTCATTCCACGAGTTCCGTGCCGCAGCAAACGCATTAAGTGCCCCGCCTGGGGAGTACGGCCGCAAGGCTAAAACTCAAAGAAATTGACGGGGGCCCGCACAAGCGGCGGAGCATGCGGATTAATTCGATGCAACGCGAAGAACCTTACCAAGGCTTGACATGCACCGGTAACACTCAGAGATGGGTGCCCCGCAAGGTCGGTGTACAGGTGGTGCATGGTTGTCGTCAGCTCGTGTCGTGAGATGTTGGGTTAAGTCCCGCAACGAGCGCAACCCTCGTCCCATGTTGCCAGCGGGTTATGCCGGGGACTCATGGGAGACTGCCGGGGTCAACTCGGAGGAAGGTGGGGATGACGTCAAATCATCATGCCCCTTATGTCTTGGGCTTCACGCATGCTACAATGGCCGGTACAAAGGGCTGCGATACCGCGAGGTGGAGCGAATCCCAAAAAGCCGGTCTCAGTTCGGATTGGGGTCTGCAACTCGACCCCATGAAGTCGGAGTCGCTAGTAATCGCAGATCAGCAACGCTGCGGTGAATACGTTCCCGGGCCTTGTACACACCGCCCGTCAAGTCATGAAAGTCGGTAACACCCGAAGCCGGTGGCCCAACCCTTGTGGGGGGAGCCGTCGAAGGTGGGACTGGCGATTAGGACTAAGTCGTAACAAGGTAGCCGTACCGGAAGGTGCGGCTGGATCACCTCCTTTCTAAGGAGCATCTGGCAGCTGGCGTGCCCTGTCGTGGGGTGCGGGTGGTTGTCCAGGCCCATGCCCTGGCCGTTCGTGTCAGGGGTGGTGCTCACGGGTGGAACATCGACTACGGCCGGCTTTGTGCTGGTGGGGCTGCTGAGTACGCCTGCTGTTCGTGTCCTTCGGGGTGCGGGTGGTGGGGAGGGAAAGGTGAGGTTCTGCTGGTGGGGTCGGCCTGGCACGCTGTTGGGTCCTGAGGGAGCAGCCGTTGAGGTTGTGTCTTTCAGGTCGGGACTGTCTGGTCCGGATGAACCGCTTGTCTCCTTCGGGGGGTGGGTAGGCGCCGGGTGTCGGGTGGTGACCGGTGGTTGCTTGAGAACTGCACAGTGGACGCGAGCATCTTTGAATGATCTTTGTGGTCAAGTTTATAAGGGCACAGGGTGGATGCCTTGGCACCAGGAGCCGAAGAAGGACGTAGTAGCCTGCGATAAGCCTCGGGGAGTTGGCAAACGAACCGTGATCCGAGGATGTCCGAATGGGGAAACCCCGCCGCAGTCATGTGCGGTGACCCTCACCTGAATATATAGGGTGAGTGGAGGGAACGCCGGGAAGTGAAACATCTCAGTACCGGCAGGAAGAGATATTCCGTGAGTAGTGGCGAGCGAAAGCGGATCAGGCCAAACCGTGCGTGTGTGATAGCCGGCAGGCGTTGCGCGTACGGGGTTGTGGGACCCTTCGGTCAGCTCTGCCGAGCTGGCGAGGAGTCAGAAAATCGCGTCATAGTCGAAGGGCATTGAAAGGCCCGGCACAGAGGGTGGTACCCCCGTAGACGAAATGGCGTGGTCTCCTGAAGGGGATCCCAAGTAGCTCCGGGCCCGAGAAACCCGGAGTGAATCTGCACAGACCACTGTGTAAGCCTAAATACTACCTGGTGACCGATAGCGGACAAGTACCGTGAGGGAAAGGTGAAAAGTACCCCGGGAGGGGAGTGAAATAGTACCTGAAACCGTGTGCCTACAATCCGTCGGAGCCTCCCTAGCAGGGGTGACGGCGTGCCTTTTGAAGAATGAGCCTGCGAGTTAGTGGTACGTGGCAAGGTTAACCCGTGTGGGGAAGCCGTAGCGAAAGCGAGTCCGAATAGGGCGTCTGTAGTCGCGTGCTCTAGACCCGAAGCGAAGTGATCTAGCCATGGGCAGGGTGAAGCGCGGGTAAGACCGCGTGGAGGCCCGAACCCACCAGGGTTGAAAACCTGGGGGATGACCTGTGGTTAGGGGTGAAAGGCCAATCAAACTTCGTGATAGCTGGTTCTCCCCGAAATGCATTTAGGTGCAGCGTCACGCGTTTCTTGCCGGAGGTAGAGCTACTGGATAGCCGATGGGCCCCACCAGGTTACTGACGTTAGCCAAACTCCGAATGCCGGTAAGCCAGAGCGTGGCAGTGAGACTGCGGGGGATAAGCTCCGTAGTCGAGAGGGAAACAGCCCAGACCACCAGCTAAGGCCCCTAAGCGTGTGCTAAGTGGGAAAGGATGTGGAGTTGCACAGACAACCAGGAGGTTGGCTTAGAAGCAGCCACCCTTGAAAGAGTGCGTAATAGCTCACTGGTCAAGTGATTCCGCGCCGACAATGTAGCGGGGCTCAAGCACACCGCCGAAGCTGTGGCATTCACACTCGTGACAAGCCTTCGTGGTTCAGTCGTGTGGATGGGTAGGGGAGCGTCGTGTGGGCAGTGAAGCTGCGGGGTGACCCAGTGGTGGAGCCTACACGAGTGAGAATGCAGGCATGAGTAGCGAATGACGGGTGAGAAACCCGTCCGCCGAATGACCAAGGGTTCCAGGGCCAGGCTAATCCGCCCTGGGTAAGTCGGGACCTAAGGCGAGGCCGACAGGCGTAGTCGATGGACAACGGGTTGATATTCCCGTACCGGCGAAGAACCGCCCATACCGAGCCCGGTGATGCTAACCGTCCGAGCTGGTTCATCGTTCCTTCGGGGACACCGAGCCAGGGAGCACGGGACCCGATCCGGTAGTAGGTAAGCGTATTAACAGGGGTGACGCAGGAAGGTAGCCCAGCGTGGCGATGGTAGTCCACGTCCAAGGTTGTAGGGCGAGGTGTAGGCAAATCCGCACCTTGTATGCCTGAGAACTGACGGGTACCGCGTATGCGGGAAATGGGTGATCCTATGCTGCCAAGAAAAGCCTCGACGCGAGGTTCTAGCCGCCCGTACCCCAAACCGACTCAGGTGGTCAGGTAGAGAATACCAAGGCGATCGAGAGAATCGTGGTTAAGGAACTCGGCAAAATGCCCCCGTAACTTCGGGAGAAGGGGGGCCTGAAGCGTGAACCGGCTTGCCCGGGGCAGCGTGGATGGCCGCAGAGACCAGGGAGAAGCGACTGTTTACTAAAAACACAGGTCCGTGCGAAGTCGCAAGACGATGTATACGGACTGACGCCTGCCCGGTGCTGGAAGGTTAAGAGGACGGGTTAGCCGCAAGGCGAAGCTCAGAATTTAAGCCCCAGTAAACGGCGGTGGTAACTATAACCATCCTAAGGTAGCGAAATTCCTTGTCGGGTAAGTTCCGACCTGCACGAATGGCGTAACGACTTCTCCGCTGTCTCAACCGCGAACTCGGCGAAATTGCACTACGAGTAAAGATGCTCGTTACGCGCAGCAGGACGGAAAGACCCCGGGACCTTTACTATAGCTTGGTATTGGTGTTCGGTGCGGCTTGTGTAGGATAGGTGGGAGACTGTGAAGCCGGCACGCCAGTGTCGGTGGAGTCAACGTTGAAATACCACTCTGGTCGCTCTGGATATCTAACCTCGGTCCGTGATCCGGATCAGGGACAGTGCCTGGTGGGTAGTTTAACTGGGGCGGTTGCCTCCTAAAATGTAACGGAGGCGCTCAAAGGTTCCCTCAGCCTGGTTGGCAATCAGGTGGCGAGTGCAAGTGCACAAGGGAGCTTGACTGTGAGACTGACAGGTCGAGCAGGGACGAAAGTCGGAACTAGTGATCCGGCGGTGGCTTGTGGAAGCGCCGTCGCTCAACGGATAAAAGGTACCCCGGGGATAACAGGCTGATCTTGCCCAAGAGTCCATATCGACGGCATGGTTTGGCACCTCGATGTCGGCTCGTCGCATCCTGGGGCTGGAGTAGGTCCCAAGGGTTGGGCTGTTCGCCCATTAAAGCGGTACGCGAGCTGGGTTTAGAACGTCGTGAGACAGTTCGGTCCCTATCCGCTGCGCGCGCAGGAAACTTGAGAAGGGCTGTCCCTAGTACGAGAGGACCGGGACGGACGAACCTCTGGTGTGCCAGTTGTTCCGCCAGGAGCACGGCTGGTTGGCTACGTTCGGGAGGGATAACCGCTGAAAGCATCTAAGCGGGAAGCCTGCTTCAAGATGAGGTTTCCATGCCCCTTGTGGGTGAGAGGCTCCCAGCAGAACACTGGGTTGATAGGCCGGACGTGGAAGGCAGGACTAACGACTGCCGTAGCTGACCGGTACTAATAAGCCGATGACTTGACTATCATCATTCTTTGCGACGCGTCCACTGTGCGGTTCCCGAGTCACCAACGGCTTCATTGCCTGGGTGAGCTCGACAGTGTTACGGCGGTCATAGCGAAGGGGAAACGCCCGGTCCCATTCCGAACCCGGAAGCTAAGCCCTTCAGCGCCGATGGTACTGCACCCGCCAGGGTGTGGGAGAGTAGGACGCCGCCGGACAATTTTTCCAGGAAGGCCCACCCGTTCGCGGGTGGGCCTTTCTGCGTTGGGCCGGTTGACGCGCGGTTCAGGGTGGGTTCCGGCAGGGGAAGACATGAGCCCACCGGCGTGTGCGCTCTTGCGGTCGAGTCAGGCCGTTGACGGCGCGTCCCGGGTCGCTGCGCTTGCCTCGGGACGCGCCGTGACGACGGGTCAGGCCTCGTGGACCAGGACCAGTGCTCCGAGCGGGGGCACGCGGACTGCGGCCGACCACGCACGGGCGTAGTGCGGCTGGGCCTCGGCGTGGACGACACCGGCGTTGTCGACGCCGGAGCCGCCGTACCGGGCTGCGTCGGTGTTGAGCGCCTCGACCCACCGGCCGCCGTGGGGGAGTGCCAGGCGGTAGCCCTCGTGCGGCACGCCGGCGAAGTTCACGACCACGACGACGTCGGGGTTCCCCTCCTGCCCCTTGCGCAGGTAGGCGAGCAGGTTCAGGTCCGCCTCGTCCGACGCGATCCACTCGAAGCCGTCGGGGGTGTGGTCGAGCTCCCAGAGGGCCGGCGTGCTCGCGTAGAGGACGTTGAGGTCGGCCACGAGCTTCTGCACGCCGCCGTGCAGGGGGTCCTCCGTGCTGGCCCAGTCGAGGGAACGCGCTTCGGCCCACTCGGTGCGCTGGGCGAACTCCTGGCCCATGAAGAGCAGCTGCTTGCCGGGGTGGGTCCACTGGTACGCGAGCAGTGCGCGGACGCCTGCCACCTTCTGCCACGCGTCTCCGGGCATCCGCTCGTAGAGCGAGCCCTTGCCGTGCACGACCTCGTCGTGGCTGATGGGGAGCACGTAGTGCTCGGAGTACGCGTACACCATCGAGAACGTGACCTCGTGGTGGTGATAGCGACGATTGATCGGCTCCTCGCGCAGGTAGCGCAGGGTGTCGTTCATCCACCCCATGTTCCACTTGAGGCCGAACCCGAGCCCGTCCCCGCTCGTGGGGGCGGTGACGCCCGGCCACGCGGTGGACTCCTCGGCGATCATCATGGTGCCCGGGGCCCGGCGGTACGCGGTCGCGTTGGTCTCCTGGAGGAACGCGATCGCCTCGAGGTTCTCGCGGCCGCCGTACGCGTTGGGGCGCCACTGCCCCGGCTGTCGGGAGTAGTCGAGGTAGAGCATCGAGGCGACGGCGTCCACGCGCAGCCCGTCGACGTGGAACTCCTGCAGCCAGTACACGGCGTTGGCGACGAGGAAGTTGCGGACCTCGTTGCGACCGAAGTTGAAGACGTACGTGCCCCAGTCGGGGTGCTCGCCGAGCAGGGGGTCGGGGTGCTCGTACAGCGGGGTGCCGTCGAACTGCGCGAGCGACCACTCGTCCTTGGGGAAGTGCGCGGGCACCCAGTCGACGATGACGCCGACGCCGGCGCGGTGCAGGCAGTCGACGAGGTAGCGGAAGTCGTCGGGGTGGCCGAAGCGGGACGTGGGTGCGTAGTACGAGGAGACCTGGTAGCCCCACGACCCGCCGAAGGGGTGCTCCGCGACGGGGAGCAGCTCGACGTGGGTGAAGCCCAGCTCGGTGACGTACGCGGTCAGCTGGTGCGCGAGGTCCCGGTACGACAGGCCCTGGCGCCACGACCCGAGGTGCACCTCGTAGATGCTCACCGGTCGGCGGTGCGGGTCGCGCGACGCGCGTGCGGACATCCAGGTGTCGTCGCCCCACGTGTACGCGGACTCCACGACGACCGACGCGGTCGCGGGCGGGATCTCGGTACCCTTCGCGACCGGGTCGGCCTTCTGCCGCCAGGACCCGTCCGGGCCGAGGATCTCGAACTTGTAGCGCGCGCCGGCTCGGACACCGGGCGCGAAGACCTCCCAGATGCCGCTGTCCCCGAGGGAGCGCATGGCGTGCGTCGCGCCCTGCCAGTGGTTGAAGTCTCCGACCACGCGCACGGCACGGGCGTTGGGCGCCCACACGGCGAACGACGTGCCGGTGACGTCGCCCAGCACGCTCGGGTACGTCCGGACGTTGGCGCCGAGGACCTCCCACAGCTGCTCGTGGCGGCCCTCGCGGACGAGGTGGCGGTCCAGCTCCTGGACGGTCGGGAGGAAGCGGTACGGGTCGTCGACGAGCGACGCCCACCCGTCGTACGTGACCTCGACGCGGTAGTCCGGCACGGTGGTGCCCGGGAGGACCGCGACCCAGACGCCGTGCTGCTCGTGGACGGCGTCCGTGCGGGCCCCGTCGGTGACGACGACCACGCGCTCGGCGAAGGGCCGCAGCGTGCGGATCGTCACCCCCTCGGGGCCGGGGTGCGGGCCGAGCACCGCGTGCGGGTCGAAGTGCGTGCCGGCCGCGACGGCACCCAGGGTGTCGGCGTCGACGTGCACAGGAGACGGCGCGTCCGCATTCATGTGCCTACCCAACCACTGCCCGGGCGTCCGCGCAGGTGATCGCGGCCCGTGGCGGCCCGTCGGCCCCCTGTCCGCGTCGTGGGGCCGTGACGCTCGTGCCTGCCCCGTCGACCGGTCGGGTGCTCAGGGAGCCGGTCGGGCGTGGCGGGCGGTGCTCCCGCGGGCGACCAGGCGGGGGAGCGGTGCCGTCGACGTGGTCGGCCGCCCGGACGCGAGCAGGTTGAGCACGGCGGTCGCGACCTGGGCGCCCATCGCGTGGACGTCGAGGCTCATGGCCGACAGCGGGGGGTGGGCGAGGCGGCAGAGCGCCGAGTCGTCCCACGCGAGCAGCGACACGTCGCGCGGCACGTCGAGGTTCAGCTCGTGCGCCACACCGAGGGCGGCCAGGGCCATGACGTCGTTGTCGAACACGATGGCCGACGGCGGGCCGCCCCGCCCGAGGAGGGTGCGGGCCGCCCGGGTGCCGGACTCCTCGGCGTAGTCGCCCTCGACGACCACGCCGTGCACGCCGAGCGCCGCGCACTCCTCGACGAACGCCGCGGTGCGGGCGACGGTGTGGGCCAGGCGGCGCGGGCCCGAGACCCGTCCGACCGTCGTGTGGCCCAGCCCGACGAGGTAGCCGACCGCGTCGCGCATCGCCTGACCGTTGTCGATCCAGACGTGCGCGACGCCCGGCACGGAGCGCTCGGGGCCGCCGACCACGACGGTCGGGATCGCGAGCTCCCGCAGGACGTCCAGCCGCGGGTCGTCGACGACGAGGTTGACGAGCACGACCGCGTCGACCATGCCGCCGGCGCCCCAGCGGCGGTACGCGGCGATCTCGGCCTCGTGGTCCGGCACGACGTGCAGCAGCAGCGAGCGGCCGTCGACGGACAGCGTCTCCTCGATGCCGCCGATGAGCTCCATGAAGAACGGCTCGAGGCCGAGCATCCGCGCCGGGCGGGCGAGGACCAGGCCGATGGCGTCCGTGCCCTGCGTCACGTGCGCCAGCGTACCGGTGCGCCGGCGCGCGACCCCCGCGACCGCCGCGACCCCCGCGGCGGCGCGGGGCTCAGCCGCGGGCGGCCGCGGCACCCGACGTCGAGACGCCCGCCGCGCCGACGGCCCGGCGCAGGTCGTTGGCGGTCCGCAGGACCGGCGACCGGACGAGGGCAGCCGCGTCGAGCGGCTGCGTGGTGCTGACACGGAACGTGGTGCTCGTCCCGGCGGGCAGCGTCACGAGGGCGTCGTCGACCCGCGCGTCCGGGTCGAGGCGGTCGACGAGCAGCGTGACGTCCTTCGACAGGGACGTGGCGGTGACCTCGACGTCGTAGCCGCCGGCCACGGGGTGCACGCGCGCCACGAGCGGGTCGGGGTCGAGCGCGAGGTCGACGTCCTCGACCCAGCAGTGGACGGTGCGGGCGTGGTCGAGGCTGACGACCAGCACCTCCTCGCGCGGGTCGGCCGGGACGCGCAGGTCGGCCGGCAGGGCGAACGAGCCCGTGGACCAGGCGCCGACGGTCAGGGGCAGGTCGGCCGACGCGCGGACCGTGCCGTCGAGGTGCTGCCGCTCGAGGCGGGCGACGCCCTGCCAGAGGCTCGCGGTGTCGTTGGCGACGACGAGGGTCTCGCGGCCGTCCCGGGGCTGGACGGTGAGGGTGCGCTGGGCGAACGCGGCGCGCATCGCGAACCACAGCGGCTTGCGTCGGCCGTCGCCGTCGACCGCGGCCCACGAGGTGACCGGCCAGCAGTCGTTCAGCTGCCAGACGATCGCGCCGGCCGTCACCGGCCACCAGGACCGGTAGTGCTCGACGGCGAAGCGGATCGCCCGGGCCTGGTTGAGCTGGGCCGCCCAGAGCCAGTCCGTGAAGTCCTCGGGGACCCCGAGGTGGGGCGCCATGCCGCGGTCGAGCTTGGCGTTGCCGTCCTCGGCCTTCTGGTGCAGCAGGAAGGTGGGGTGCTCCTTGCCGGCGACCGTGCCGTCGTCGTCGCGGACCGCGCGGGCGAGCGTCGCCCACGCGGGCGGGCCCTGGAAGCCGAACTCCGAGCAGAACCGGGGGACCTCGTCCCGGTACGCGGTGTAGTCGATGCGGTTCCACACCTCCCACTGGTGGTGCGAGCCGTGGTCCGGGTCGTTGGGGTGGACCTCGTCGAGGGACGACCCCGGGGCGCACGGGCTGTTGGCGCACCACGGCCGGGTCGGGTCCAGCTCCGTGACGACGGCGGGCAGGAGCTCGGTCGCGTAGCGCAGGCCCCAGGTGCGGCCGTCGAGCTCGTCGCGCCAGCCCCAGTCGAGGAAGCCCCAGAGGTTCTCGTTGCCGCCGTTCCACAGGACGAGCGACGGGTGCGGCGTCAGCCGGGCGACGTGCTCGCGCAGCTCGGCCTCGATCTCGGCCGCGAGGGGCTCCTCCTCGGGGTACGCGGCGCACGCGAGCAGGGCGTCCTGCCACACGAGCAGGCCCCGCTCGTCGCACAGCTCGTAGAAGTCGTCGGACTCGTAGATGCCCCCGCCCCAGACCCGCAGGAGGTTGAGGTGGGCGCCGAGCGCGTGGTCGATGCTCGTCGCGTACCGGTCGCGGGTCAGCCGGGTGAGCAGGTGGTCGTCGGGGATCCAGTTGGCGCCCTTGACGAAGACCGGCCGGCCGTTGACCCGCAGCGTGAAGGCCGAGCCGTGGTCGTCGGGGGCGGTGTCGAGCTCGACGGTGCGGAAGCCGATGCGCCGCTGCCACGTGCCGAGGGCGGGGCCGCGACCGTGCGGCGCCGAGGCGTCCGCGTCGAGGACGTGCAGCTCGACGACGAGGTCGTGCAGCGGCTGCGATCCGTGCCCGACGGGCCACCACAGCGGGGCGTGCGGCACCTCGAGGTGCACGTGGGTGCGGGACGCGCCGGCGGGGACGACGCCGACCGCCTCGACGCCGGCGACCCGGGCGCGCACCGCGAGGGCGACGTCGCCGCCGGGCAGGCCTGAGCGCTCCACGTCGACGACGACCTCGACGGTGCCGGTCCCGTCGGGCTCGACGCGCACGAGGGGACGCACGGACGCGAGCCGGGCGACGCGCCACCGGTGCACCAGCACCGGCTTCCACAGGCCCGCGGTCTGCAGGTCGGGTCCCCAGTCCCAGCCGAACGAGCAGGCCATCTTGCGGACCATGTTGAAGGGCTGCGGGTAGGCGAGCGGACGGGCTCCGAGGCGCTCGGCCTCCCGCTCGGCGTGCTCCAGCGCGGAGGCGATCTCGACGCGCAGCGCCGACGGGCCGTGCCCGACGCGGTCGCGGACGTCGACGCGGTAGGTGCGGTGCATGTTCGCGGCGCGCAGCACCACGGCACCGTCGAGGAGCACGGTGGCGACGGTGTCGACGCCCTCGAGGACGAGGTCGACGCGCTCGTCCTCGGCGGCAGGTGCCTCGTCGAGGGTGCGGTCGTAGGCCCACGCGGCGCGCTTCATCCACGCGAGGCGCTGCTCGTTGTCGTCGAGGTACGGGTCCGGGACCAGGCCGGCGTCGAGCAGGTGCGTGTGCGAGGTCCCGGGGACGGTGACGGGGAGCCCGGCGCGCAGGCGCTCGGCGAGCGCGGCGGGCAGGTCGCCCGCGGTGGCGGTGAACGTCCAGCCGTCGTCGAGGACGTGCGTGCTGGGCTGGTGGTCCGTGCGGTGCATGGGTGCTGCTCCCGGGTGGTGCTCGGCCCCGGTCGCGCGTCGTCGGGCGCACGGGCGTCGAGCACCGTGTGGGGCTCGATCATTCTTAGACAACTGAACTAAGTAAGTCAACGCCCTACAGTGGGGGCCGTCCGACCAGCCGACGGAGGTTGCCGTGCGTACCGACGCGCCCGAGGTCCTGCACCTGCGAGCCGCAGGGGTGAGCCTCGTGCTCGACCTCTCCGGGGGGACCCTGCCGCGCGTCCTGCACTGGGGCGCCGACCTCGGTCCGCTCGGCACCGACCTGCTCGCCGACCTGCGCACCGCAGGACGGCCAGCACCCCGGGGGTTCGCCGTCGACGGCGAGGTCGACGTCGCCGTGCTGCCCGAGCACTCCGCCGGCTGGGTCGGCACGCCCGGGCTGGTCGGCAGCCGCGCCGGCCGCGACTGGTCGACGTCGTTCCGCACGACGTCCGTCGACGTGCGCGGCACCGGCCCCGGCGCCGACCACGTGGCGGACCACGACGCCCGCGGTGCGGGGGGCGTCGTGACCGTCCAGGCCGTCGACGACGCCGCGGGGCTCGCCCTCGCGCTGCACCTGGAGCTCACGCCCCAGGGCCTCGTGCGGCAGCGCGCCACCCTGACGAACACCGCCGACGACGCCTACGAGGTGGGCGGGATCACCCTCACGCTCCCGGTCCCCGCCCGCGCGGTCGAGCTGCTCGACCTCGGCGGGCACTGGGCCCGTGAGCGCACCCCGCTGCGGACCGCCTTCACGCACGGCGCGCGCGTGCGGGAGAACCGGCGCGGGCGCACCGGCTACGACGCGGCGTTCGTGCTCGTCGCGGGCACCGCCGACCTGGGGCACCGCCGCGGCGAGGGCTGGGGCGTGCACGTCGCCTGGTCGGGCAACCACCGCAGCCTCGCCGAGCGGTCCCACCACCACGAGGGCCTCCTCGGCGGCGGCGAGCTGCTGCTGCCCGGCGAGGTGCGCCTGCGCCGCGGCGACGCGTACACGTCCCCCTGGGTCTACGGCCTGTACGCGCGCGAGGGGCTCGACGACCTCGCCGGGCGGGTGCACGCCTGGCTGCGGGCACGCCCGCAGCACCCCCGTCGCCCCCGGCCGGTCACCCTCAACACCTGGGAGGCGGTCTACTTCGACCACGACCTGGGCACGCTCACCGCGCTCGCGGACACCGCGGCGCAGGTCGGCGTCGAGCGGTTCGTCCTGGACGACGGCTGGTTCGGCTCGCGCCGCGACGACACGAGCGGGCTCGGCGACTGGACGGTCTCGCGCGACGTCTGGCCCGACGGCCTGCACCCCCTGGTCCGGCACGTGACGGGCCTCGGCATGGAGTTCGGGCTGTGGGTCGAGCCCGAGATGGTGAACCTCGACTCCGACCTCGCCCGGGCGCACCCGGACTGGTTGCTGCGGCTGCCGTCCCGGCTGCCCCGCCCGGCGCGGCAGCAGCACGTGCTCGACCTGGCCCGCCCGGAGGCGTTCGCGCACGTCCTCGGCCAGCTCGACGCGCTCCTGACCGAGCACGACATCGCCTACCTCAAGTGGGACCACAACCGCGACCTCGTCGACGCGGGCCACGGGGAGCACGGTGTGCCGGGCGTGCACGAGCAGACCCTCGCCGCGTACCGGCTCGTCGACGCGCTGCGCGCGCGGCACCCCGGCGTCGAGATCGAGTCCTGCTCGTCGGGCGGTGCCCGCGTGGACCTGGAGATCCTGCAGCGCACCGACCGGGTGTGGGCGTCCGACTGCATCGACGCGCTCGAGCGCCAGCAGATCCAGCCGTGGACCAACCTGCTCGTGCCGCTGGAGATGATCGGGGCGCACATCGGGTCGGGCACCGCGCACAGCACCGGGCGGGCGCACACGCTCGGGTTCCGGGCCGGGACCGCGCTGTTCGGCCACCTCGGCATCGAGTGGGACCTGCGCGAGGCCGACGCCGACCAGCGCGCCGAGCTCGCCGCGTGGGTCGCGCTCTACAAGGACGTGCGCCCGTTGCTGCACACGGGCGTGAGCGTGCACGCGGACGTGCCCGACCCGGCGGTGCGCGTGCACGGCGTCGTCGCCCAGGACGGCTCCGACGCGCTGTTCGCGATCGTGACGACCGCGATGTCGGCCCAGCTGCCCGCGGACCGCGTGCCGCTGCCGGGCCTCGACCCGGACGCCGTCTACCACGTGCGCCCCCAGGCGCCGGGCGACGTCGTGACGCACGGCCTGGCGTGCCCCTGGTGGACGCCCACGGGCCTGCGCCTGCCCGGGCGGGTGCTCGCCGAGGTCGGCGTGCGCGCCCCGGTGCTGTCCTCCGAGCGGCTGGTGCTGGTGCGCGCGACGCGCGTGTGACGGGTCCGGCCCGCGGCGGTGCGTGCCCTGGGCGGTGCGTGCCCGGGGCGGACGACGGCGACGCCGGGCCCCGGTCCGGGGTGCGGCGCCGCCGTGGTGCGGCCGGGTGGTCGTGCGGCCGGGGCGTGGCGCTACTTCGTGGCGCCCGACGTGAAGCCGTTGTAGATGTACCGCTGCAGGAACAGGAACAGCACCAGGATCGGGATGATCGTGATGACCACGGCCGCCGAGATGATCTCCCACTCCGACCCGTACGGGCCCTTGAAGGCGAACAGCGCCGTCGACACCGGCCGCAGGTCCGAGTCGGGCAGGTACAGGAACGGCAGGTAGAACTCGTTGTAGATGCCGATGCCCTTGATGATCACGACCGTGGCGATCGCGGGCTTGAGGTTGGGCAGGATGATCTGGAAGAAGATCCGCAGGTGGCCGGCGCCCTCGATCATCGCGGCCTCGTCCAGCGAGCGGGGGATCGACCGCATGAACTGCAGGAAGATGTAGATCGAGATGATGTCGGTGCCCATGAACAGGACGATCAGCGCCCAGCGGGTGTTGTAGAGCCCGAGGGCGTTGATGATCTGGAACGTGGCGACCTGCGTGGTGACGCCGGGCACCAGCGTGGCGAGCAGGAACATGTTGAGCACGCCGCGCCGGCCGTGGAACCGGAACCGGTCGAGCGCGTACGCCGCGGCCGCCCCGATGAGGATGGTGCCGACGATCGCGGCGGCGAACACGATGAACGTGTTGACGAACCCCAGCCCCATCCCGCCGCGGGTCCACGCGGTGGCGTAGTTCTCGAGGTTGGTCCAGCTCGCGGGGAGCGTGAACGGGTTGGTCGCGAGGAACTCCTGGTTCGTCTTGAACGAGCCGAACACGATCAGCCCGATGGGCAGGAGCATCGCGACGGAGGCGAGGACGAGCGAGACGTACTTGAACGTCGAGGTGACGGCGCGCGTCATGTGAGGTCGACCTCCTCGTCGGGGACCACCCTGCGCTGGACCCAGGTCACCAGCAGCACGATGATCAGCAGGATCACGGCCATGGCCGACGCCAGCCCCACCATCCCGCGGTTGAAGGCCATCCACACGGTGCGGATCACGAAGGTCTCGGTGCCGTTGCCCCCGCCCGTCATCACGTACGGGATCTCGAAGACCGACAGCGAGCCGGAGATGGCGAGGATGAACGACAGGCCGAGGATCGGCTTGATCGACGGCGCGATGATGTGCCGGAACTGGTGCCAGCGGTTGGCGCCGTCGAGCTCGGCCGCCTCGTAGATCTGCCCGTCGATGGACTGGATCGCCCCGAGGAACATCACGAAGTTCAGGCCCATGTACCGCCACACCGAGACCGCGGCGAGCGAGTAGTTCGCGATCTCGGGGTCGCCCGTCCACTGCTGCACGAGCGCGTCGAGGCCGGCGGCCAGCAGGACGGTGTCCAGGCCGCCCCCGGGCTTGAGGAAGTTGAGGAAGATCAGCCCGATCGCGACGCCGTTGATCAGGTACGGGAAGAAGAGGATCCCCTTCCACAGGTTCTTCAGCCGGACCTTGAACGACAGGATGGTCGCGAAGTACAGGGCGAGCGCCATCTGCACGAACGAGGCGACGAAGTAGTACAGCGAGACGTAGAAGACCCGCAGGTTGTCGGGCTCGGTGAAGACCTCGACGTAGTTGTCCGGTCCGACGAAGTTCTTGACCTTGTCCAGGCCGTCCCAGTCGGTGACCGAGTACCAGAACATGTTCGCCACGGGCAGGTAGGTCAGCACCAGCAGCAGCGCGACGGGGACGAGCAGGAACAGGTACGGCGTCAGGCGGCGCAGCCAGGGCCCGCGGCCGGTGCCGCCCGGGGTGGTCCCCCGGGCGGCACCGGCACCGGGTGCCTGACGCGCTGCCGTCCCGCTGCGCAGCGGCGACGGTGCGGTGGTCATGACGGTGCCCTCGCTCCTCAGGCGCCGACGTCGGCGCGGCCCGAGGCCCACGCCTCGTTCAGGTCGTCGAACACCTGCTGCTTGGTGCGGTCGCCCGAGCGGGCGTCGTCGACGATCTGCTGGCGGTACTTGGGGTCGGTCGTGACGATGCCCGACGCGGTGTCGATGTCGGCGAACAGCGACTCCTTGCCCTCGGGCGCCGGGTTCATCGTGATGAGCTCGACCTCGTCGACGAACGACGCGAGCGCCTCCGGCACCTCGCCGTCGACCCGGGGCGACAGGCCGACCTGCGACTCCGAGAAGCCCGACTCGTTGTTGAACCAGTCGATCCACGCCCGCGCGGTGACCTTGTTCTCCGAGTTCACGTTGATGCCGAGGTTGTAGTCACCACCTGCCACGGCGTGGAACGTGCCGTCGACCTGCGCGGGGAACGGCATGTAGCCGATGTCCTCACGGCTGCCGCCCGCGGCCTCCGCGGCGTCCTGCATCTGCGGGATCGCCCACGAGCCGAGCACCATCGTGGCGACCTCGCCCGTGCCGAGCAGCCGCTTGGACTCCTCCCAGTTCGTGGTCGTGGGGTCGGCCTCCGTCAGGCCCTGCGCGACGACGTCGTAGATGAGCCCGTCGATGACGCCGGAGTCGGTGTCCTCGGACCAGGGGGCGTCCGTCCCCGTCATCTCGTTGACGTAGTCGGGGTTGGCGGTGACGGCCCCGCGGGCGCCGTCCCACTGCGACAGCGGCCACGCGTCCTTGTAGTTCGTGTACAGCGGGACGACGCCGTCCGCGGAGTCCTTGATGGTCTGCAGGTCGTCGAGGAACTCGTCCGGGGTGGTGGGGAAGTCCTCGATGCCCGCGTCGGCCCAGACGGCGGTGTTGTAGACGATGCCCTGCACGTTGCCGACGACCGGGATGCCGTAGGACAGGCCCTCGTAGGTCTTGTCGGCGATCCAGCGGTACTCCTGCGACATCTCGTCGAACTCGCCGAGCGGCTCGAAGAACTGGCCGAGCTGGTCGGGCGTGACGGAGCCGGGGATCGCGAGCACGTCGCCGTAGTTCGAGGTGTTCATGCGCGTGCGCACCTCGCCCTCGTAGTCGGTGATGCCCTCGACCTTGACGTCGGTGACCTCGGGGTAGGCAGCCTTGAAGGTCTCGACGTACTCGTCGAACGTGCCGTCCTCGACGAGGTCGGTCCGCCAGGTCAGCACCGTGATCTCGCCCGACGGCTCACCGCTCTGGCTCTCGTCGGCGTCGCCGGCTCCGTCGCTCGAGCACGCGCCGACGAGCGCGAGCACGCCGACGGCCGTCGACGCCACCGCCAGGCGAGCACGTCGCTGGTGAAGGAACATCGTTGATCCTCTCGTCGTCGCCGGCACCTCGGTGTGCCGGCTGCGGGTGGCGGGTGCGCTCTCCCGGGGGTGACGCGTGCGCCTGGTAGATTCTTAGGCCGCCGAACAAAGTAAGTCAACGGCGTGTCGTCAGCAGGTGCGGACCGTGTCCCTATCGTTGTCCGGGACGGCGCCGCGCCACGCGGCACCACGGACCGACGGAGGACACGTGAACGGGGCCGGGCTCGGAGCCGCGCACACCAGCAGCGGTGCGGCGATCCTCGACGTCATCCGCGCGGCGGGCACCATCAGCCGCGTCGAGCTCACCCGCGTCACCGGGCTCACCGCCGCGACCGTCTCCACCGTCGTGCGGCGCCTCATCGACGACGGCCTCGTCGTCGAGGCCGGGCGCGCCGAGTCCACGGGCGGCAAGCCGCGCATGCTCCTGCAGCTCGAGCCGACCGCCCGCTACGCCGTCGGCGTCCACCTCGACCACGCCGGCATCACCTACGTGGTGGCCAACCTCGGCGGGGCGGTCGTCGCCCGCTGGCGGCGCCCCGGCGCCGGTGCCGACGACCCGCGCGACGTCGTCGCCCGTATCGCCGCCGAGATCGCCACCACCGTCGACCGCATCGGCGTCGACCCGGCCCGGCTCGTCGGCGTCGGCGTCGTCTCGCCCGGGCCCATCGCGTCCGGCACAGGCATGACCCTCACCCCGCCCGTCATGCAGCACTGGGCCGACTTCCCGCTCGCCGAGGCGATCGAGGACGCCGTCGGCCTGCCCGTCCTGCTCGACAACGACGCGACCGCCGCAGCGGTCGGGGAGTACTGGTCCGGCGGGATCGGCACCGGCACCGCCTGCGCCGCGCTCTACATGGGGACCGGCATCGGTGCGGGCATCGTCGTCGACGGCACCGTGTTCCGCGGCCGGTCCTCCAACGCCGGCGAGGTCGGGCACGTGTGCGTCGACCTCGACGGCCCCCGGTGCTGGTGCGGCGGGCGCGGGTGCGTCGAGGCGTTCGCCGGCCCCGCGGCGGTCGTCGCCCACGCCGCCCAGGTCGGGCTGACCCTGCCCGGGCGGACCGTCTCCGAGGACTTCGCGACCCTGGCCCGGGCCGCCGCGCGCGGGGACGCCGCACCGATGGCGATCCTGCGCGAGTCCGCCGAGTACGTCGCCGTCGCCGCGCACACCCTGGCCAACCTGCTCGACCTCGACACCGTCGTGCTCACCGGACCGGCGTTCGCGCTCGCCGGGTCGCTGTACCTGCCGGTCGTGCAGGAGCGGCTCGCGGCGGGCTTCTTCGCCCGCGGCGCGCACGCTGTGCACGTGCGCATCTCGGCGCACGCGTCCGAGGCCGCCGCGGTCGGCGGTGCGGCCCTCGTCCTGCAGAGCGAGCTCGCGCCGCGGCAGCAGGGCATGCGGGTGGTCCTCGGCGAGAGCGGCGCCGTGCCCGTGGCCGGCTCCGGCGTCGCCTGAGCGCTCCCGCCGGGGTCGCCGCCGGCGCCGCGCGTGCCCCGGTGAGAGCCGCTCAGGCGAGGAGCCGGTCCAGGCCCGCCTGGGGGATGGGCGCCCACGCCGGACGGTTGCGGGCCTCGTAGACGACCTCGTACAAGGTCTTGTCGAGCTCGAGCGCGCGCAGCAGCAGGGCCTGGGCCGGGTCGTCCTGCACGCCGTACCCGCGCAGCAGCCCGGCGCGGGCCGACGCGGTCCACGCGTCCGCCGCGGCGCCGCCCAGGCCGCCGACCGCCGCGGCGTAGTCGAACGAGCGCAGCAGACCGGCGACGTCCCGCAGCGCCAGGTCCGGGCGGGTCCGGGCGTCCAGCGGGGCCAGCGGCTCACCCTCGAAGTCGATGACGAACCACCGGTCGCCCGAGCGCAGCACCTGACCCAGGTGCAGGTCGCCGTGCACGCGCTGCCGGGGCGGGGTCGAGGCCAGCGCGGCCACCCGGGCCACCACCTCGCGGACGCCGGCCGCGCGGGCGGCGAGCCCGGGCACCGCGGCCGTCGCCCACGCCAGGCGGGTCGTCAGGGCCTGCGCGACCGCGGCGGGGCCCGTGGCGGGTCCGGCCGACGGCGCCCCGGCCGTGGCGTCCGCGGCCTCGTCGGTGCCGTACGCCCCGACGAGCGCGGCGTGCATGCCGGCGACCGTCGCGCCGAGCTCGTGCGCCAGCGCGCCCAGGTCGGTCCCCGTCCGCGCGGCCTCGCAGGCCAGCTCGAACCCGTCCCGCGCGCCCGGGACGAACGCGCTCAGCACCCCGAGGTAGCCGGCCGCCCGCGTGCCGTCCGGCGCCGTCCAGCGCGCCGTCGCCCACGCCAGGGGCGCCGGGACGCCGTCCCAGCCCGCGTCGACCAGGTGCCGGGGCACGTCGATGTCCGGGTTCTCGCCCGCGGCGACGGTCCGCAGGACCTTGAGGATGCCGGCGGGCGCGCCGTCCGTGCCGGGCAGCACCACCGACGTGTTGGACTGCTCGCCCGTGACCACGCGCGCCGCGTCGACGTCGACGTCCGCCCCCGGTCCCTCGGCGGCGGCGAGCCACGCCCGCAGGAACCGCGGGTCGCCCGCACCGTCGCGCACGACGACGCCGGCGACCCGGCCCACCACGGCGTCGTCGGCCCCGTCCGCCGTCGCCGCGTCCGGACCGGTCGCGGCCTGCACGGGCAGGGCCCGTTCGAGCACGACCGGGACCTGGAGGACCACGTCGACCGATCCGGCGTGCGCCCGCACGAGCAGCACGCGCACCTCGGAGCCCGCGCCGTCCGTCCGCCCGTGCGCCGCCGCTCCCGCCGGCCCGGCCGGCAGCGCGACCGTGCCCACGAGCGTCAGCTCGGCGGTCGCGCCCTTGGCGGGGTACCACCGGCGACCGGGCAGCCACCCGCGCAGCAGGTCCAGGACCTGCCGGTCGCGGTCGTCGGGGGCGCGGGCGTCGAGGGTCACGGGCGAGTCAGCTCCAGCCAGTAGAACTCCCGGGACCCCATCGTGAAGGTCATCGACCCGTCAGGACCCACGTCGGGGAAGTGCGCCCCGCCGAACACGTCCCGCGCGTGCATGCCCGCCATGGCCGGCATGCGCACGGTCGTCGCCCGCGGGGTCGCCGCGAGGTTCGCGACGCACAGGATCGTCTCGTCGTCCGTGCGGCGCAGGAACGTCAGCACCGCGTCGTTGTCGGACGGGACGACCTCGAACGTGCCCCGGCCCAGCGAGGGGTGCCTGCGCCGGACCGCGAGCATGCCGTGCACCCAGTGCAGCAGCGACGTCGGCTGCGCCAGCTGGGACTCCACGTTGACGTTGCCGTAGTGGTAGACCAGCGACTGGTTCAGCGGCAGGTACAGCTTGCCGGGGTCGGCGGTCGAGAACCCCGCGTTGCGGTCCGGGGTCCACTGCATCGGGGTGCGCACGGCGTCCCGGTCGGGCAGCCAGATGTTGTCGCCCATGCCGATCTCGTCGCCGTAGTACAGGCACGGGCTGCCCGGCAGCGACAGCAGCAGCGCGTGCGCCAGCTCGATCTCCTTGCGGGAGTTGTCCAGCAGCGGTGCCAGGCGGCGGCGGATCCCGACGTTCGCGCGCATGCGAGAGTCGGGCGCGTACCACCCGTACATCGACGCGCGCTCCTCGGTCGAGACCATCTCGAGCGTCAGCTCGTCGTGGTTGCGCAGGAACGTGCTCCACTGCCCGCCCGCCGGGATGGGCGGGGTGTCGGCGAGGATGTCGACGATCTGCGTGGCCCGCTGGTCGCGCAGCGCGTAGTAGATGCGCGGCATCACGGGGAAGTGGAAGCACATGTGGCACTCGGGCTCGGCGTCCGTGCCGAAGTAGTGCACGACGTCCTCCGGCCACTGGTTGGCCTCGGCGAGCACGATCCGGCCCGGGAACTCCGTGTCGATCATCCGGCGCATGTCCCGCAGGAACTCGTGCGTCTGCGGCAGGTTCTCGCAGTTCGTCCCCTCGGCCTCGAACAGGTACGGGACCGCGTCGAGCCGGAACCCGTCGACCCCGAGCCGCAGCCAGAACCGCGCGACGTCCATCATCGCCTCGACGACCCGCGGGTTCTCGAAGTTCAGGTCCGGCTGGTGCGAGAAGAACCGGTGCCAGAAGTACTGGCGGCGCACGGGGTCGAAGGTCCAGTTGGACGTCTCGGTGTCGACGAAGATGATGCGCGCGTCCGGGTAGCGCGTGTTGTCGTCGTCCCACACGTAGAAGTCGCCGTACGGGCCCTCCGGGTCCGAGCGCGACGCCTGGAACCAGGGGTGCTGGTCGCTCGTGTGGTTCATCACGAGGTCGACGACGATGCGCATGCCCCGCCGGTGGCACTCGGCGACGAGGGCCTGGAAGTCCTCGAGCGTGCCGTACTGGGACGCGACCGCGGTGTAGTCCGAGACGTCGTACCCGCCGTCGCGCATGGGCGAGGGGTAGAACGGCGGCAGCCACAGGCAGTCGACCCCGAGCCAGTGCAGGTAGTCCAGGCGCTCCACCAGGCCGCGCAGGTCGCCCGACCCGTTGCCGGCCGAGTCGGAGAACGTGCGCAGCATGACCTCGTAGAACACCGCGGTGCGGTACCAGTCCGGGTCGTGCTCGACCGGGCCGCGGCCCGGCGCCGTCGGGACGGCGGGCTGGCGGCGGCCCGGCAGCCCGCCGAGCGCGAGCGCGGCCGTCGACGGGGGCGGCTCGACGTGGCTCACGAGGACGCGCCGGGGTGCTCGAGGTGCACGACGTGCGCGACACGGACCTGCGGGTCCAGCCGCACCCACACGCGGTCGGACCACGCGTAGCTCTCGCCGGCGAGCACGTCGTGGGCGACCACGGCGCGCCCCGCGGGCAGGCCGAACGCCGTCAGGTCGAGCTCGACGACACCCTCGCGGGGCTGGTGCGGGTCGAGGTTGACCACCACGACCACGGTGTCCGGGCGTCCGGTGGGGGAGTGCGCGGCGTCCACGTGGCGGGAGAACGCGACCAGGGAGTCGTCGGACGTCGCGTGCACGCGCACGTTGCGCAGCCGGCGCAGGGCCGGGTGCTCGCGGCGGATCTCGTTGAGCCGGCCGACGAGCAGGGCGATGCCCAGGTCGTCGGCGCGCGCCCAGTCGCGCGGGCGGAACTCGTACTTCTCGTTGTCGATCTGCTCCTCGACGCCCGGGCGCGGCACGTTCTCGACGAGCTCGTAGCCGGAGTAGACGCCCCACGTGGGAGCGCCGAGCGCCGCGAGCACCGCGCGCACCGCGAAGCCCGTGGTGCCGCCGTGCTGCAGGTACGGCGGCAGGATGTCGTGCGTCGTCGGCCAGAAGCTCGGGCGCATCCACGCCGCCTCCGGCCCGCCGACGCGTGCCAGGTACTCCTCGAGCTCGGCCTTGGTGTTGCGCCACGTGAAGTACGTGTACGACTGGTGGAAGCCGACCTTGCCGAGCGTGAGCATCATCGCCGGGCGTGTGAACGCCTCCGACAGGAACAGCACGTCAGGGTGCTCCGAGCGCACGTCCGCCAGCAGGCGCTGCCAGAACGACAGGGGCTTGGTGTGCGGGTTGTCCACCCGGAACGCGGTCACGCCGTGGTCGATCCAGACCTGCAGGACGCGGCGGACCTCGGCGTAGATCCCCTCGGGGTCGTTGTCGAAGTTCAGCGGGTAGATGTCCTGGTACTTCTTCGGCGGGTTCTCCGCGTACGCGATCGTGCCGTCCGCGCGCGTGGTGAACCACTCCGGGTGCTCGGTCACCCACGGGTGGTCCGGGGACGCCTGCAGGGCGACGTCGAGCGCGACCTCCATGCCGAGCTCCTTGGCGCGGGCCACGAACGCGTCGAAGTCCTCGAAGGTGCCCAGCGACGGCTCGATCGCGTCGTGCCCGCCGTCGGCCGAGCCGATCGCGTACGGCGAGCCCGGGTCGCCCGGGACGGCCGTCAGCGAGTTGTTGCGGCCCTTGCGGTGGGTCCGGCCGATCGGGTGGATCGGCGTGAGGTAGACGACGTCGAAGCCCATCGACGCGATCCGCGGCAGCTCCTGCGCCGCGGTCCGCAGCGTGCCCGAGCGCCACTCGCCCGTCGCCGGGTCGCGGTGCGCGCCGTGCGAGCGCGGGAACAGCTCGTACCAGGAGCCGGCGAGCGCGAGCTCGCGGTGCACCACGAGGGGGTAGCGGCGCGACAGCGTCACCATGTCGCGCAGCGGCGTGCGGGCCAGCGCGGACTGCACGGGTGCGGACAGCCCCGCGGCGAGTCGGGCCTGCGGCGGGCGGTGCGTGTCGCGCAGCGCGGTCACCGCGTCGCGCAGCACCTGGGCGTCGGTGGGCGGCATCGCCGAGGCCCCGCGGCGCTCGGCCGCGCGGTGCAGCAGCAGCGCGCCCTCGGTGAGCATGAGCTCGACGTCGACGCCCGCGTCGACCTTGATCGCGGCGTCGTGCGACCACGTGCCGTAGGGGTCGGACCACGCCTCGACGCGGAACGACCAGTCGCCCTCCGCGTCGGGCACGAGGCGGGCCTCGAGGCGGTCCAGGCCGGGGGCGACGTCGACCATGCGCGCCCACGAGTGGTCGGTGCCGTCGGGGCGGACCAGCACGGCGGTCGCGCCGACGGCGTCGTGGCCCTCGCGGAAGACGGTGGCGCGCACGGGCACGGCCTCGCCGACCACGGCCTTGGCGGGGAAGCGCCCCTCCTCGGTGACCGGGTCGACGTCGATGATCGGGATGCGCCCCACGGGCAGCGCACGGGCGGGGGCGGCACCGCGCCGGCGGGGGCGGGCGGCGACCTTGCGGGCGACGGAGCGACGAGGCGTGGACGGGCGCGGGCGGCGGCGGCGCTGGGGCGTGGCCGAGGGGTCGGCGGCGGGGGCGGCGCCGACGTCCTGGGGTGCGCGGACGATCGGGATCGCCTCGGTCGCGGGGCTGCTGGAGGAGGGCAGGGCGCGCGGCGCGGGGACCGGCGCACCCGTCGGTCCGGCCGGTGCACCCCCCGGGGCGGCGGCGGAGGTGGCCGTGCGGGGCGGCGTCGCGTCGGCCGCGAGGGTGCGTCGTGGGCGCGGGGAGGTCACGGTGACGAACCTATCGGCCGACCCGGGGTCGCGGCACCCGGGAGCGGTGTCACCCGGACGGCCGTCCGGGACCTGTCGCACCTCGCTCGTCCGGAGGGCTGTGGGATACGCCCGGAATGCGTAGTCTTCGGCCGTGAGAGCGATCCGACGGTTCACCGTCCGCACCGTGCTGCCCGAACCGCTGGCCGAGCTCGACGTGCTGGCGCGCAACCTGCGCTGGTCGTGGCACGCGGGCACGCGTGACCTGTTCGCCGGCCTCGACCCGCAGGTGTGGGAGCAGGTCGGGCAGGACCCGGTGGCGCTGCTCGGTGCGCTCTCGCGCGCGAGGCTCGCCGAGCTCGCGGCGGACGACGACGTCGTGGCGAAGGTGCGCGCGGCGTCGGCGGACCTCGCCGCGTACCGCGAGCGCCCCCGCTGGTACCAGCGGCAGACCGGCGAGCACCTGCCCGACGCGGTCGCGTACTTCTCCCCGGAGTTCGGTGTCGCCCCGACGCTGCCCCAGTACTCGGGCGGTCTCGGCGTGCTGGCCGGCGACCACCTGAAGAGCGCGTCGGACCTGGGCGTGCCGCTGGTCGGCGTGGGCCTGCTGTACCGCTCGGGCTACTTCCGGCAGGGGCTGACGCGGGACGGCTGGCAGGTCGAGCACCTGCCCGTGCACGACCCCGACGGGCTGCCGGTGGCGCTGCTGCGCGACCGCACGGGCGAGCCCGCGGCGGTGACCCTGGGGATGCCGGGCGGCCGGACGCTGCGCGCGCACGTGTGGGTGGCGCAGGTCGGACGGGTGCCGCTGCTGCTGCTCGACTCGGACGTGCCGGGCAACGACGACGAGGCCCGGTCGGTCACCGACCGCCTCTACGCCGGGTCGAGCGAGCACCGGCTGCAGCAGGAGCTGCTGCTGGGCGTCGGCGGCGTGCGGGCGCTGCGGCTGTGGTCGCGGCTGACGGACGCGCAGGACCCCGCGGTGTTCCACACCAACGAGGGGCACGCCGGGTTCCTCGGGGTGGAGCGGGTCCGCGAGCTCGTCGAGGAGGGCGTCGACGCCGACGCCGCCCTCGAGCTGGTCCGCACCACGACGGTCTTCACGACGCACACCCCGGTGCCCGCGGGCATCGACCGGTTCGACCGGGCGATCGTCGCCTCGTACGTCGAGGCGCTCGACGAGAAGGACCACCTCGACACCGACCGGGTGCTGGCGCTCGGCGCCGAGGAGCACGCCGGCGGCGACCCGCTGGTGTTCAACATGGCGCTCATGGGGCTGCGGCTGTCCGGGCGCGCCAACGGCGTCTCGCGGCTGCACGGCAAGGTCTCCCGCGAGATGTTCGGGCCGCTGTGGCCGGGCTTCGACCCGGTCGAGGTGCCGATCGGCTCGATCACGAACGGCGTGCACGCCCCGACGTGGGTGGCCCGCGAGGTCACCGACCTGGCGACGCGCCGCATGAAGCCGCACGACTCGGCGACGGGGGCCGGCTGGGTCCGGCGCGACCTCGTCGACGACGTCGAGCTGTGGGAGCTGCGGACCGGCCTGCGCACGCGTCTCGTGCAGGACGCGCGCCGGCGCGTGCGCGCGTCGTGGCAGGCCCGGGGCGCCGCGGAGTCCGAGCTCGGGTGGGTGGACGACGCGCTGTCGCCCGACGTCCTGACGATCGGCTTCGCGCGCCGCGCCGCCACGTACAAGCGGCTCACGCTCATGCTCGCGGACCCCGAGCGGTTCCGGGCGCTGCTGCTGCACCCCGAGCGGCCCGTGCAGGTGGTCGTCGCGGGCAAGGCGCACCCCGACGACGACGGCGGCAAGCGCCTGATCGCGGACCTCGTGGCCTTCGCCGACGCGCACGACGTGCGGCACCGGATCGTGTTCCTGCCGGACTACGACATGCGGATGGCCGCGACCCTGTACCCCGGCTGCGACGTGTGGCTCAACACCCCGGTGCGCACGCGCGAGGCCTGCGGGACCTCGGGCATGAAGGTCGCGCTCAACGGCGGCCTGCACCTGTCCGTGCGCGACGGGTGGTGGGACGAGTGGCACGACGTGCGCCACGGCTGGGTGATCCCGACGGCCGACGGCGTGGACGACCCGGCCGAGCGCGACCGGGTCGAGGCGGCCGCGCTGTACGACCTCCTCGAGCACCAGGTCGCGCCCACGTTCTACGACCGGGACGAGCGCGGGGTGCCCGTGCCGTGGCTGGCGATGGTCCGGCACACGCTCGCCACGCTCGGGCCGAAGGTGCAGGCCACGCGGATGGTCGCGGACTACGTGGCGCACATGTACGAGCCCGCGGCCCGCGCGGGGGCGACCCTCGCGGGCGACGACGCCTCCGGGGCTCGCGAGCTCGCCGCGTGGAAGTCCCGCGTGCGCGCGGCGTGGTCGGACGTGCGGGTCGACCACGTGGACTCCTCCGGTGTCGGCGACGCCCCGCAGGTCGGGGACACCCTCGCCGTGCACGCGTGGGTCTCGCTCGGCGGGCTGCGGCCGCAGGACGTCGAGGTGCAGGTGCTGCACGGCACGGTCGACGACGACGAGCAGCTCGCGGACCACACCGTCCGGGCGCTGACCGTCACCGAGGAGCTCGAGGCCGGGCGCTGGGTGTTCGGCACGCAGATCGAGCTCACGGGCACGGGCCACTTCGGCTACACCGTGCGCGTGGTGCCCCGGCACGAGGCGCTGACGTCGGCCACCGACCTGGGGCTGGTGGCGACCGCGGGCGACTGACGCCGACGGGCCCGCGCCCCGCGCGCGGGCCCGTCCCCCGTCCTGCCGCGCGGGCGTGCGCGGGTCAGAGCGTCGCGGCCAGCGCGCGCCCCGCCGTGCGACCCGTGAACAGGCACCCGCCGAGGAACGTGCCCTCCAGCGCCCGGTGCCCGTGCACGCCCCCGCCCCCGAACCCGGCGGCCTCGCCCACGGCCCACAGCCCCGGCAGCACCTCGCCGTCGGGGCGCAGCGCGCGGCCCTCGAGGTCCGTCGCGACGCCGCCGAGGGTCTTGCGCGTCAGCACCTGCAGCCGGACCGCGTGCAGGGGGCCGTGCGCGGGGTCGAGCATCCGGTGCGGCGGTGCGACCCGCACCAGCCGGTCGACGACGTACCGGCGGGCCTGGGCCGTCGCGACGACCTGCAGGTCCTTGCCCAGACCGGTCGCGACCTGCGCGTCGCGGGCCTCGATCGTGCGCGCCAGCCGGTCGCCGTCGATGCGGTCGGCCCCGGTCAGCGCGTTCATCGCCGCCGCGAGCCCGGCGGGCGTGCCGGCGCTGACGAAGTCCGGCGAGCGGCGTGCGAACTCCTCGACGGGCCCGACGGCACCGGGCAGGACCCGCTGCGCCAGCGCGGGCACGCTGCGGCCGGTCAGGTCCGGGTTCTGGTCCGACCCGGACAGCGCGAGCTCGGCGCCGAGGACCGTGCGGTCCAGCACGAACCACGAGTGGTCGTCGCCCCGGCCCGTGACGTGCCGCAGCGCCCCGAGCGAGTCGAAGCCCGGGAACAGCGGCGGCGGCAGGCGGTGCCCGTCGGCGTCCAGCCACAGGGCGCTCGGCCCGGGCAGGATGCGGACGCCGTGCCGCGACCACACCGGCGCGGGGTCCGCCACGCCCTCCGGGTAGTGCCACATGCGGTCGGCGTGCACGACGTGCGCCCCGGCGTCGCGTGCCGCGGCGATGCCCGAGCCGTCGACGTGGTCCGGCACGCCCTGGAGCATCCGGTCCGGCAGACGCCCGGCGCTCGCGGGCCACGCCGCGCGCACGAGCTCGTGGTCGGCGCCGATGCCGCCCGTCGCGACGACGACCGCGGGTGCCGCGACCTCGAACGGCCGCACCGCGCGCCGGGTGCTCGGCGCGCCACGCGGGGCCGGGTCGGGGGCCAGGACGTCGCCCCGGACGCCGGTGACTCGCCCGTCGGTCGTCACCAGCCCGGTGACGCGGTGCCGGGTGCGCACCTCGACGCGCCCGTCGGCGTGCGCGTCGAGCAGCGTCCGGACGAACGGCTCGAGGACCGCGGGGCCCGTGCCCCAGGTGATGTGGAAGCGGGGCACGGAGTTGCCGTGCCCGTCGGCCAGGTACCCGCCGCGCTCGGCCCACTGCACCAGCGGGAACCAGCGCACGCCGCGCGCGTGCAGCCACGCGCGCATCTCGCCGGCGGCGAAGTGCACGAACGCCTCGGCCCACGCCCGGCCCCACCGGTCGGACCCGTCGTCGGCGAACGCCGCCGAGCCGAACCAGTCGGCCAGCGCCAGCTCGGGGGAGTCGCGCACGCCGAGGCGACGCTGCTCCGGCGTCCCGACGAGGAACAGCCCGCCGAACGACCACCACGCCTGACCGCCGAGGCTCGCGGCGGGCTCCGCGTCGAGGAGCAGGACGCGCCGCCCGGCGTCCAGGAGCTCGGCGGTGGCGACCAGGCCCGCGAGCCCGGCACCGACGACCACGACGTCGTGGGATCCCATGCGCCGACCCTACGCACCCGGCCCGCACCGCGGCAGGGGGACGGGCCGGGTGCTCAGCTGCGGACGTACACCCGCATCGACAGCGCCTCCAGCGGGGTCGTCGTGCCCGGCTCCAGGTGCAGGGCGCCGGTGATGGCGCTCGTGCGGATCTCCGCGGGGTGCTCCCACACCGAGTCCCACGCCAGCTCCCACGGGCCGCCGGGCGCCGCCGGCAGCGTCACGTCGACGGCGTCGAGCGCCCCGTTGACCACGAGCAGCACCTGGTCGGCGTCCGGGGGCGGGGCGACCCGCAGCATCTGGAACGTGCGCACCGACGCGTCGTGCCACCGGCCGTGGTCGAACTCCGTGCCGTCGGCGACGTACCAGGCGAGGTCCTTCTGGCCGCCCGGCACGCGCGGCGCCCCGCTGTAGAAGCGGTCGGTGCGCAGCGCGGGGTGGTCGCGGCGCAGCGCCAGCAGGTGCCGGGCCGTCGCGAGCTGGTTGGCGCGCCACGGCGACAGGTCCCAGCGCACCCACGAGATCTCGTTGTCCTGGCAGTACGCGTTGTTGTTCCCGCGCTGCGAGCGCCCCGTCTCGTCGCCCGCCGTGATCATCGGGGTGCCGGCCGACAGGACCAGCGTTGCGAACAGGTTGCGCACCGACCGGCGGCGCAGCGGGGCGACGTCGACGGCCGGCGACGCCTCGTCGACCGGCCCCTCGACACCGTGGTTCCACGACCGGTTGTCGTCCGTGCCGTCGCGGTTCTGCTCCCCGTTGGCGGCGTTGTGCTTGTGGTCGTACGCCACCAGGTCGGCCATCGTGAACCCGTCATGGGCCGTCACGTAGTTCACCGACGCCCGCGGGCCCCGCACGAGCGGCGGCGAGCCGTGCCCGAACAGGTCGACCGACCCCGACAGGCGGGTCGCGAGGTCGCGCATGCGGTGCCCGGGCAGCCCGTGCGCCGCACGCGCGGGGTCCGCGAGCCAGAACGAGCGCACCGCGTTGCGGAACCGGTCGTTCCACTCGGCGAACGGCGGCGGGAACTGCCCGGTGCGCCACCCGCCCGGGCCGACGTCCCACGGCTCGGCCACGAGCTTCAGCCCGTGCAGCACGGGGTCCGTCGCGGCCGCGACGAGCGTCGCGTGGTCGGGCCGGAACCCGTCGTGCCCGCGGCCCAGGGTGACCGCGAGGTCGAAGCGGAAGCCGTCCACGCCGACGACCTGCGCCCAGTACCGCAGCGAGTCCATGGTCATCTGCACGACCTGGGGCCGACGGAAGTCCAGCGAGTTGCCCGTGCCGGTCACGTCGACGGGCGTCGCCGGCACCGCGCCGTCGTGCAGGTAGTAGAACGCGTGGTCCAGGCCCCGCCACGACACGTGCTGCCCCGGCAGCCCGCCCTCGCACGTGTGGTTGTAGACGACGTCGAGGACCACCTCGATGCCCGCCTCGTGCAGCGCGTGCACCGCGCCCCGCAGCTCGGCCAGCACGGCGGCCGCCCCCGTCGCGCGGGCCGTCGCGGTCGCGTACGCGGCGTGCGGGGCGAAGAACCCGAGCGTCGAGTACCCCCAGTAGTTGGTCAGGCCCTTGGCGACCAGGTGCGGCTCGGAGGCGAACGCGTGCACGGGCAGCAGCTCGAGCGTCGTGACGCCCAGGCCCAGCAGGTGGTCGACGACGGCCGGGTGGGCCAGGCCCGCGTAGGTGCCGCGCAGCTCCGGCGGCACCCCCGGGTGCAGGCGCGTCAGGCCGCGCACGTGCGCCTCGTACACGACGGTGCGCGACCACGGGTGGTAGGGGCGGTTCGCCGCCGGGTCGGGCCCGGGCAGGGCCGCGGTGTCGACGACGACGCCGTGCGGCACGTGCCCCGCCGAGTCGCGGCCGTCCGCGGGGCCGTACGGGTCGCCGCGCAGGTCGTCGCCGACGACGTGGCCGTAGGTCTGCGGGACGTGCTCGAGCTCACCGACCAGGCCGCGCGCGTAGGGGTCGACCAGCAGCTTGGCGGGGTTGTACCGCATGCCGTACGCCGGCTCCCACGCGCCGTGCGCGCGGAACCCGTACCGCTGGCCCGGCCGCACGCCCGGCACCGACGCCGACCAGACGCCCAGCCGCGGGCCGTCCAGCGGCACGCGCCGCTCCGTCGGGGCGTCGTGCGGCCCGTCGAGCAGGCACAGGTCGACGGCGCTCGCATGGGGCGCGAGCACGGCCACGTCGACGCCCGTGCCGGTGACGTGCACGCCGAGGGAGAGGGGGCGAGGGCTGGCGGTCACGCCCTCATGGTGGCAGGACGCGCGACCTGCAGGTGTCACCGGTGTTTCCACCTGACGAACACCCAGGCCCGGCGGGGCGCCCGCGGGAGGTAACGTTCGGCCGGTGAGGATCGTCGTCTGCGTGAAGTTCGTCCCCGACATCCAGTCCGACCGGCAGCTCGGTCCCGACGGGCGCGTGGTGCGCGACCTCGGCGACGGCACGCTGAACGAGCTCGACGAGAACGCGGTCGAGGCGGCGCTGACCCTCGCCGAGGAGCACGACGGCGAGGTCGTCGTGCTCACCGTCGGGCCGGACGACGCCGTCGACGCCGTGCGCAAGGGCCTGCAGATGGGCGCCGCGCAGGCCGTGCACGTGCTCGACGACGACGTCGCCGGGTCGGACGCGATCGGCACCGCCACCGTGCTCGCCGCCGCCGTGCGGCACCTGCACGCGGCCGAGCCCGTCGACCTGGTCGTCACGGGCATGGCCGGGCTCGACGGCCTGACGTCGCTGCTGCCGACCGCGCTCGGCGAGCTGCTCGACCTGCCGTCCCTGCCCCTGGCCGCCCGGCTCACGGTCGACCCGGCCGCCGGCACGGTCACCGTCGAGCGGCAGCTCGACCACGCGAGCGAGACCCTCACCGCCCCGCTGCCCGCCGTCGTGTCGGTCACCGACCAGGCGAACGCGCCGCGGTACCCCAACTTCAAGGGGATCATGGCGGCCAAGAAGAAGCCCGTCACGACCCTGACCCTCGCGGACCTCGGCGTCGACCCCGCGACGGTCGGCACCGCCGGGGCCCGCACCCAGGTGCTCGCCGCGGCACCGCGCCCGCCCCGCGAGGACCGCGTGCTCGTCCAGGACACCGGCGACGCGGGCACCCGCCTGGCCGCCTGGCTCGTCGAGCAGAAGCTCGTCTGAGCCGCGCCGTCCCCGTGCCGCGCTGACCACCACCCCGGAGGACCCGTCGTGACCGCCACCCCCGTGCTCGTCCTGCTCGACCACGCCGCGGACGGGACGCTGCGCCCGCCCGTGCGCGAGCTGCTCACGCTCGCCCGCACCGTCGCCGACGGCGCACCCGTGCACGGCGTGTGGGCCGGCACCGCCGACGTCGCGCCCGCCCTGCCCGTGCTGGCGGCCCAGGGCGTCGCCGCCGTGCACCGCCTCGTCGCCGACGCGGACCCGCACCTGTCGTCCGTCGTCGCCGACGGCCTCGGGCAGCTGCTCGACGCGACCGGGGCGGGGCTGCTGCTCCTCGTCTCGTCGTTCGAGTCCAAGGAGGTCGCCGCGCGCCTGGCCGTGCGCACCGGCGCCGGCGTCGTGACCGACGCGGACGGCCTCGAGGTCGTCGACGGCCGCCTCGTGGCCCTCAAGACCGTGCTCGCCGGCACGTGGAGCACGCGCTGCGCGATCACCACGCCCGTCGCCCTCGTCACCGTCAAGGCCAACGCCGTGCCCGCCGCCGACGCACCCGCGCCCACCGAGCCCGCGGTCGTCGACGTGCCGGTGCAGGTGTCCGCCACGTCGCGACGCGTCCAGCTCGTCGAGCGCACCGAGCGGCCGGCCTCCGGGCGCCCCGACCTCGGCTCGGCGCACGTCGTCGTCGTCGGCGGACGCGGCACCGAGGGCGACTTCTCACCCGTCGAGGACCTCGCCGACGCCCTGGGCGGCGCCGTCGGGGCCACGCGCGTCGCCACCGACGAGGGCTGGATCGGCCACGACGCGCAGATCGGCCAGACCGGCGTGACCGTCGCTCCGCGCCTGTACGTCGGCGCCGGCGTCTCCGGGGCCGTGCACCACCGCGGCGGCATGCAGGCGTCCGGCACGATCGTCGCGGTCAACGCCGACGCCGACGCGCCGATCTTCGAGATCGCCGACTACGGCATCGTCGGCGACCTGTTCACCGTCCTGCCGCAGGCGGCCGCCGAGGTGCGCCGCCTGCGCGCGCAGGGCTGAGCCGCACCGGTCAGGTCGGTCAGCACCCCTGGGCCGCCAGGGACCCGGAGGCGTCAGGACAGGTCGCGCAGCCACCGCAGCGTCGCGGCGGCCTGCGCGGCCTGGAAGGCGCGCAGGTTCGGGATGCCGACGGGCGCCGGCCGGGTCGACGACCACGCGTACCAGCCGGCCAGCCCGGTGAGGAACGCCCGCAGCTCCTCGCGCGTCACACCGTCCGCGACGGGGCGCTGCGCGAACAGCCTCGCCGGGTCGCCGCCGCCCTGCAGCGCCACGCTCGGCAGCATGAACGCCAGGTCCAGCCACGGCGCACCGACGCTCGCGTGCGGCCAGTCGATCAGCCACACCCGGCCGTGCGACTCCTCGATCATCACGTTGTCGGCCCGCAGGTCGCCGTGCACGAGGCTGTCGCCCGCGCACACCCGCAGCGCGTCCTGCTCCCACAGCACGAGGTCCTCGAGCCGGTCGAGAGCCCAGCGGCCCGGCTCGCCGACGGCCACGGCCATCGCCTCGCGCGCCGCGTCGTCGGCCGCGAGCAGGTGCCGCCAGCCCTGGAAGTCCTCCGCGAGCAGGTCGTCGGTGCGGGGCAGCTCGTGACCCGGCACCGGCTCGGCGTCCGCGAGCGCGTCGACCGCCGCGAGCACCCGCTCCAGGTCGTCCGGGCGCCACGGCAGCTCCGGCGAGCTGCCGTGCACGGCCTCGAAGCCGAGCAGCACCCACTGCCCGTCGTCGTCCGACCACAGCAGGCGCGGCGCGGGTACCTGCGGCGGCAGGGCGCGGGCGGCGCGGACCTCGGCACGGGCGAGCTCGGGGGCCTGCGGGTTCTGGTCCGCGGAGACCGCCTTGACGAAGACGTCGTGCCCGTCGCCGAGCTCGAGCACGGCCACGAACCCCGGCGAGAACCCGCTCGTCGGGGTGGTCTCGGCGCTCACGCGGGCACCGGCACGGGTCTGGATGCGCTCGCGGACCGACGTCGGCAGGTCGCGCCAGTCGAGCCGCTGGCCGCCGAAGGCGAGCGGCAGCGCGATGACGTCGTCGGCACTCACGACGCTCATCCTGCCAGGTGCGCCCGTGGACCCGTCCGCGACGGCCGTCCCGTGGGCGTCGGCGGCAGGCGCGGGCGTTCGTAGACTGGGCCGGTGAGCGCCCCCCGACCCGTCTACCTCGACCACGCGGCGACGGCGCCGATGCTGCCGGCCGCGCTCGAGACCCTGACGGCGGAGCTCGCCCGGACCGGCAACCCGTCGTCCCTGCACACCGCCGGGCGGACGGCGCGACGCACGGTCGAGGAGGCCCGCGAGCGGCTGGCCGCGGCGCTGGGTGCCCGGCCGAGCGAGGTCGTGTGGACGTCGGGCGGCACCGAGGCCGACAACCTCGCCGTCAAGGGGCTGTTCTGGGCGCGGCGCTCGCAGGTCCCGGCCCGTCGGCGGCTGCTGGTCTCGGCGGTCGAGCACCACGCGGTGCTGGACCCGGCGTTCTGGATGGCCGAGCACGCGGGTGCCGAGCTGGTCCTGCTGCCCGTCGACGCCGACGGGGTCGTCGACGTCGACGCCCTGCGGGCCGAGCTCGAGGCGAACGGCGACCAGGTCGCGCTCGTCTCGGTCATGTGGGCGAACAACGAGGTCGGGGCGCTGCAGCCGCTCGACGAGGTCGTGCAGGTCGCCCGGCGGCACGGGGTGCCGGTGCACGCCGACGCCGTGCAGGCGGTCGGGCAGGTGCCGGTCGACTTCGCCGCGTCGGGCCTGGACGCCATGACGATCACCGGGCACAAGCTCGGCGGGCCCGGCGGTGCGGGTGCGCTGCTGGTGCGTCGGGGTCTGGAGCTGACCCCGGTGCTGCACGGGGGCGGTCAGGAGCGCGGCGTGCGGTCCGGCACGCTCGACGCCCCGCTGCTGGCGTCGCTGGCCGTGGCCGTCGACACGGCGGTGGCCGGGCGGGAGACGTTCGCGGCGCGCGTCGCCCCGCTGCGCGACGACCTGGTGGCCCGGGTGCTGGCCGCCGTGCCCGGCGCACGGCTGCGGGGCCCGGCCGACGGGGCGCGCCGCCTGCCCGCGAACGCGCACCTGACGTTCGAGGGCTGCGAGGGCGACTCCCTGCTCTACCTGCTGGACGCCGCCGGCGTCGAGGCCTCCACCGGCTCGGCGTGCCAGGCCGGGGTGCCGCGGCCGTCGCACGTGCTGCTCGCGATGGGCGTGGACGAGCACGACGCGCGCGGGGCGCTGCGGTTCAGCCTGGGGCGCACCACGACCGCCGCGGACGTGGACCGGGTGCTGGAGGTGCTGCCCGGCGCCGTGCAGCGCGCACGGGCCGCGGGCCTGACGTCGGTGGGCGTCTGATGCGGGTCCTGGCCGCGCTGTCCGGGGGCGTCGACTCCGCCGTGGCCGCGGCCCGGGCCGTCGACGCGGGCCACGACGTGGTCGGCGTGCACATGGCGCTGTCGCGCACGCCCGCGCAGCGGCGCGAGGGCTCGCGCGGGTGCTGCTCGATCGAGGACGCGTCCGACGCGCGCCGCGCCGCCGACGTGCTGGGCGTGCCCTACTACGTGTGGGACATGTCCGAGCGGTTCGAGCAGACCGTCGTCACGGACTTCCTCGCCGAGTACGCCGCGGGCCGCACCCCCAACCCCTGCGTGCGCTGCAACGAGCACGTGAAGTTCGCGGCGCTGCTGGACAAGGCGCTGGCGCTCGGCTTCGACGCGGTCTGCACCGGGCACTACGCGCGCGTCGTCGAGCACCCCGACGGCACGCGTGAGCTGCACCGCGCGGCGGACGCCGCCAAGGACCAGTCGTACGTGCTGGCCGTCATGGGCCCGGAGCGGCTGGCCCGCGCGGTCTTCCCCCTCGGCGACGCCGCCTCGAAGGCCGACGTGCGGGCCGAGGCCGCCGCCCGCGGCCTGGCGGTGTCCGCCAAGCCCGACTCCTACGACATCTGCTTCGTCGCCGACGGCGACACGCAGGGCTTCCTGCGCTCGCACCTGGGCTCCCAGCCCGGGGACGTGGTCGACGCCGACGGCACCGTCCTCGGCACCCACGACGGCGCGTACGCGTACACCGTCGGCCAGCGCCGCGGCCTGCACCTGGGGCGCCCCGCGCCCGACGGGCGGCCCCGGTACGTGCTGTCCGTCGAGCCCGTCCGGCGGCGCGTCGTCGTCGGACCCGTGCAGGACCTGGAGGTGGCGCACGTGCTCGCCGACCGTGCCGTGTGGTTCACGGCCCCGCCCGACCCCGGCACCGCGTGCACCGTGCAGGTCCGCGCCCACGGCGCACCCGTGCCCGCCGTCGTCCTGCCGGGCACCACCGGCGGGGCCGTCGGCGTCGACGTCACCGGTCAGGACCTGCACGGCGTCGCGCCGGGCCAGTCCCTGGTGCTCTACGCCGGTACGCGGGTGCTCGGCCAGGCGACCGTCACCGCCACGCGCACGCCCGCGCAGGTCGGTGCGGGCACCGCGGCGGGAGCCCGGTGACCGCGGTCTCCGGCGTCGGGCCCTGGCCCGGTGCCGACGTGCTCGACGCCCAGCAGGTCGTCGTCGGCGACCTGGTCGACACGCCCGACGAGGTCGACGGCGTGCCGTTCACGGTGCTGCTGCCCGCGCGCGGGCCGTGGGGCGACGCCACCGGGGCCGCGCTGGCCCTGCTGGAGGAGATGCCCGCCGAGCTCGGCCCCCACGGCTGGAAGCTCGCCGACCACCCCGGCGTCGACCTGGGCCGCGCCCGGGCGTTCGCCCGCGAGGACCGTGACGCGCTCGCGGTCGCCGCCCACGGGTACGACGGCCCGCTCGTGCTGCCCCTCCTCGGCCCGTTCTCCCTCGCCGCGCAGGTGTACCTGGCCCGCGGCGACCGCGTGCTGTCCGACCCCGGGGCGGTGCGCGCCGTCGTCGGCTCCCTCGCCGAGGGGCTCGCGCAGCGCATCGGCGACGTGGTCCGCGCCGTGCCCGGCGCCCGCGTCCGCGTGCTGCTGCACGAGCCGCTGCTCGCCCCCGTGATGGCCGGTGCCGTCCCGAGCTTCTCCGGGCGCGACCGGCTGCGGCGCGTCCACGGACCGGTCGTCGCCGACGGGCTGTCCGCCGTCGCCGACGCCGCGCGGGGCGCCGGCGCGACGGGGCTCGACGTGCACGGCGGCAGCGCGTGGACCGCGCTGACGGCGGTGCGCGCGTCCACCGCGGACGGCGCCGCCCTCGAGGTCGCCGGCATCGGCGAGCGCGGCTGGGAGGAGGTCGCGACGCTCGTCGAGGCCGGCAAGGGGTTCGCCGCACAGCTCCCGCCGCAGGCCACGTCGCAGTGCGCCGGGCCCGACGTCGTCGGGCAGGCCGACGCCCTGACCCGCCCGTGGCGCACCGTCGGGCTGCCCCTGCGGGGCCTCGCCGCGGTCACGCTGCTGGCTGCCGCGCCACCCGACGGCGCCGGGCCCGACGACGCGCGGGCCGCGCTCGCGGGCCTCGTGCGGGCCGCCGGGATCGTGGCCGAGCGGGCGGCCGACGCGTGAGCGCCCGCCCGCCCGCGCGCCGCGTCCCCGACCGCCGCCACGCGCTGCACCTGCTGCTGGCGAGCGGTCTCGCGCTCGTCGGCGTGCTCACCGTCGCCGTCGTGTACCTCGGTCTCGGGGTGCGCACGCTCACGGCGGCCGCCGAGCCCGGCGCCGGCCCGGCCGCCGCGTGCCTGGCGGCGGCCGACGACCCGGCGGTGGGCGTGCGGTACGAGCTGCTGCCCCCGCGCAGCCTGTGCACGTCCGTCGTCGACGGCGAGGCGGTCGAGGTCGTCGTGGCCGAGGTCGCGACGCCCGTGCTCGTCGGCGGGCTCCTGCTCGCGGCCGTCGGCGTCGCCGCGACGGTGGTCGTCGTGACCCGCCCGCGCCGCCGCGCCGCCGGGGACCGGCCGTGACGACCCCGCCCACGCCGCCGACCGCGCTTCCGGAGCCCTCGCCGGCCCGGGCGGACGCGTCGCCGGAGGCCGTGCCCGCCGCGCGACGGGCCCGGGCGTGGCTGGCCGACCTGACCGGCGTCCTCGTCCACGGCCTGCGGCTGTGGGTCGCCCACTGGCCGGTCCTGCTGGTCGTCGCGCTGCTCGGCGGTGCCGGGCGCGCCGCCGCGCTGTGGCTCGCCGTCGAGGTCTCCGAGCACTCGACGGTCGGCGCGTGGGCGCTGCTCGCCCTCGCGCCGCTGTCCGCCGTCGCCGCCGTCATCGCCATGCTCGTCGTGCTGCGCCCCGCCCTGCCGGGGCTGGCCCGGATCGCGGCGGCCCCCGGACCCGCCGACCCCGCCGCGGGCCGCGAGCGCCGCCTGGTCGACGTGCTGGCCTCGGTGTTCGTGCCGTTCCTCGCGGTGTACGCCACCTACGGGTACCTCGCGGAGGACAGGTTCCGGTTCGTCAACACCGTGACCGTCGACCGCGAGCTGCTCTCGAACGCGGGGATCCTCGACGGCACCGACACCTTCGACGGCGAGCGGTACTGGATCGGCGACGGGTGGGTCGCTGCGGCCGTCGTGCTGGTCGCCCTCGTCGTGCGGTGGGCGCTGGGGCGCCTCGAGGGGCGCCTCGAGGGCCGGGCCGGACGGCGCGACGCCCGCGTGCTGGGCTTCCTCGGCGCGTACGTCGAGGCGTTCTGGCTCCTCGTCGCGGCCGCGTGGATCGGGGTCCGCACGCAGGCGGCCTGGGCGTGGCTCGAGAGCCGGCAGGCCGTCGCGATCGTCCTGGAGCGGTGGCTCGACCTGCTCGACGCGCTCGGCCCCGTGGCCGGGCCGGTCGATCTCGTGGTCGACACCCTCGCCGGCACGCTCGGCGCCCTCGACGACCTCGTGGTGCTGCCGCTCGCGTGGCTGACCGTCGGCGCCGTCGTGTACGGGCACCGGCTCACGCCACCCCCGCCGCCGCAGGTCGCGCCCGCCGCGTGGCAGCGGCTGCCCGCGCCCGTGCGCCGCTGGACCACCGACGCGGTCGCCCCCGTCGTCGGCGACGTGCGCGCCCGGCTGTCGGCGCTCGTCGGCGGGCTGCGCCAGCTCGCGGTCGCGGGCCTGGCGCCGATGCTGGTGTTCGCGCTCGCGTTCCTCCTGGCGACGCGGGCCGAGGAGGGCGTGCGGTGGGCGATGCGGGCCGCCACGGGCCCGCTCGACACCGCGACCTACCTGGCCTTCGCCCCGCACCTGGAGGTCGTGGCGCACGCGGTCGGTCTGACGGTCGTCGTCGCGCTGCTCGCGGCGGGCGTCGACCGCGTGCTGCACGCGCAGGGCGCTCAGCCCAGCGGGAGCACCGCGTAGTCGGGCATCTGCCACCACACCAGCACGGCGTCGGGCTCGACGTCGTCGGGCAGGACGACCACGGGGGAGACCGTCCACGTCGCCGGCCGGTCGTGCTCCGTCGGGTCCGGCTCCGGGGCCGACCACCCCGACGCGGGCCACGGCCCCGGGGCGTCCGGCGGCACGCACGGCGAGGACGGCTGGAAGGCCCCGGCCGTCTGCGGGACGTACTCGTACCGCGTCCCGTCGGACCCGCGCACCGCCAGGCCGCACACCCGCAGCGCGGCGTCGGGCTCGGCACCGAGCGTCAGGTCCACACGCAGCGCGCGCGTCCCCGGGGGCAGGTCGAGCGGCGTGCCGTCCTCCCACGCCACGGTCGTCTCCTCGACGCCGTCGAGGTGCAGCGTGACCGCGACGTCGTGGTCGCCGTCGGCGTCGGTGAGCACGTCGCGGAAGACGAGCTCGGCGCCCGGGGCCGCCGTCGTCGGCCGGTGCAGGCCCTGCGTCCACCACCACGAGACGACGCGGTCGGACGACGCCAGCAGCGCGAGGACCAGCGCGAACGGCAGGGCAGCCAGCGCCCACCGGTTGCGGCGCCACCACCCGGTGGGCGCAGGGGCCGCGACGTCGTCGGCGGGGACGTCGGGCGGGGTCGGCGTCACTGCTGCTCCGGCGGGACGTCGGTGTACCAGCCCGCGACGACGGGCGTCTCGTCGGCCGCCCACCCCTGCGCGTCCTGCGCCGTCAGCCCGAGGTCGATCTCGGCGAGGTCGTCCGCGCGCTGGTCGGTGCTGCCCAGCGCGACGCGCAGCCGCGCCCCGGGGACGGCACCCACGGGCAGCTCGACCCGCACGGTCGTCCACCGCGGGACGCCGGGCTGCATGGTCCCGGTCGAGAAGACGCTGCGGCCGCTGACGGACGTGCCGTAGGTACGCCCGTCGCCCCCGACGACCTCGGCGTGCCCGAGCGAGCGCGGCTCGCCGCGCACCTCGACCTCCAGCGGGACCGTCAGCCAGACGCCCGGCGTGCTCAGCAGGGTGCCGTCCTGCGGGTCCAGGACGGTGGAGCCGTCGGGCTCGCCGGCCGTGACGTGCGCGTACCGGAGCGTGACCCGTTCGCCGACGGCACCGGACCGGACGAACGGGGCCTCGACGCCGGACGAGACGCCGACGGCGTCGGTCACGAGGTGGCCGACGACCAGCGCCGCGAGGACGAGCGCGCCCGCACCGGCCCGGCGTGCCGCGGCGGCTGCCGGACGCCGTGCCGTGCGCGGGGCGGCGTCCGTGGTCATGCGTCGTCCTGCGCGGTGTCGTCCGGGGCGGCCTCCACGGGCAGCGGCGCCTCGGCCACCGTGGTCGGCTCCCACCAGGCCAGGCTGCGGTCGAGGCTGCCCTCGCGCCACGTGCTGCGCTGGAGGTGCACGACGACCTCGTCGGGCGGTGCCGCCCCGCCGTCCTGGTCGAAGAGGAACACCACGTCCTGCGTGAGGCCGGGCTGCACCGGGTTCGGCGTCGACCCGTCGTCGAGGAGCGCGGTGGCCGACGCGGCCAGGCCGTGCTCACCGGCCGTGGCGCGGGCGCCGGTGAACGGCTCCAGGGTCAGCGCGTGGGTCAGGTGGCTGGACAGCACGCTCGCGTCGCTGGTGTTGCGGACGGTGGCGACGACGGCGACCCAGCGGTCGCCGTCCTGCGCCGTCGGGATGCCGAGGTCGTCCGCCCACCGGGCCCGCTGCACGGTGATCTCGAACGGGGCCGCGTCGACCGCGGTGCCTGCCGTCACGACCTCCGGGCCGTCCTGCGTCTGCGGCTCGAGCCCGCCCGCACCCGCCGTGGCCGCGACCAGCACGCACGCGCCGCCGACGCCGAGGTGGCGCAGCGGGCGGTCCACGAGCCGCCGGGCGAGCCTGCTTCCGGACGCGCGGACCCGGGCGCGCAGGGCGGGCGGGGCGGCAGGTCCGGGCACCCGCGGATCGTAGTGCGTCGCGCCGGGGGAGGTGCCGGCCGTCCGGGACCACCCCGGGGAACGGGCCGTGCGGGGACGGGCCCGGCGGTGGGGAGTGTCGGCGTGGTGCGCCAGGATGGCCCGGTGAGCGACGCCCCGAGCCCCACCGACGTCCCCGCCCCCGGCACCACGGCTGCCGCGCCCGCGGCCGAGGCCGTCCCCGAGCCCGCGCCCGAGGAGGCCCGCCGTCGCTGGGCCGACCTCGCGGCCGGCATCGAGGCCGACCAGTTCGCGTACTACGTGAACGACGCGCCGACGGCGTCCGACGCCGACTACGACGCGCGGCTGCGCGAGCTCGCCGCGCTCGAGGACCGGCACCCGGACCTGCGCACGCCCGACTCCCCGACGCAGCGGGTCGGCGGCGCGTTCTCCACGGCGTTCTCCCCGGTCGACCATGTCGAGCGGATGCTCTCGCTCGACAACGTGTTCTCCGCCGAGGAGCTCGCGGCGTGGGCCGAGCGGGTGGTGCGCGACCTCGAGGGGAGCGACGCCCCGCACTGGCTGTGCGAGCCCAAGATCGACGGGCTGGCGATCTCCCTGGTCTACGAGGGCGGGCGGCTGGTGCGGGCCGCGACCCGCGGCGACGGGCGCACCGGCGAGGACGTCACGCTGAACGTGCGCACGATCGCGGGCGTGCCCGCCGTCCTCGCGGGCGACCCGGCCACCCACCCGGACCTCATCGAGGTGCGCGGCGAGATCTTCTTCCCCGCCGAGGCGTTCGCCGCGCTCAACGCGGCCCAGGTCGCGGCGGGCCGGCCGCCGTTCGCGAACCCGCGCAACGCCGCCGCGGGCTCGCTGCGGCAGAAGGACCCCCGGGTCACGGCGTCGCGCGGCCTGCAGGTCTACGCCCACGGCGTCGGGGCGCTGCGCGGCGGTCCGGAGATCACCCGGCAGTCGCAGGTCTACGGGCTCCTGCAGGGCTGGGGCGTGCCGACCTCGCCGCACTGGCGGGTGGTGGGGACGCTGGAGGAGGTCAGCGCCTTCGTCGCGCACCACGGCGAGCACCGGCACGACGTCGAGCACGAGATCGACGGGGCGGTGATCAAGGTCGACGAGCGGTCGCTGCAGCGCCGGCTCGGTGCGACGAGCCGCGCACCGCGGTGGGCGATCGCCTACAAATACCCGCCCGAGGAGGTCAACACCCGGCTCGTCGCGATCGAGGTCGGCATCGGCCGCACGGGGCGCGCGACGCCGTTCGGCGTCATGGAGCCCGTGGTCGTGGCCGGGTCGACCGTCCGGCAGGCCACCCTGCACAACCAGGAGGTCGTCGCCGCGAAGGGCGTGCGGATCGGCGACATGGTGGTGCTCCGCAAGGCCGGTGACGTGATCCCGGAGATCGTCGGCCCCGCCCCGGCCGCGCCCGGGGACGACGTGCCGCGCACCACCTGGCGCATGCCCGCCGACTGCCCCGAGTGCGGCACGCCCCTGCGGCCCATGCGCGAGGGCGACATCGACCTGCGCTGCCCCAACGCGCGCACCTGCCCCGCGCAGGTCCGGGGCCGCGTCGAGCACATCGGCTCGCGCGGCGGCCTCGACGTCGAGGCCCTCGGCGAGGTCACCGCGGCCGCCCTCACGCAGCCCGAGGTCCCCGCCGACCCGCCTGTGCCCAACGAGGCGTACCTGTTCGACCTCGTCGGGTACCGCCTCGACGCCCCCGCGGACGTGGTCGCGGCGGTGCGCGCCGACAGCCTCGCCCGGCTCGCGCAGGTCGAGGTCGTCGTCCGTGACCCCGAGACGGGCCTGCCCCGGCAGGACGAGAACGGCCAGGTGCGTCGTCGCGCGCCCTTCCGCCGCACGCTCAAGCACACGCGGGCCGCGCTCGCCGCGGCGGAGGCCGAGGGCCGGGTGCTGCCCGACTGGGAGCCGTCGGAGGCGGCCCGCACGCTCCTCGACCAGCTCGACGCCGCGAAGACCAAGGACCTGTGGCGCGTCCTGGTGTCCCTGTCGATCCGCAACGTCGGGCCCAGCGCGGCCCGCGCGCTCGCGACGCGGTTCGGGTCGATGGCCGACCTGCGGGCCGTCGTCGAGGGGGACCCGGAGCAGGCGGTCGCGGACCTCGCCCAGGTCGAGGGCGTCGGCCCGGTGATCGCCGAGTCCCTCGTGCGATGGTTCACCGGCGACGAGGCCGACTGGCACGTCGACATCGTCGACCGGTGGGCCCGTGCGGGCGTCGTCATGCGCGACGAGCGCGACGCCGCCGTCGAGCGGACGCTCGAGGGCCTGACGGTCGTCGTCACCGGGTCGTTGGAGGGCTTCAGCCGCGACGGCGCCAAGGAGGCCGTCATCGTCCGCGGCGGCAAGGCGTCCGGGAGCGTGTCGAAGAAGACCGACTACGTCGTCGTCGGCGAGAACGCCGGCTCGAAGGAGACGAAGGCCCGCGAGCTGGGCCTGCGGGTCCTCGACGAGGCGGGGTTCGTCGCGCTCCTCGCCGGCGGTCCGGCGGCCGTGGGCGACGCGCCGGACGAGGACGGGCCCCCGGACGACGACGAGGTGCAGGACGGCGCCGACGGGCACGACGGGTCGGGCGCGCAGGACGCGACGACGGCGCAGGAGGACGCATGAGCGCCGCACTGCAGGTCCGTGCCGCGCACGACGACGAGCTGCGGCGCGTCGGCGAGCTCACCGTCGCGGCGTACCTCGCCGACGAGCTCCTCCCCGCCGACCACTCGTACGTCGACGAGCTGCGCGACGCGACCGACCGGGCCCTGCGCGCCACGGTGCTCGTGGCCGTCGACCCGGCCGCCGCCGGTGCCGGGGCGGTCGTGGGCACGATCACCCTCGCCGACGCCGGCACGCCGTACGCCGAGTTCGCGACCGGCGACGAGGTCGAGCTGCGCATGCTCGCGGTCGACCCGGCCGCCCGCGGGCGTGGCGTCGCCGAGCAGCTCGTGCGGGCCGCGCTCGCCGACGCCGTCGGTCGCGGGCGCCGCGACGTGGTGCTCTGCACGCTCGACACCATGCGCGCCGCCCACCGGCTCTACGCCCGGCTCGGGTTCACGCCCCGGCCCGAGCGGGACTGGGGCACCGAGGTCGACCTGCGCGTGCACGCCTGGCGCGCCCCCGAGCCGCCCGGCGTCCTCGTCGAGACCGCGACGTGGCCGCCCCTGCGCGTCGAGGACGTGCAGGGCTGGCGCGTCGGTCTGTCCCGGGGCGTGACCCGCCGCGGGCACTCGACCGTGCCGCTGGGCGAGCCGGCCGACCTCGCGGCGGCCGTCGACGCGGTGGAGCGGCTGTCGGCCGCCGACGGCGCACCCGCGGTGTTCCGCACCGGCGACCCCGGCACCCCCGCCGGCCTCGTCGCCGAGCTGGACGCGCGGGGCTACGCCGTGGGCTCGCTCACCGACGTCCTGGTCCGCGACGTCGCGCCCGACGCCGCCGAGCGAGGGCTGCCGCGCATCGCCCACGGTCTGCGCGTGCTCGACGCCCCCGACGACGCGTGGCTCACGGCCTGGCTCGCCGGCAAGGGCGGGGACCGCGAGGTCTCCCGCGCGCTGGTCGCCGGGGCGCCGGCGACCTACCTCGCGGCGTCCGGGCCGGACGGCTCCGACGTGGCGGTGATCCGCGCCGCGACGGTCGACGGGTGGGTCGCGCTGTCCTGCCTGCAGGTGGCTCCGTCCGTGCGCCGGCACGGGCTGGGGCGCACCCTGACCGACGCGGCGCTCGCGATCGCCGCACGGCAGGGTGCGCGGCGGGCGTTCCTGCAGGTGGAGGCGGAGAACGTGCCGGCGCGGCGGCTGTACGAGCAGCTCGGGTTCGCGCTCGCGCACCGGTACGCGTACCGCATCCAGCCGTCGCCCGGTGCGGTGCCCGGGTCCTGCTGACCGGGTCGCGCCGACCGGCGCGACCCGCTCGTGGGCGCCCGGGCCCGGGCGGGGCGTGCCGCTTCGGGTGCCGACGCGGTCCCGGCGGCCGATACTGGCCGCATGATCTCCACGGACCTCGCGGTGGCGCTCCAGGCGGCCGGGCTGCGCTGGCAGCCGCGCCCCGGGGACCGGTTCTCGGTCGTAGGGGCCGACATGGGCGGCGAGGTCTTCACGATCTCGGAGATGGTCGTCGAGGCGCACGAGCACCCGACCGGCACCGTGCTCGGCTTCAACGGCACCACCGAGTGGGCCCTGGACTCGCTGCGGCAGGACGACGCCCTGTGGCTGCCGCGCGAGGACCAGCTGCGCGACCTGCTGGGCGGGACGTTCCGCAGCCTCGCGCGCTCGACGGACGGCCGGTTCCAGGTGCTCATCGAGGTCGGCGGCCAGCCGCCGCGGGTGTTCTCGGCCGACTCCGCCGAGGACGCCTACGGCGAGGCGCTCCTCGCGCTGGTCACCGCGGCCCTCGACCGCTCCGCCTGACGCGCCCGACGCCCTGCCCGACGGCCGGGGCCGCAGCAGGGGGAAGGCCTCCAGGCCCTCGTCCGCGACGGCGTGGGCCCAGCATCCGCCGGCGCCTGCGCGTCTAGACTCGGCGCCATGTCCACCCTCTCCCGCGACGAGGTCGCGCGCGTGGCAGCGCTCGCCCGGATCGACCTGACGCCCGACGAGCTGGACCGGCTCGCGGGCGAGCTCGACGTCATCGTCGAGTCGGTCGCCCGGGTGTCCGAGGTCGCCACGCCCGACGTGCCCGCCACGAGCCACCCGCTCCCGCTGACGAACGTCTTCCGCACCGACGAGCCCGTCGCCCCGCTCGACCGCGACGAGGTGCTCGCGGCGGCGCCCGCGGCGCAGGACGGCAAGTTCCTCGTCCCGCAGATCCTGGGGGAGGAGGCGTGAGCGACCTGACGCGGCTGAGCGCCGCCGCCCTCGCCGAGCAGCTGCGCACGCGCGAGGTGACCAGCGTCGAGGCGACGCAGGCGCACCTGGACCGCATGGCGGCCGTCGAGCCCGCCGTGCACGCCTACCTGCACGTGGCCGCGGACTCCGCGCTGGCCACGGCGGCCGACGTCGACGCGCGCCGCGCCGCCGGCGAGGACCTGCACGCGCTCGCGGGCGTGCCGATCGCCGTCAAGGACGTCGTCGTCACGCGGGGCGTCCCGACGACGGTCGGGTCGAAGATCCTCGAGGGCTGGGTGCCGCCGTACGACGCGACCCTGGTCGAGAAGATCAAGGCCGCGGGCCTGCCGATCCTCGGCAAGACCAACATGGACGAGTTCGCGATGGGCTCCTCGACGGAGCACTCCGCGTACGGCAACACCCACAACCCGTGGGACCTGGAGCGGATCCCGGGCGGCTCGGGCGGCGGCAGCGCGGCCGCGGTCGCCGCGTACGAGGCACCGCTGGCGATCGGCACCGACACCGGCGGCTCGATCCGCCAGCCGGCCGCCGTCACCGGCACGGTCGGCGTGAAGCCGACGTACGGGTCGGTCTCGCGGTACGGGCTGGTGGCGCTCGCGTCGTCGCTCGACCAGGCAGGCCCCTGCACGCGCACCGTGCTGGACGCGGCGCTGCTGCACGAGCTCATCGGCGGGCACGACCCGCGCGACGCGACGAGCCTGCCCGACCCCGCCACGGGGTACGTGGACGCGGCCCGCGCGGGCGCGACCGGGGACCTGACGGGTGTGCGCGTCGGCGTGGTCCGCGAGCTGCAGGGCGAGGGCTACCAGCCGGGCGTCCTCGCACGGTTCGAGGAGTCGCTGGAGCTGCTGCGCGGCGCGGGCGCCGAGATCGTCGAGGTCTCCTGCCCGCACTTCACGTACGCCCTGGCCGCGTACTACCTCATCCTGCCGGCGGAGGCGTCGAGCAACCTCGCGAAGTTCGACGGCATGCGCTTCGGCCTGCGGGTCGAGCCCTCCGAGGGGCCGGTGACCGCCGAGCGCGTCATGGCCGCCACGCGCGGGCAGGGCTTCGGCGACGAGGTCAAGCGCCGGATCATCCTCGGCACGTACGCGCTGAGCGCCGGCTACTACGACGCGTACTACGGGTCGGCGCAGAAGGTCCGCACGCTCATCCAGCGGGACTTCGCCGCGGCGTTCGAGGCCGCGGACGTGCTGGTCTCGCCGACGGCGCCCACCACGGCGTTCAGGCTCGGCGAGAAGCTGGACGACCCGCTGGCGATGTACCTCAACGACGTCGCGACCATCCCGGCCAACCTCGCGGGCGTGCCCGGCATGTCGCTGCCGAGCGGGCTGTCCGACGACGGGCTGCCGGCCGGGTTCCAGATCCTGGCCCCGGCCCGCGAGGACGCCCGGCTGTACCGCGTGGGCGCCGCGCTCGAGGCGCTGCTGGAGACGAGCTGGGACGGCCCGCTGCTGGGTCGCGCCCCGGAGCTGGACGGAGGGGCCGCGCGATGAGCACTGGCGTCGACCTGGTCGACTACGACGACGCGATCGCGCGGTTCGACCCCGTCATCGGGATCGAGGTGCACGTCGAGCTGGGCACCCGCACGAAGATGTTCGACGGCGCGGAGCAGACCTTCGGCGAGGAGCCGAACACCCACGTCACCCCGGTGAGCCTGGGGCTGCCGGGCGCGCTGCCCGCGGTCAACGGCACCGCGGTGGAGTACGCGATCCGCATCGGCCTGGCGCTGAACTGCCAGATCGCGGCGAGCTGCCGGTTCGCGCGCAAGAACTACTTCTACCCGGACGTGCCGAAGAACTTCCAGACGTCGCAGTACGACGAGCCGATCGCGCACGACGGCTGGGTCGACGTCGAGCTGGAGGACGGCACGGTCTTCCGCGTCGAGGTCGAGCGCGCGCACATGGAGGAGGACGCGGGCAAGAACACGCACGTGGGCGGCTCGACGGGCCGCATCCACGGTGCGGAGTACTCGCTCGTCGACTACAACCGTGCAGGCGTGCCGCTGGTCGAGATCGTCACGCGGCCCATCACGGGTGCAGGTGCGCGGGCCCCGGAGGTCGCGCGGGCGTACGTGCAGACGCTGCGCGACATGTTCCGCGCCCTCGGCGTCTCCGAGGCCCGCATGGAGCGCGGCAACGTCCGCGCCGACGTGAACGTCTCGCTGCGCCCGACGCCGGAGTCGGCGCTGGGGACCCGCACGGAGACCAAGAACGTCAACTCGTTCCGCTCGGTCGAGCGGTCGGTGCGGTACGAGATCAGCCGGCAGGCCGCGGTCCTCGACGCCGGCGGCACGGTCGTGCAGGAGACCCGCCACTGGCACGAGGACACGGGCTCCACGACGTCGGGACGGGTCAAGTCCGACGCCGAGGACTACCGGTACTTCCCCGAGCCGGACCTCGTGCCGATCGTCCCCGACCCCGCGTGGGTCGAGGAGATCCGTGCGACGCTGCCCGAGCTGCCCGCGGCCCGGCGCCGCCGCCTGCTCGCGGAGTGGGGCTTCGCGGACGCGGAGATGCGCGACGTCGTCAACGCCGGGGCCGTCGAGCTCATCGAGGCCACCGTCGCGGCCGGCGCCACGCCGGCCGCGGCGCGCAAGTGGTGGATGGGCGAGCTCGCCCGCACCGCCAAGCAGCAGGAGGTCGAGCTCGCGGACCTGCCGATCACGCCGGCGCAGATCGGTGCGCTGCAGCAGCTCGTCGACGCCGGCCGGATCAACGACAAGCTGGCCCGGCAGGTGCTCGAGGGCGTGCTGGCCGGTGAGGGCGACCCGGAGCAGGTCGTCGTCGCCCGCGGCCTCGAGGTCGTCTCGGACGACGGCCCGCTGCTCGAGGCGATCGACGCCGCGCTGGCCGCGCAGCCTGACGTGGCGGACAAGATCCGCTCGGGCAACCTGGGGCCGGTCGGTGCGATCATCGGCGCGGTCATGAAGGCCACCCGGGGCCAGGCCGACGCCGGGCGCGTGCGCGAGCTCGTGCTGGAGCGCGTCCAGGCCTGACCCTTCCGGACCGCCGCGGCACCGACCTGCCGCGGCGGTCCGGCACCGGGTGCCCTGCGCCCCGGACGTCGCAGGCCACAACCCGGCCGTCGCGGCGTGGCAACACCCTCGTCACACGCCGTGCCTACGCTCACGGGCGCACGGCCCGGCCGCGACGCACCTCCGCCGCGACGCCCACCCGCCGGTGGGCCCGGCGACGACGCGACGGAAGGACCTCGATGCAGAAGCCGACGCTGCAGGGCGAGATGCTGGTGCTGCGACCCGTGCGGGCCGACGACGCCGACGCCATGTGGGACATGCTGGACGACGCGGAGGGCAACCGGCTCACGGGCACCGTGCGCTCGTTCTCGCGCGCGGAGGTCGACGCGTGGTGCGCCAGCCGGGAGCTGGCCGAGGGGCGGTTCGACTTCGCGGTGACGTCCCACGGCGACGACGAGTACCGCGGCGAGATCGTGCTGAACGACGTCGACGAGGACCTGCGCAGCGCCGGCATGCGGCTGGCCATGCGGCCGGCCTACCGGGGGCGCGGCTACGGCACGGAGGCGATCGAGCTGGTCCTGGGGTTCGCGTTCGACGGCCTGGACCTGCACCGCGTCGAGCTCGACGTGCTGAGCATCAACACCCGCGCGCTGTCGCTGTACGAGAACATCGGCTTCCGGCAGGAGGGGCGCCGGCGCGACGCCTACCGTGACGGTGCCGGGTGGTGCGACGCGGTCGTGATGTCGATGCTCGAGGACGAGTTCCGCGCCGGTCGCCCGGGCTGAGCCCTGCCCGCCCCGGGCCGACCCGGCCCGGCCCGCACCGCCCACCGCTGACGTCAGGACCCGCACCGCCCATGCTCACCGCCACCATCCCCGACGACGACCTGCTGCACCGCCTCCAGGACCTGGCCGACGCGCACCCCGACGACCTGCGCCTCGTGCCGTGGGACCTCGCCGGGCCCCTGGACGACGCGGTGGCGCGCGACGTCGACCTCGTGGTCGTGCCGCACTACTTCGTGCGTCCCGGCGGGTTCGACGTGCTGGCCGACCTGCCGCGGCTGCGGTACGTGCAGCTGCCGAGCGCCGGGTACGAGCACGCCCTGCCGCACCTGCCGCCCGGTGTGACGCTGTGCAACGGCCGTGGCGTGCACGACGCGGGCACGGCCGAGCTCGCGCTCGCGCTGACCCTCGCGGTGCAGCGCGACCTGCCGGGTGCGGTGCGGGCCATGGGGGAGGGGCGCTGGGCCAACCCGTTCGGACCCTCGCTCGCGGACCGCCGGGTGCTGGTCGTGGGCCAGGGGTCGGTGGGTGCGGCGATCTGCGCACGCTTCCGCCCGTTCGAGGTCGAGCTGGTGCGGGTGGCGAGCACGGCCCGTGACGACGAGCACGGGCACGTGCACGGCGTGGACGAGCTGGGCGACCTGCTGCCGGACGTCGACGTGGTGGTCCTCGCGATCCCGCTGTCGCGCGCGTCGTACCACCTGATGGGTGCGGGCATGCTGGCCCGCATGCGCGACGGTGCGCTGCTCGTCAACGTCGCCCGCGGCAAGGTCGTCGACACCGACGCGCTGCTGGCCGAGCTGACGGCCGGCCGGCTGCGGGCGGCGCTCGACGTGACGGACCCCGAGCCGCTGCCACCCGGCCACCCCCTGTGGTCGGCGCCGAACGTGCTGGTCACGGCGCACCAGGGCGGCAACACGGACGCGACGTTCCCCCGGGTGGCCGCGCTGGTCCGGCGCCAGCTCGAGGCGCTGCTCGCGGGGGCGCCGGCCGTCAACGAGGTCGCGCGCACCTGAGCGGCGCGCCGGGCGGGCGACCGGTCCGGCGCGGGAGGTCAGGCCGTCGGGCGCCGTTTGTGGTCGGCGAGCGCGACCTCCCGCTCGTGCTTGTGGTCGACCACGGGCGGCGGGTAGCCCTCGGGGGCGTGCAGCCCCAGGGTCCAGGGCTCGTGCACGGCGGGCGCCGGCACGTCGCGCAGCTCGGGCACCCACCGGCGCACGTACTGCCCGTCGGGGTCGAACTTCCGGCCCTGCGTCACGGGGTTGAAGATCCGGAAGAACGGCGCCGCGTCCCGGCCGGTGCCGGCGACCCACTGCCAGTTGAGCTGGTTCTGCGAGACGTCGCCGTCCAGCAGCCACCGCATGAAGTGCGCGGCGCCGCGCTGCCAGCGCACGTGCAGGTCCTTGACGAGGAACGACGCGACGACCATGCGGACCCGGTTGTGCATCCACCCGGTGGCGCGCAGCTGGCGCATGCCGGCGTCGACGATCGGGTACCCGGTGCGTCCGTGCGCCCAGACGTCGAACGCCTCGTCCTCGGCGCGCCCGGTGACCCACGCGTCCTCGGGCACGACGGGCCGCAGCGACCGTGCCGCGGCTCCGGGGTGGTGCCACAGCACGTCGGCGTGGAACTCGCGCCAGGCCAGCTCGGAGCGGTACGTCGCGAGGGACGCGGCGAGCCCGGGCTCGGCGTCGCGCGCGACGGACGCCAGGTCGGCGAGCATGGTGCGGGGGTGGATCTCGCCGTACTTGAGGTGCACGGACATCCACGACGTCACGTCGAGGTCCGGGCGGTCGCGGTCGGTGCCGTAGCCGGCGAGGTCGTCGGCGACGAACGCGCGCCACCGGGCGTGGGCGGCGCGCTCGCCGGCGGCGGGTAGCGGGACGTCGGTCGCCGGGGCGTCGGGGACGCCGTCGCCCCGGACGTCGGCCCAGGGGGCGTCGTGCGGAGCCGGCGCGGGGTCGTGCCAGCCGTGGTCGAGCCAGGCCCGGCGGAACGGGGTGAACACCTGGTAGGGCCGGTCGTCGCCGGTGCGGACGAGGCCGGGGCCGACGGCGTACGGGGACCCGGCGCGCACGAGCGGGACGCCGAGGGCCGCCTCGACGGCGTCGTCGCGCCGGCGCCCGTAGGGCTCGGTCGCGGCGGTGACGTGCACGGCGGCCGCACCGGTCTCGCGGACGAGCGCGGGGACGACGTCGACGGGGCGCCCGTGCCGTACGACGAGCCGCCCTCCCGTGGCCTCGTCGAGCGCGCGCAGGCTCGCGGCGAGGTACGCGCGCCGGGGGGCGCCGGTCGCGTCGGACCACAGCGCGGGGTCGAGCACGAACAGCGGCACGACCTCGTCGCCCGCGTCGTGGGCCTGGGCCACGGCCGCGGCGAGCGCGGGGTGGTCGGCGAGCCGCAGGTCGCGGCGGAACCAGCAGATCGTCGGCACGGGCGCACCGTAGCCCGGCGGACGTCACCCGGCGACCGGGACCCAGGTCCCGGTCGCCGGGCATACCCGTGGGGGTATCACTGGAGGACGTCCGACAATGGAGTCGTCATGCGTACCCGAGTGCTCGTGCTGGGAGGCAGCTTCGCGGGGATGACCGCGGCGCTGTCGGTCAGGTCCCGACTGGGGGACGAGGTCGAGGTGACCGTGGTCGGTGCGTCCGACCGGTTCGTCTTCAACCCGTCGCTCATCTGGCTGCCGTTCGGGCGCCGGGGGCGCACCGACGTGTCGTTCCTGCTCGAGCCGACCTTCACGCGGCGTGGCGTGCGGTTCGTCCACGCGTCCGCGCTGCGCGTCGACCCCGACGTCCACGAGGTCGAGACCACCGCGGGCACGTTCGGGTACGACTACCTCGTCATCGCGACGGGCTACCGCAACGACCTCGACGCCGTGCCGGGGCTGCGCGACGTCCCGACGATCACGACGCTCGCGGACGCCGAGCGCACGGGCGACGCGTGGCGGCGGTTCCTCGACGAGCCGGGCGACGTGGTCATCGGCGCCACGCAGCGCGCCTCCTGCTTCGGCGCCGCGTACGAGTTCCTCTTCACCACCTCGTACCAGCTGCGGCGCGCGGGGCTGCACGGCAAGGTCCGGCTCACGTACGTGACGTCCGAGCCGTACGCCGGGCACTTCGGGATCGACGGCATGCCCGGTGCGCGCGCCCTCATGGGGATGTTCGCGCGCAGGGAGGGGATCGAGGTCGTCACCGGTGCGCAGATGAGCGAGATCCGCACCGACGCCGTGGAGCTCGACGACGGCACGGTCCTGCCCTACCGGTTCGCGATGGTGGTCCCGCCGTTCCACGGGCAGGACTTCCTGGCCGGCACGCCGGGCCTGGTCGACGCGGGTGGCTACGTGCCGGTGCGCCCGACGTACCAGACGGAGCGGTGGGACGACGTGTACGCGGTCGGCATCGCGGCGGCGGTCCCGGTGCCGTGGGTCACGCAGGTCCCGGTGGGCATCCCCAAGACGGGCTTCCCGACGGAGCAGCAGGCGCACGTCGCGGCGGCGCACGTCGTCGCGCAGGTCCGCGGCGAGGCGCCGTCGCACGAGAAGGAGTTCGCCGACATCCCGGCGCTGTGCGTCATGGACGCGGGCAACGACGGGGTCGCGATGGTCGCGGACAGGATGCTGCCGCCGCCCCGCTTCGCGGCGATGGTCCCGGGCCCGCAGAACCACCTCGCGAAGCTGGCCTTCGAGAAGTACTCGATCGCGAAGATGCGGCGCGGGCTGGTGCGGCTGCCCTGACCGGCGTCAGCGGGGCGGGGCGCAGGACGAGCGGACGACGAGCTCGGTCGGCAGGCGCAGGTGCGTCGGGGTGTCCCGCCCCGCGACGAGGTCCACGAGCAGGAGCAGCGCCTGGGCGCCCATCTCCTGCAGCGGCTGGCTGATCGTGGTGAGCGGCGGGCACGCGAGCGCGGACTCGGGCACGTTGTCGAAGCCGATCACCGACAGGTCCGCCGGCACCTGCAGGCCGAGCTCGCGGGCGACGTCGACGACCGCGATCGCGGACAGGTCGTTGGCGGCGAACACCGCGGTCGGGGGCTCGTCCGTGGTGAGCAGCGCCCGGGCGGGGCCGGCCGCGGAGTCGGGGCGGTAGCCGCCGACCGCGACGAGGTGCTCGTCGACGGGGACGCCGGCGCGGGCCATCGCCTGCCGGAACCCCTGCTCGCGCAGGCGCGCCGACTCCAGGTCGGGCCGCCCGCCGAGGAAGGCGATGCGGCGGTGCCCGAGCCCGAGCAGGTGCTCGGTCGCCATGAACGCGCCCGCGGTGTTGTCGGAGTCGACCGTGGGCAGCCCGGACGGCCCGGTGTGGGGGTCGACGGCGACGACGGGGACGCCGGGGTCCGCGTCGAGGACGGTGGGGGTGACGATGATCGCGCCGTCGACGAGGGTGCCGGACAGGCGCGAGAGGTAGCGGCGCTCCCACCCGACGTCCGCGGTGCCGCCCCCGCCGGAGTAGGCGAGCAGCTCGTAGCCGGTGGCCGCGACCGCGGCCGACGCGCCCTTGAGCAACTCGGTGCTGAACGGCTCGAACTCGGCCACGAGGATGCCGAGGACGTTGGTGCGGTGGCTGCGCAGCGACCGGGCGCCGAGGGAGGTCTCGTAGCCCATCTCGGCGATGACCTCCTGCACCCGGGCGAGCGTGCTGGCGGAGACGCCGTAGCGACCGTTGACGACCTTGGACACGGTGGCGACCGAGACTCCCGCGGCGAGCGCGACGTCGGACATCTTCACGCGCGTGCTCAGACGGGTCGGTGGGTGCACGCGCCGATCATAGCCCCGTGTCGATAACGTTATCGATATCGGTTGACACGCCTTCGCGGATCAGACAAGACTCACCCCCGTCCCACCCGCGGCGCAGTGCGACGGAGCGTCGGTGCGCGGGAGGGCACGGCCGGTCGGTGACCCCCGCCGCCCGGCCAGGGCACCGCGGACGTGCGCCGACGCAGGCGGACGCCCGGCGGCGCCACCGACGGCTCTGCACGGATCGACTCAACGACGAGGACGGGTTCATGGACATGAGGAAGACCCTGGCGCTCACCTCCGCCCTGGCGCTCGCCGCGGGCCTGACCGCCTGCGCGGCGGACAGCTCGGGCGGCGACGCCGACGGCGACGTGACGATGACCTTCTGGCACAACTCGACCACCGGCGAGGGCAAGGCGTACTGGGAGGAGACGGTCGCCGCCTTCGAGGAGGCCAACCCCGGTGTGACCATCGAGATCCAGGCCGTCCAGAACGAGGAGATGGACGGCAAGCTCCAGACCGCGCTGAACTCCGGCGACGCCCCCGACATCTTCATGGCGCGCGGCGGCGGCAAGCTCGCCGACGTCGTCTCGGCGGGCCAGGTCATGGACCTCACCGACTCGATCGACGACGCCACCCGCACCGCGGTGGGCGACGCCGGCTTCTCGGCGTTCACGATCGAGGACAAGGTCTACGGCATGCCCACGGCGATCCTGCCCGGCGGCATCTACTACAGCGGCGACCAGTTCGCCGAGGCCGGCATCGACGCCGCACCGACCACGATGGCCGAGCTCGACGACGCGGTCGAGGCGCTCAAGGGCATCGGCACGCAGCCCATCGCCCTCGGCGCCAAGGACGCGTGGCCGGCCGCGCACTGGTACTACTTCTTCGCGCTGCGCGAGTGCTCGCAGGAGGTCATGGCCGAGGCGGCCGACACCCGGATGTTCGACGACGAGTGCTGGACCCGCGCCGGCGAGGACCTGCAGGCGTTCGCCGAGACCGAGCCGTTCAACGAGGGCTTCCTCACCACGTCCGCCCAGCAGGGCGCCGGCTCGTCGGCCGGTCTGCTGGCCAACGGCCAGGCCGCCATGGAGCTGATGGGCGCCTGGCAGCCCGGTGTGGTCGCGTCGCTGACGCCCGACGAGCAGCCGCTCGCGGACCTCGAGTGGTTCCCCTTCCCGGCCGTCGAGGGTGGCGAGGGTGACCCCAGCGCCATGATGGGCGGCGTCGACGGGTTCTCCTGCTGGGCCCAGGCCCCCAAGGAGGAGTGCACCGCGTTCCTCAACTTCTTCATGCAGAAGGAGCACCAGGAGGGCTACGCCAACGCGTTCCACACGCTGCCCGCGAGCCAGGAGGCCCAGGGCGTCGTCACCGAGCCGGCGCTGCAGCAGGTCCTCGAGGCCTACAACGAGGCCGCGTACGTCTCCGTCTGGCTCGACACGCTGTTCGGCCAGAACATCGGCAACGCGCTGAACGTCGGCGTCGTCGACATGCTCGCCGGCCAGGGCTCGCCCGAGGCCATCGTCGAGGCCGTCAACGCCGCGGCAGCGAAGGGCTGACCTTCCACCATGGCATCCATCAGCGAGGACGCGCACCGCGCGCACCGCTCGCCCGTGGACCAGGCCGGGGGGGTCGCGCCCGTCGCGGCGCCCCCGGCCGGGCCGCCGGCCCGACGCCGCACCTCGGGCGTCGGGTGGCGGACGCGGGCCGAGATCGCCCTGCTCGCCGGGCCGGCGCTGGGCGTCTTCCTGGCGTTCGTGATCTTCCCGGTCGTCATGGCCGCGTACTACGGCTTCTTCAGCTGGCAGGGCTACGGCCCGCCGACGGAGTTCGTGGGCCTGCGCAACTACGTGACGATCCTCACCGACCCCACGTTCCACGACGCCCTGCGGCACAACGCGTTCATCGTCGTGATGTCGCTGGTCCTGCAGGGCCCCGTCGCGGTGCTGCTCGCGCTGCTGCTCAACCGGCCGCTGCGCGGACGCTCGGTCATCCGGGTGCTCATCTTCGTGCCGTACGTGATCTCCGAGGTCGTGGTCGGCACGGGGTGGAGCCTGATGCTCGCCACCAACGGCGCGCTCAACGACCTGCTCGCGAAGGTCGGCCTCGACGGTCTGGCCCAGGAGTGGCTGTCCGACCCGGACGTGGCGATCTGGACCCTCATGGGGATCATCACCTGGAAGTACGTCGGGTTCGCCGTGATCCTCTTCCTCGCCGGCCTCCAGGGCATCCCGGAGGAGCTGTCGGAGGCCGCGTCCATCGACGGCGCGTCGTACTGGCAGGTGCAGCGGCGGATCACCCTGCCGCTGCTCGGCCCGACGGTCCGCATCTGGGCGTTCCTGTCGATCATCGGCTCGCTCCAGCTCTTCGACCTCGTCTACATCATCTGGGGCCAGTACGTGGCCTCGACCGCCGGCACCTCGACGATGGCGACGTACATGGTCGTCAACGGGCGCAACGCGGGCAGCTACGGGTACGGCAACGCCGTCGCGGTCGTGCTGTTCGTCATCTCGCTCGTCATCGCGCTGCTCTACCAGCGGTTCGTCCTGCGTCGTGACACCGACGGCGCGATCACCGGAGGGAAGCGCTGATGGCCGCCACCACGCTCGACACCCGCGCGCGTGCGCGAGCCCGCCGCGGTGCGAACGCCGGCACCCGCCGCTCCAACGCGCTCGTCTACGTCGTCGCCGTCCTGCTGGTCTCCGCGATCCTCGCCCCGGTCGTCTACATCGTCCTCGGCGGGTTCCGGACCAACTCCCAGATCACGACCGACCCGTCGGGCCTGCCGGGCCCGTGGCAGGTCGGCAACTACCTGGACGTGCTCGGCGGCAGCCTCTTCTGGCAGCAGGCGGGCAACTCCACGGTCGCGGCCGTCGCCACCACGCTGGGCGTGGTCTCGCTGGGGCTCATGGCCAGCTACGTGCTCGCCCGGTACCGGTTCCGGGGCCGCGGCGCGATGTACGCGGTGTTCGCCGCGGGCCTGATGTTCCCGATGACGGTCGCGATCACACCGCTGTACATCCTCGTGCGCAGCCTGGGGCTCATGGGCTCCCTCGGCGGGATCATCCTCCCGCAGATCGCGTTCGCGCTGCCGACGACCATCATCATCCTGGTGCCGTTCCTGCGGGCCATCCCCGACGAGATCGAGGAGGCCGCCGCGCTCGACGGCTGCGGCAAGCTCGGCTTCTTCTTCCGCATGGTCGTGCGCCTCGCGGTGCCGGGCGTCGTCACCGTCGGGATCCTCGCCTTCGTGGCGAGCTGGAACAGCTACCTGCTGCCGCTGTTCATCCTCAGCAACGAGGCGTCGTACACGCTGCCGCTCGGGGTGCAGGCGTTCGCGTCGCAGTACTCCGTCGACACCGCGCGGGTGCTCGCGTTCACGTCGCTGTCGATGCTGCCGGCCCTGGTGTTCTTCAGCCTCTTCGAGCGGCGCATCGTCGGTGGGCTCACCGGTGCCGTGAAGGGCTGACGCGGGTCGCCGACGCGCACCTCCCCGTGCGTCGGCGACCGCCCAGCCCGTGCTTCTCCCGGGCCCCGTCGGGCCCTCCTCGTCCTTGGAGCGTGAACCGTGACCGACCTCCAGCAGGCCGCCCCCGTGCGGCCCGCCGTACCCCCCCGGGCGGACGGCGCCGCACGCGCCCGTGCGCTCCTGGCGCAGATGACGCTCGAGGAGAAGCTCGCCCAGATCGTCGGCTTCTGGGAGAAGGAGGACGGCGAGGCCGTCGCCCCGCTGCAGGGCGAGTTCACCGTCGCCCGTGGCTACGCCGACGTGACCCGCCACGGCCTCGGGCACCTGACCCGGGTCTACGGCACCCGGCCCGTCGACCCCGTCGAGCGGGCCCGCTGGCTGTGGGACGAGCAGCGCCGGCTGGTGCGCGAGACGCGGCTGGGGATCCCCGCGCTCGTGCACGAGGAGTGCCTCACGGGGCTCGCGGCGTGGACGGCCGCGACCTTCCCGACGCCGCTGGCCTGGGGTGCGGCGTGGGACCCGGCGCTGGTGGAGGAGATGGCGGCGCTGGTCGGGCAGTCCATGCGCACGCTCGGCGTGCACCAGGGGCTCGCCCCCGTCCTCGACGTGATCCGCGACCCCCGCTGGGGGCGGGTCGACGAGTGCATCGCCGAGGACCCGTACCTCATCGGCACGCTCGGCACCGCGTACGTGCGCGGGCTGCAGGGAGCGGGCGTCCACGCCACCCTCAAGCACTTCGTCGGCTACTCCGCCTCGCAGGCCGGTCGCAACTTCGCGCCCGTGCACGCCGGGCCGCGCGAGGTCGAGGACGTGCTGCTCGTCCCGTTCGAGATGGCCGTGCTCGACGGAGGCGTCCGGTCGGTCATGCACTCGTACGCCGAGATCGACGGCGTGCCCGTCGCGGCCGACCCGGCCCTGCTCACGGGTGTGCTGCGCGAGCGGTGGGGCTTCGACGGCACGGTCGTCGCCGACTACTTCGGCGTCGCGTTCCTGCACCTGCTGCACCGGGTCGCCGCCGACCTCGGCGACGCCGCCGGGCAGGCGCTCGCGGCCGGGGTCGACGTGGAGCTGCCGACGGGCGACGCGTACCTCGACCCGCTGGCCGACGCGGTCCGCGCGGGCCGGGTGGACGAGGCGCTCGTCGACCGGGCGGTGCTGCGCGCCCTGGAGCAGAAGGCGGAGCTGGGCCTGCTGGACGCGACGTTCGAGGACGAGCCCCCGACGGACGTCGACCTCGACAGCCCCGCGCACCGGCGGGTCGCCGCCCGCCTGGCCGAGCAGTCGGTGGTGCTGCTGGGCAACGACGGGACGCTGCCGCTGGCCGCACCGGCCCGGGTGGCGGTGCTCGGGCCGAACGCCGACCGCTCCGCCGCCCTGTTCGGCTGCTACTCCTTCGTCAACCACGTGCTCGCCCACCACCCCGAGGTCGACCAGCGTCTCGAGGCCCCCACGGTGCGCGCGGCCCTGGCCGCCGAGCTGCCCGACGCCGTCGTCACGTACGCGCCCGGGTGCGCGGTCGACGACGCCGACACGTCGGGCGTCGACGAGGCCGTCGCGCTCGCCGCGGCCGCCGACGTCGCGGTCGTGGTGGTCGGCGACCAGGCCGGGCTGTTCGGCCGCGGGACCGTGGGGGAGGGCTGCGACCGGGACGACCTGGAGCTGCCGGGCGTGCAGCGCGCGCTCGTCGAGGCCGTCGTGGCCACCGGCACCCCGGTCGTGCTGGTGCTGCTCACGGGGCGGCCGTACGCGATCGGCTGGGCGCTGGACGCGTGCGCCGCGGTCGTGCAGGCGTTCTTCCCGGGCGAGGAGGGTGGCCGGGCGGTCGCCGGCGTGCTGTCCGGCCGTGTCAACCCGTCGGGCCGCCTGCCGGTGAGCCTGCCGCGCTCGGCGGGTGCCCAGCCGTTCTCCTACCTGCACCCGCTGCTCGGCGGCGACGGCGACGTGACGAACCTCGCGAGCACGCCGGTGCTGCCGTTCGGCCACGGGCTGTCGTACACGTCGTTCACGCGCACGGGCCTGACCGTGGACCCCGGGCCGCGCACGGACGGCACGGTCACGGCCCGCGTGCGCGTGACCAACACCGGGTCGCGGGCCGGCGCCGACGTCGTCCAGCTGTACGCGCACGACGTGCTGGCGTCGGTCACGCGCCCGGTCGCGCAGCTCGTCGGCTACCACCGCGTCGAGCTCGCGCCGGGGGAGTCCGTGGAGGTCGAGCTGGTCGTGCCGACGGTGCGGCTGGCGTTCACCGACAGGTCCGGGCGTCGCGTCGTCGAGCCGGGGGACGTCGACCTGTGGGTCGGCCCGTCGTGCGCGGTGCGGGAGACGACGTGCCGCACCACCCTGACGGGTGACGTGCACGTGGTGACCACGGCCGACCCGCGGACGACCGCGGTGCACGTGCGCTGACGCGGCGGGGGCCACGTGGTGGACGCCAGGCGTCCCACGCCTCGGACGGACGTAGGGTGACGGGGCGCCACCGCGAGGTGGCGCCCTGCACCTGCGAAGGAGACCCGCGATGAGCCGTCCGCTGCGCTCACGGACCTCGACCCACGGCCGCAACATGGCCGGCGCCCGCGCGCTGTGGCGCGCCACGGGCACGCAGGCCGGGGACTTCGGCAAGCCGATCGTCGCCATCGCCAACTCGTACACGCAGTTCGTGCCGGGGCACGTGCACCTCAAGGACATGGGCGACCTCGTGGCGTCGGCCGTGCGCGAGGCCGGCGGCGTGCCCAAGGAGTTCAACACGATCGCCGTCGACGACGGCATCGCGATGGGCCACGCGGGGATGCTCTACTCGCTGCCGAGCCGCGACCTCATCGCCGACTCGGTCGAGTACATGGTGAACGCGCACACCGCGGACGCGCTCGTCTGCATCTCCAACTGCGACAAGATCACGCCGGGCATGCTCAACGCGGCGCTGCGGCTGAACATCCCCGTCGTGTTCGTCTCCGGCGGGCCGATGGAGGCCGGCAAGGCCGTCGTCGCGAACGGCGTGGCGCGCACGCCGCTCAACCTCATCAACGCGATCAACTACTCCGCGGACGACGCCGTCGACGACGAGGCGCTGGCCCAGGTCGAGGAGAACGCCTGCCCCACCTGCGGCTCGTGCTCGGGCATGTTCACCGCCAACTCGATGAACTGCCTGACCGAGGCGCTCGGCCTGTCGCTGCCCGGCAACGGCTCGACGCTGGCCACGCACGCCGCGCGCCGCGAGCTGTTCCTCGAGGCCGGCCGCACGGTCGTCGAGCTCGCGCACCGCTACTACGACGACGAGGACGACACCGCGGCCCCCCGCGGCATCGCCACGCGTGCCGCGTTCAGCAACGCCATGGCGCTCGACGTCGCCATGGGCGGGTCGACCAACACGGTGCTGCACGTGCTGGCCGCCGCGCAGGAGGCCGAGGTCGACTTCACGCTCGCCGACATCGACGAGATCAGCCGCCGCGTGCCGTGCCTGGCCAAGGTCGCCCCGAACCACCCCGACTTCCACATGGAGGACGTGCACCGCGCCGGCGGCATCCCCGCGCTGCTCGGCGAGCTCGACCGCGGCGGTCTGCTCGACCACGACGTGACGAGCGTGCACACCCCGACGCTGCGTGCGTGGCTCGACGACTGGGACGTGCGCGGCGGCCGGGCCACCGAGCGTGCCACCGCCCTGTTCCACGCGGCCCCCGGCGGCGTGCGCACCACGCAGGCGTTCTCGACGCAGAACGTGTGGGACTCCCTCGACACGGACGCCGCCCAGGGCTGCATCCGCGACGTCGCCCACGCCTACACCGTCGAGGGCGGCCTGGCCGTGCTGCGCGGCAACCTCGCCGAGGACGGCGCGATCATCAAGACCGCCGGCATCGACCCCGACGTGTTCCACTTCGTCGGCCGGGCCCTGGTCTGCGAGTCCCAGGACGAGGCCGTCGAGAAGATCCTCAGCAAGCAGGTCGAGCCCGGCCACGTCGTGGTCGTCCGCTACGAGGGCCCCTCGGGCGGCCCCGGCATGCAGGAGATGCTCTACCCGACGTCGTTCATCAAGGGCCGCGGCCTGGGCAAGGTCTGCGCGCTCATCACCGACGGCCGGTTCTCCGGCGGGTCCAGCGGCATCTCGGTGGGCCACGTCAGCCCCGAGGCCGCCGCCGGCGGCACGATCGGCCTGGTCGAGGACGGCGACGAGATCGAGATCGACGTCGAGACCCGGCTCATCCGCGTCAACGTCCCCGACGAGGTGCTCGCCGAGCGGCGCGCCAAGATGGAGGCGCGCGAGAACCCCTGGCAGCCCGTCGCCCGCGACCGCTACGTCTCCCCGGCCCTGCAGGCGTACGCCGCCATGGCGACGTCCGCCGACCGCGGCGCCGTCCGCGACGTCAGCCGTCTGCGGCGCGGCTGAGCCGCCCCTCGGGCGTGTCGGGCCCCGAGGGGATGCTCCCCGCCGGGGTGCTGCCTAGTCTCGGCTCATGACGAGCACGCAGGAGCCGGCGCCGGGCGTCGACATCAAGCCGCGGTCGCGGCAGGTCACCGACGGGCTGGAGGCGACGGCGGCGCGCGGCATGCTGCGCGCGGTCGGCCTCGGGGACGAGGACTTCGCGAAGCCGCAGATCGGCGTCGCGAGCTCGTGGAACGAGATCACGCCGTGCAACCTCTCGCTCGACCGGCTGGCCAAGGCGGTCAAGGGCGGGGTGCACGCCGGCGGCGGGTACCCGTTGGAGTTCGGCACGATCTCGGTGTCCGACGGCATCTCGATGGGCCACGAGGGCATGCACTACTCGCTGGTCAGCCGCGACATCATCGCCGACTCCGTCGAGACGGTCATGATGGCCGAGCGGCTCGACGGGTCGGTGCTGCTGGCCGGGTGCGACAAGTCGCTGCCGGGCATGCTCATGGCCGCCGCGCGCCTGGACCTGGCCAGCGTCTTCCTCTACGCGGGCTCGATCATGCCGGGCTGGGTGAAGCTGTCCGACGGCACCGAGAAGGACGTGACGATCATCGACGCGTTCGAGGCCGTCGGCGCGTGCGCGCGCGGGCTGATGAGCCGCGAGGACGTCGACCGCATCGAGCGGGCGATCTGCCCCGGCGAGGGTGCGTGCGGGGGCATGTACACGGCCAACACGATGGCGTCGGTGGCCGAGGCCATGGGCATGTCGCTGCCCGGGTCGGCGGCCCCGCCGTCGGCCGACCGGCGCCGCGACCAGTTCGCGCACCGGTCGGGCGAGGCCGTGGTCGAGCTGCTGCGCCGCGGGATCACCGCGCGGCAGATCATGACCAAGGAGGCGTTCGAGAACGCCATCGCCGTGGTCATGGCGTTCGGCGGGTCGACGAACGCGGTGCTGCACCTGCTCGCGATCGCGCACGAGGCCGAGGTCGACCTCACCCTCGACGACTTCAGCCGGGTCGCGGCCCGCGTGCCGCACCTGGGCGACCTCAAGCCGTTCGGCCGGTACGTGATGAACGACGTCGACCGGGTCGGCGGCGTGCCCGTGGTCATGAAGGCCCTGCTCGACGCAGGTCTCCTGCACGGCGACTGCCTGACCGTGACCGGCCGCACGGTGGCGGAGAACCTCGCGGAGATCGCCCCGCCCGACCCGGACGGCAAGATCCTGCGGGCGCTGGACGACCCGATCCACCGCACCGGCGGCATCACGATCCTGTCCGGCTCGCTGGCGCCCGAGGGCGCGGTGGTGAAGTCCGCGGGCTTCGACTCCGACGTCTTCGAGGGCACCGCCCGGGTGTTCGAGCGGGAGCGCGCGGCGCTGGACGCGCTGGAGGACGGCACGATCCGCGCCGGCGACGTCGTCGTCATCCGGTACGAGGGCCCCAAGGGCGGGCCGGGCATGCGCGAGATGCTCGCGATCACCGGTGCCATCAAGGGCGCGGGGCTGGGCAAGGACGTGCTGCTCGTCACCGACGGCCGGTTCTCGGGCGGCACGACGGGCCTGTGCGTGGGGCACATCGCGCCGGAGGCCGTCGACGCCGGTCCCATCGCCTTCGTCCGGGACGGCGACCGGGTCCGGCTCGACGTCGCGCACGCCCGGCTCGACCTGCTCGTCGACGACGACGAGCTCGTCGCCCGCCGGGAGGGCTGGGCGCCGCTGGCGCCGCGCTACACCCGCGGCGTGCTGGGCAAGTACCAGAAGCTCGTGCAGTCCGCGTCGAAGGGTGCGGTGCTGGGCTGAGCGCGGGTGCGGGGCGTCGCCTCGGCGACGCCCCGCGGTCCCGGTCGGCGGTGCGGGTCAGCCCTGCAGCGCGGGCGCGGGCCGGCCGGGGGTGGTGCCCTCGACGTCGGCCCGGTGGCCGGGGATGCGCTCGACGACCCGGCGGTACGCCGGCAGGTCGGTCCACAGCTCGTCGCGCAGCGGGTGCAGGCGGCGGGTGCGCAGGCGGTGCACCTGGTAGACGACGACCGCGACGTTGGCCGCGAGCGACAGCGCCGACGCGGTCATCAGCGCCGCGGGGGAGTGCGAGGACTGCACCGCGAACGGCGAGTCCGACACGAACGCCGGGAACGCCATCGTGAACATCATCCAGAACGCCAGGGTGTGCGCACGGTGCTGCAGCCACGCGCCGCGGCGCAGCCAGAACGCGGGGATGGTGCAGGACAGCAGCAGCGCCGCACCGGCGTAGAAGGCGTGGTCGCCGACGCAGTTGTACACGTAGGCGAAGTTCCACAGGTCGTACGCGACGATCCAGAACCAGAGCATGTCCGGCCAGATCATGTCCTTGGTCCGGTCGCGGCTGACGTAGATGCCGACCCAGCCGCAGATCGTGACGATGTTGAGGATCCCCGCGACGCCGTTCATGACGTTCCACGGGCCGGGCACCATCGTCACGCCGTCGACGACCCCGGCGTCCATGCCGGCGACCTGGAAGTCGCGGACCACGGCCTCGGCGATGTTCAGCGCGAGGATCGCCGGCGGGAACAGCAGCATCCAGCGGTGCGCCGCCAGGCGGGGCACGTACCGGATGAGCATGAAGCCGATGCACCCGGCGAGCGCCGAGTAGACCTTGACCCAGTGGAACCACGAGCCCGTCGACGACCCCTCGCCGGCGGTGTGCGGCCAGACGAGGACGGTCAGGACGAGGGGCAGGGCGACGAACAGCGCGAGCCCGGCGACCTTGCCGCGGCGCGAGATCTCGTTGAGCCCGATGAGCGCGGCGAGGACGACGACGAACATCAGCGCCTGCAGCGGCGTGATGCTCTCGAACAGGAACATGTCTCTCCTTCGGGTGAGCCCTGCCGCTACGGTGCGGCGGGGTCGGGGGTGGGCAGGTCGGTCGGGGCCAGGCGCAGGGTCTGCCGCACGAGCGCGACGAGCACGTCGTCGGGCGTGCCGGGCCGGGAGCGGACGAGCGCGATGAGCCCGTGCACGAGGACGACGAAGGTCGCGCGCACGTGCGTGATCTCGATCGTGTGGCGGGCGGCGTACGCGGGGATCGTCGTGGTCTCGAGGGTGTCGACGAGGGCCTCGACGGCACGGTCGAGGAACCGCACCGCGAGGGCGGCGTCGTCGAGCCGGGGCACCGCGGGTCGCGCGGGGTGCGGCGCGTCGCCACCACGGGTCGGCACGTGGTGGCGCAGCAGCGCGACGGCGCTGACCACGGCGCCGTCGACGTCGCCCGGGCGGCGAGCGGCGTCCCACGCGCGCAGGTCGGCGACGAAGTCGTCGATGCACGCGTCGAGGACCTGCTCGACGAGCGTCTCCATGTCGCCGACGTAGTGGTAGACGAGGCCGCGGGTGACGCCGACGCGGTCGGCGACGTGCGCGAACGTGGTGGCCCGCACGCCCTGCTCGGCGAACAGCCCGCGGGCGGCGCGGACGATCTCGTCGCGTCGGGCGTCGGGGGTCTTGACGACCCTGCGCTGCGTCTCGGCCATGGCGACGACGCTATTGACGAAGTGTCAACGGGCTCGGGGACGGAGGTCCCGGGATCGCCCGGACGGGTGTGCGGACACCTGTCCAGGACCGCCCCGCGGACTCGGGATCACCCGGACGGGTGAGGTCCCGTGGGGCCTCAGCGCGCCAGCCGCTCCACCACCGCGCCGAACAGGGCGGGCGCGCGGCGCGCGAGCGGCACGACGGCCGGTCGCAGCGGGGACGTCGCCCAGGCCACGAGGGCGGACGTGAGCACCCGGTAGTCGCGGGTGGCCGCCCGCCAGGCGCGCTCGTACGCGGCCGCGTCGTCGAGCGTCGCGACGGCGGCCCGCGCCTGCGCGAACCCCACCCGCAGCCCCTCGCCGGTCAGGGCGTCGACGTACCCGGACGCGTCGCCGACGAGCCGGGCGGCGCCCGTGGTGCGGTGCGTGCTGCGTGCGCGCAGCGGGCCCGCCCCGCGCACGGGTCCGTCGGGGGCAGCCCCGTCGAGGTGCGCGGCCAGCTCGGGCAGCGCCGCGACGGTCGCGTCCAGGTCCGTCCCCCGCGGGCCGAGGACGGCCACGCCGACGAGGCCGGGGCCGACGGGGGTCACGTACACCTCCGCGCGGGCGGCCCAGTGCACCTCGACGAGGTCGGTCCACGGCGCCACCCGGTAGTGCCGGCGCAGGCCGTAGCGCCGCCGGTCGTCCTCCGGTCCCGCGCTCCGGGGCGTGACCGCGGGCTCCAGCCCGAGCCGGCGCCGCGTCGGGGAGTGCAGCCCGTCGCACACCAGCAGGTGCCGTGCGGTCCGGCCGTCGACCTCGACGCCGTGCGGGGTCAGGCGCACGGCGGACGCGCGGGCGGGGACGACGACCGCGCCGAGGTCGACCGTGCGAGCGTGCAGGGCCTCGTGCAGCGTGGTCCGGCGTACGCCCCGACCGGGCGCGACGCGGAACCGGTGGTCGACGTGCCCCGCGGGCGACCGGTAGCTGATGCCCGCCAGCACGTGCCCGGGCGGGTCGACGTCCCAGGACTGCAGCAGCCGCAGGGCCCCGGGCATGAGCCCCTCCCCGCACGCCTTGTCGACCGGCCCGGCCCGCGGCTCGAGCACGACGACCTCGAGACCGCGCAGGCGCGCCTCGACGGCCGCGGCCAGGCCCACCGGGCCACCACCGACCACGAGCACGTCCGTGTCGGACGCGGGGCGGGGCCCAGGGCTGCGTCCGGCGCCGGGCACCGTGCTCAGACCGGCTCGTGCACGGCCTGCAGGGCGCGCTCCTCGGCGGGGATGCGGAACCGCAGCAGCAGGACCGCGTTGAGCACGGTGAACGCGACCGCCGTCACCCACGCCGTGTGCACGAGCGGCAGCGCCAGCCCCTCGACCACGACCGCGACGTAGTTGGGGTGCCGCAGCCACCGGTACGGGCCCCGGTCGACCAGCGGCAGCCCGGGCACCACGATCACGCGGGTGTTCCACCGCTCGCCGAGCGTGCCGATGCACCACCACCGCAGCGCCTGGCTCGCGACCACGAGGACCAGGGCGGGCCAGCCCAGCCAGGGCAGGAACGGGCGGTCCGCGACGAGCACCTCGACGACGCACGCGACCAGGAGCCCGGTGTGCAGCGCCACCATGGCCGGGAAGTGCCCGCGGCCGCTCTCGACCCCGCCCCGGGCGAACGACCAGCGGGCGTGCCGCGTGGAGACGACGAGCTCGGCGAGCCGCTCGACGGCCGTGAGGCCCACGACGACCAGGTACAGGGTCAGCACGGGCGTCATCCTCCCGTGGACCAGCGCAGGAGCACCACCTCGGCGCTCACCCCGGGCCCGAACGCGAGCACGACCCCGGGCGACCCGGGCGGGGTGCCCGCGGCGAGCGTGCGGTCGAGCACGTCCAGCACGGACGCCGACGACAGGTTGCCCACGGCGGCCAGGGACGCGCGGCTCGTGGCCAGCGCCTCGGGCGGCAGGCCCAGCGCGCCCTCGACGGCGTCGAGGATGCGGGGACCGCCCGCGTGCACGACCCAGCGCGTCACGTCGCCCGTCTTGAGCCCGTGCGCCGCGAGCAGACCCTCGACGTCGGGGGCGAGCTCGGCGCGGACGACGTCGGGAAGTCCGGGGGACAGCACGATGCGGAAGCCGGACGCCCCGACCCGCCACCCGAGGTCGCCGGCCGTCCCCGGGTACAGCCGGCTGCGCGACGCGACGACCGTGGGCCCGGCCGCGCCGGCCGCCCGTGGGTGGTCACGGCCCACGACCACGGCCGCCGCCGCGCCGTCGCCGAACAGGCCGCTCGCGACGAGGTTCGCCGGGTCGCTGTCCCCGTGCTGCAGGGTCAACGAGCACAGCTCCAGGCTGACGAGCAGGGCGACGTCCTGCGGGTGGCCGACGAGGTGGTCGTGCACGCGTGCCAGCCCCGCCGCCCCTCCCGCGCAGCCCAGACCGAAGGTCGGCACACGGCGCACGTCGCTGCGCATGCCGAGCAGCCCGACCAGCGCGGCGTCGACCGAGGGGGCGCCGATGCCCGTCACCGAGGTGAAGAGCACGAGGTCGACGTCGGCCGGCGCGACGCCCGCCCGCCCGAGCGCGGCAGCGGCGGCCTGGGCCGCCAGGCCGGTGCCGAGCTCCAGGTACAGGTCGTTGGCCTCGCTGAACCCCCGCACGTGCGGGTACCGGTCGAGCGGCAGCACGGTGTGCCGCGTGGCGACCTCGCAGCCGGCGTGCAGGCGCCGCAGGAGCGTCGCGGCGCGCTCGTCGTCCCCGGCGACGAGCGGTGCGGTCACGCGCGTGATGTCGGCCTGGGCGTGCGCGGGCCCGGGCAGGGCGGTGGCGACGGCGAGGACCTGGGACATCCCGGCATCGTCGCACCGGCGGACGCGGCCCGCCCGGTGGGGCGCCCGACCTCCGCCGTCGGTCCGCGGGGGATACCGTCGCCCTGTGCCTCAGCCGCCGACCTCCCCGACGCGTCGGCGGTCGTCGTCGGGCGGCGGTGCGAGCGCCGCGACCGCCGCGGCGCTCGCCCGCGCCTGCCACCCCGGCCCCACCGTGGTGGTGACCGCGCTGAGCGCGGCGCTGGCCGTCGGGCTCGGCGCCGACGCCCCCACGGTGCTGCTCGTGCTGCTCGTCGTGCTGACCGGCCAGCTGTCGATCGGCTGGTCCAACGACTGGGTCGACGCGGCCCGCGACCGTGCGGCGGGCCGCACCGACAAGCCGGTCGTGCAGGGTGCCGTCACGGCTGCGGCCCTGCGCACCGCGGCCGTCGCGGCCCTCGCCGTGTCCGTCGCCGCGTCGGCGCTCGCCGGGCCGGCGGCCGCGGCCGCGCACCTCGGTGTGGTGGCGATGGGCTGGGCCTACAACGTCCGGCTGAAGTCCACGGCGGCGTCCTGGGTGCCCTACGCGGTCGCGTTCGCCCTGCTGCCCGCGTTCGTCGTGCTGGCGCTGCCCGGCCCCGCGCTCCCGGCCGGCTGGCTGCTCGCCGTCGGTGCGCTGCTCGGCGTGGGCGCGCACCTGGCCAACGTGCTGCCCGACCTGGAGGACGACGCCGCGACGGGCGTCCGGGGCCTGCCCCACCGGCTGGGCCGTCGCACCACCGGCGTGCTGGCGCCCGCCGTGCTGGCGCTCGCGGTGCTGGTCGCCGTGCTCGGCCCGCCCGGTCCGCCCGCGCCCGCCGGTGCGGTGGTCGGTGCCGCGGCGGTGCTCACGGCCGTGGCGGCCGGTGCCGTCGGGCTGCGGCGCGAGCGCAGCCGGCTCCCCTTCACGCTGGCGATGGCCGTGGCGCTCCTGTGCGTGGCCGCGCTGGTCCTCTCCGGCGCCCGCGGTGCCACCACCTGAGCTCCGACCGGCGGCACGCACCGGGTGCGGCCGGGCGCGCCGGCTGGAAGGGTCGGGGGAGCCATCGGACCCCGGGAGGAACCGGCATGACCTTCACGCGCGAGGACGCACCCTGGTGGACGGGAGCCGTCGTCTACCAGATCTACCCGCGGTCGTTCCAGGACAGCGACGGCGACGGCGTGGGCGACCTGCGGGGCGTGCTCCAGCGCGTCGACCACCTCGCGTGGCTCGGCGTCGACGTGGTCTGGTTCTCCCCGCTGTACCGCAGCCCGCAGGACGACAACGGCTACGACATCAGCGACTACCAGGACGTCGACCCGGTGTTCGGCACGCTCGAGGACCTCGACGAGGTGGTCGCCGCGCTGCACGCGCGCGGCATCAAGGTCGTCATGGACCTCGTCGTCAACCACACCAGCGACGAGCACCCCTGGTTCGTCGAGTCGCGCTCGTCCGTCGGCAGCCCGAAGCGCGACTGGTACTGGTGGCGTCCCGCCCGCCCCGGCATGGCCCCCGGCACCCCCGGCGCCGAGCCGACGAACTGGGGCTCGTTCTTCTCCGGGCCCGCCTGGGAGCTCGACGAGGCGACGGGGGAGTACTACCTGCACCTGTTCAGCCGCAAGCAGCCGGACCTCAACTGGGAGAACCCGCAGGTCCGCGAGGCCGTCTACGCGATGATGCGCTGGTGGCTCGACCGGGGCGTCGACGGGTTCCGGATGGACGTCATCAACCTCATCTCCAAGCACGTGGACGACCACGGCGAGCTGTCCGACGCGCCCGCGGGCGACGGGCGCCTCGCGCCGCAGGGCGCGGGCTCGACCAACGGCCCGCGGCTGCACGAGTACCTCCAGGAGATGCACCGCGAGGTCTTCGCCGGCCGGCGCGCCGGGCTGCTCCTCGTCGGCGAGACGCCGGGCGCCACGGTCGACGACGCCGTGCTGTTCTCCGACCCCGCGCGCGGCGAGCTCGACATGGTGTTCACGTTCGAGCACGTGGGCCTCGACCACGGCCCCGGCGGCAAGTTCGACCCCGTGCCGCTCGACCTGCGCGAGCTGAAGGCCACGATGGCGCGCTGGCAGGCCGGCCTGCAGGACGTCGGCTGGAACGCGCTGTACTGGGACAACCACGACCAGCCGCGCATCGTGTCCCGGTTCGGCGACGACGGTGCCTACCGCCGCGAGTCGGCGACCATGCTCGCCACCGTGCTGCACCTGCACCGCGGGACGCCGTACGTCTACCAGGGCGAGGAGCTCGGGATGACGAACGCGGGCTTCACGTCCCTGGACGACTACCGCGACATCGAGTCCCTGCGGCACGCCCACGACGCCCGCGCGGCGGGCCACGTGAGCGACGAGCAGCTGCTCGCGGGCCTGGCCGCGGCGAGCCGCGACAACGCGCGCACGCCGGTGCAGTGGGACGCAGGGCCCCACGCGGGCTTCACGACCGGCGAGCCGTGGCTGCCGGTGACCGCGAACCACACGCACGTCAACGCGGAGGCCGAGCGTGCGGACCCCGCGTCGGTGCTGCACCACTACCGGCGGCTGCACGCGCTGCGGCACGAGGACGAGGTGGTGCGCCTGGGGGACTTCACGCTCCTGCTGCCCGACCACCCGCACGTCTACGCGTTCACCCGCGCCCTCGGCGACGACGCGCTGCTGGTGCTCGGCAACTTCTCCGGCGAGGAGCAGCGTGCCGAGGTGGGCGACGGCTGGGGCGAGCTCGTGCTCGGCAACGTGCCCGAGCCGGCCGTGGTGCGCGACGGCGCCGTGACGCTGTCCCCCTGGGAGGCCCTGGTGCTCCGGCGCGCCTGACGCCGGTCAGTCGTCCTGGACGTCGACGACGACGCGCACCGGGTCCTCCAGCAGGGTGACCCGGAACGGCCGCTGCTCGTCGAGGCCGACGAACGACTGCGTCATGCCCTCGAACGTCAGCGGCCGGGTGACGTGCTCGACGTCGCCCGCACCGGGGCGCAGGTCCTCGGCGAACTCCTCGTGGCCGGTGTCGAACGGGTACCCGGTGCCGGTGACCCACACCTCGAGGGTGGCGTCGCCGTCGACGTCGACGACCTCGCCCGAGGGGTCCTCGACGGCCTCGTCGACGTAGCCGACCCGCCAGCCCGGCAGGCCCTCGCCCGCGAGCTCGTACACGACGCGGTCGTACCCGTCGTGCTCCCCGGTGCGGACGTCAACGACGGTGAGGAACGAGTCCGCGGCGGGCTCGGCCGTGAGCTCGTCGCCGACGGGTGCGAAGGCGGTGCCCACCACGTCGTCGTCGGGCGCGACCGTGCCGTCGTCGTCGGGGGACGGCGTCGGGGTGGTCGGTGCGGGGGACGCGCTCGCGGGCAGGCTGGTGCCCGACGCCGCCGGCTCGGCCTGCCCCGCGCAGCCGGTGAGCGTCACCCCGAGCGCGAGCACCGCCGCGGCGCCCGTCCTGCCACGTCCTGCGGTCCTGGTCACGTGCCACCCCCGTCCTGGTCCCGGCGTCCGCCGGGGCTGTCCGTCTGCCGTCCACAGTAGGTCGGGCGGTCGCGGTCGGCGCGCAGGCGCGCTCGCCGCCGTGCCGCGACGACCTGGGCGCCACCGCGCGGGGCGACCGGCATGCGAAACGGTGAACCACGATGTGAGACGGCGGCCGGGGGATGTGACAGCGCGCGGGGAGCGGCGTAGTGTCGCCGACGTGCAGACGATCCTCGTAGTAGCCCCGGAGCGCGCCGGCTGACGCCGTCCGACCCAGGTCTGCTGTCCGCGCGCTCGCCCCTCGTCCGCCCCGGTGCCCGGGGCCGAGGGGCTTTGTCGTGTCCGGGCCCGCACCACCACGGGCCCAGCCCTCACCCGCCACCGACCCGCAGGAGACGACGATGGTCCAGGGTCCCCACCCCGCACCGCCGCGCACGGCGGCCCGCCCCGTGCGGCCCGCCGACACCACGGCCCGACCTACGACGGACGCCGTCCCCGTCGTGACGCAGCGCATCGGCCCCGAGGACGTCACGGGTGCCCAGGCGATCGTCCGCTCGCTCGAGGAGGCCGGGGTCGAGGTCGTCTTCGGCATCCCCGGCGGCGCGATCCTGCCCACGTACGACCCGCTGATGGACTCCACCCGCCTGCGGCACGTGCTCGTGCGGCACGAGCAGGGCGGCGGCCACGCGGCGGCCGGCTACGCGTACACCTCCGGCAAGGTCGGCGTCACCATGGCGACCTCGGGGCCCGGGGCGACCAACCTGGTCACCGCGATCGCCGACGCGCACATGGACTCGGTCCCGCTGGTGGCGATCACCGGGCAGGTGGGCGCGTCGCTCATCGGCACGGACGCGTTCCAGGAGGCCGACATCCTCGGCATCACGTTGCCGGTGACCAAGCACAACTACCTCGTCACCGACCCCGACGACATCGCCCGCACCATCGCCGAGGCGTTCCACATCGCCTCGACCGGGCGTCCCGGGCCCGTGCTCGTCGACATCGCCAAGTCCGCCATGCAGTCGCGCACCACGTTCACGTGGCCGCAGGAGATCGCGCTGCCCGGGTACCGGCCCGTCACCAAGCCGCACAGCAAGCAGATCCGCGAGGCGGCCCGCCTGCTCGCGACCGCGCGCCGACCGGTGCTGTACGTCGGCGGCGGCGTGATCCGCGCCGGGGCGTCGGACCTGCTCCGCCGGCTCACCGACCTGTCGGGCGCACCTGCCGTGACCACGCTGATGGCCCGCGGCGCGCTGCCCGACTCGCACCCGCAGCACCTGGGCATGCCCGGCATGCACGGCACCGTCGCCGCGGTGGCCGCGCTGCAGAAGGCGGACCTCGTGGTGGCGCTCGGGGCGCGGTTCGACGACCGCGTCACCGGCAAGCTGTCGAGCTTCGCGCCGAACGCCGCGGTCGTCCACGCCGACATCGACCCCGCCGAGATCGGCAAGAACCGCCGCGTCGACGTGCCGATCGTCGGCGACCTGCGCGAGGTGATCGGCGACCTGCTGCCCGAGCTCGAGCGCGAGCACGCCCAGCACGGCCGCCCGGACCTCGAGGCCTGGTGGCGCCAGCTCGACGCGTGGCGCGAGACGTTCCCGCTGGGCTACGACGAGCCGACCGACGGCCTGCTCGCGCCGCAGCACGTGATCTCGCGCATCGGCGAGATCTCCGGGCCGGAGTCGGTGTTCGTCGCCGGTGTCGGCCAGCACCAGATGTGGGCGTCGCAGTTCATCCGCTACGAGCGGCCGGCGTCCTGGATCAACTCCGGCGGCCTGGGCACCATGGGCTTCGCGGTGCCCGCGGCCATGGGCGCCAAGGTGGGCGACCCCTCGCGCACGGTGTGGGCGATCGACGGCGACGGCTGCTTCCAGATGACCAACCAGGAGCTCGCCACCTGCACGATCAACGAGATCCCCATCAAGGTCGCGGTGATCAACAACAGCTCGCTCGGCATGGTGCGGCAGTGGCAGACCCTGTTCTACGAGTCCCGCTACTCCAACACCGACCTGCACACCGGCCACGGCACCGCCCGCGTGCCCGACTTCGTCAAGCTCGCCGACGCGTACGGCGCGGTGGGCCTGCGCTGCGAGTCGAAGGCGGACGTGGACGCCACGATCCGCCGCGCCATGGAGATCGACGACCAGCCCGTCGTCGTGGACTTCACGGTGTCGCGCGACGCGATGGTGTGGCCGATGGTCGCCGCCGGCGTGAGCAACGACGACATCCAGTACGCGCGGGGCATCAGCCCCGCGTGGGACCGCGAGGACTGAGGAAGGAAGCCGAGCCATGACCCGCCACACCCTGTCCGTCCTCGTCGAGAACAAGCCCGGCGTGCTCACGCGCGTCGCCGGCCTGTTCGCGCGCCGCTCGTTCAACATCCACTCCCTCGCCGTGGGCCCCACGGAGCACGACGAGATCAGCCGCATCACCGTGGTCGTCGACGTCGACGCGCTGCCCCTGGAGCAGGTGACCAAGCAGCTCAACAAGCTGATCAACGTCATCAAGATCGTCGAGCTCGAGGACGCCGCGTCCGTGCAGCGCGAGCTGCTGCTCGTCAAGGTCAAGGCCGACGTCTCGCAGCGCACGCACGTGCTCGAGGTGGTCCAGCTGTTCCGGGCGCACGTCGTCGACGTCGTGCCCGACACGGTCGTCGTCGAGGCGACCGGCGGCCCGGGCAAGCTCGAGGCGCTGCTCGCGGCCCTCGAGCCGTTCGGCATCCGTGAGATCGTGCAGTCCGGCACCGTCGCCATCGGCCGCGGCTCGCGGTCCATCACCGACCGTGCGCTCGAGCGCGTCGGCCGCTCGGCCTGACGACCCCCACCCGTTTCCCCGCATCCCCGTAACGCCAGAGAACCGAGGAGAACCACCGTGGCTGAGCTGTTCTACGACGACGACGCCGACCTGTCGGTCATCCAGTCCAAGAAGGTCGCCGTCATCGGCTACGGCAGCCAGGGGCACGCGCACTCGCTGAACCTGCGCGACTCCGGCGTCGACGTCACCGTCGGCCTGCGCGAGGGCTCCGCGTCGCGGGCCAAGGCCGAGAACGAGGGCCTCAAGGTCGCCACGGTCGCGCAGGCCGTGGCGGGTGCCGACGTCGTCGTGATCCTGGCGCCCGACCAGGTCCAGCGGCACGTGTACCGCGACGAGATCGAGCCGAACCTCGCCGAGGGCGCCGCCCTGGTGTTCGGCCACGGCTTCAACATCCGCTTCGGCTACATCAAGCCCGCCGCGGGTCACGACGTGCTGATGGTCGCCCCCAAGGGCCCCGGCCACCTCGTGCGGCGCGAGTACGTCGACGGGCGCGGCGTGCCCGTGATCGTCGCGGTCGAGCAGGACGCGTCGGGCGCGGCGTGGGCGCTCGCGCTGTCCTACGCCAAGGCCATCGGCGGCCTGCGCGCGGCCGGCATCAAGACGACGTTCACCGAGGAGACGGAGACCGACCTCTTCGGCGAGCAGGCCGTGCTCTGCGGCGGCGTGTCCCAGCTGATCCAGTACGGGTTCGAGACCCTCACCGAGGCCGGCTACCAGCCCGAGGTCGCGTACTTCGAGGTGCTGCACGAGCTCAAGCTCATCGTCGACCTCATCTTCGAGGGCGGCATCACCAAGCAGCGCTGGTCGGTCTCCGACACGGCGGAGTACGGCGACTACGTCTCCGGCCCGCGGGTCATCACGCCCGACGTCAAGGCGAACATGCAGGCCGTGCTCGCGGACATCCAGAACGGTGCCTTCGCGCAGCGGTTCATCGACGACCAGGACGCCGGGGCGCCCGAGTTCGCCGCGCTGCGCGCCAAGGGCCAGAACCACCCCATCGAGCCGGTCGGCCAGGAGCTGCGCAAGCTGTTCGCCTGGGTCAAGCCGTCGGACTCCGACTACACGGAGGGCTCGGCGGCGCGCTGAGCCTGACGCCGCCGCGGCGCACCCGGTCGTCCGACCGGGTGCGCCGCGGCTGTTTCGGCGAGGATGGGCGCATGACCGGACCGAGCACGGACCAGGCCGCCGACGGCGTCGACGACACCCGCATCCAGGCCTTCTGGGAGGCCGCCCGCGGCCACCTCGGCCAGGGCAAGCTCGACAGCGTGCTCGGCGAGCTCGTGCGCGACGTCGTCCCGCCGCCGTCGTGGTCCTTCGGGGACTCGCCGGCCCTGGCCGACCAGCTGCTGGCGCTCGTGCTCGAGGGGCGCAAGACCGGCACGTCGACCGCGCTGGCCGAGATCGAGGACGAGGGTGTGGCGCTCCCGCGGCGCGGCGAGCTGTCGATCGTCACGGACGGCACGGGGGAGCCGCGGGCGCTGCTGCGCACCACCGAGGTCGTCGTGGTCCCGTTCGACCAGGTCGACGAGGCGTTCGCGGCCGCGGAGGGCGAGGACGACCTGTCGCTCGCGTCGTGGAGGGCCGAGCACGAGCGGTACTGGCGCCGGGTGCTGGGCGACGACCGGTTCACCACGGCGATGCCTGTCGTGACCGAGCGGTTCGAGGTCGTGTACCCGCGACGCTGACGCGCGCGGGCGCGACGGGGCGGGGTGGGGCGGTGATCGTCAGGTGAGACGAGGTGTCCGGTGCGTGGACGCGTGGCTAGGGTGGTCGGCATGAGCGACCGCGTCGTCCCACCGTCCCTGCGGCTGGCCGTGGTGCCCGGCGACGGCATCGGGACCGAGGTCGTCGAGCAGGGCCTGCTCGTGCTGGAGCAGGCGCTGCGCGGCACCGGCACGACCGTCACCACCACGGACTTCGACCTCGGCGCGCGCCGCTGGCACGCCACGGGTCAGACCCTCACGGACGAGGACCTCGCCGCGATCCGCGGCCACGACGCCATCCTGCTCGGCGCCATCGGCGACCCCGGCGTCCCGTCGGGCGTCCTCGAGCGCGGCCTGCTGCTGCGGCTGCGGTTCGCGCTGGACCACTACGTCAACCTGCGCCCGGGCAAGCTCTTCCCCGGCGTCACCTCCCCGCTGGCCGCCCCCGGCGAGGTCGACTTCGTCGTGGTGCGCGAGGGCACCGAGGGCCCCTACGTCGGCAACGGCGGCGCGATCCGCGTCGGGACCCCGCACGAGGTGGCCAACGAGGTCAGCGTCAACACCGCGTTCGGCGTCGAGCGCGTCGTGCGCGACGCGTTCGCCCGCGCCGCCGCCCGTCCGCGCAAGAAGCTCACGCTGGTGCACAAGCACAACGTGCTGGTGCACGCCGGCCACCTGTGGCGGCGCACCGTCGACGCGGTCAACGCCGAGTTCCCCGACGTGACCGTGGACTACCTGCACGTCGACGCCGCGACGATCTTCCTCGTCACGAACCCGTCCCGGTTCGACGTCATCGTCACCGACAACCTGTTCGGCGACATCCTCACCGACCTCGCGGCGGCGATCACCGGCGGGATCGGCCTGGCCGCGTCCGCCAACATCAACCCCGACCGCACGGCTCCCAGCATGTTCGAGCCCGTGCACGGCTCCGCCCCCGACATCGCGGGCCAGGGCAAGGCCGACCCGACGGCGACCGTCCTGTCGGTCGCGATGCTGCTCGACCACCTCGGCCTGCCCGACGCCGCCGCGCGCGTCGAGGCCGCGGTCGCCGCCGACCTCGCCGAGCGCGGCACGGCCGGGCGAGTACGGTCGACGGCCGAGGTGGGTGCCGAGCTCGCCGCGCGCGTCGCCGGCTGACCGTCACCGGGCCGGCGCCCGCGCGCCGCACCTGTCCACCCGGCCGTCCGCACCGGTACCGTCGACGTCGACCCTGGTGAAAGGCCCCTGATGAGCACTCTCGCGTCCCCCACGTCCGCCCCGGCGTTCGCGGTCCGCCGCACGACCGCGCCCGTCCCCGACGCGGAGCGGGCCGCCGCGCTCGCCGCCCCGCGCTTCGGCACGGTGTTCACCGAGCACATGTCCCGGATCAGCTGGTCGCAGGCCGACGGCTGGCACGGCCGGCGGGTCGAGCCCTACGGCCCCCTCCAGCTCGACCCCGCGACGGCGGTGCTGCACTACGCGCAGGAGATCTTCGAGGGTCTCAAGGCGTACCGGTACCCCGACGGCAGCGTCTGGACGTTCCGCCCCCAGGCCAACGCCGAGCGGTTCCAGCGCTCCGCCCGCCGCCTCGCGCTGCCCGAGCTCGCCACCGACGACTTCCTCGGTGCGATCGCCGCGCTCGTCGGCGTCGACGAGCCGTGGGTGCCGTCGGGGGAGGAGACGAGCCTCTACCTGCGGCCGTTCATGTACGCCTCCGAGAGCTTCCTCGGGGTCCGTCCGTCGCTCGAGGCCGAGTTCCTCGTCATCGCCTCGCCCGTCGGCCCGTACTTCGCGGGCGGGGTCCAGCCCGTCGCGATCTGGGTCTCGCAGGAGCACCACCGCGCCGGCGCCGGCGGCACGGGGGCGGCCAAGTGCGGCGGCAACTACGCCGCGAGCCTGCTGCCGCAGCAGGAGGCCTACGCCAAGGGCTTCGAGCAGGTCTGCTTCCTCGACGCGTCGACGAACACGCTCCTCGAGGAGCTCGGCGGGATGAACGTGTTCGTCGTGCACGCCGACGGTCGCGTGGTCACGCCCGCCCTGTCCGGCTCGATCCTCGAGGGCGTCACGCGCTCGTCCATCGTGCAGATCCTGACCGACGCCGGGCACGAGGTGTCCGAGGCCGACGTCCCGCTGGCGACGCTGCTGGCGGGCCTGGCGGACGGGTCCGTGACCGAGGTCTTCGCGTGCGGCACGGCCGCGGTCGTCACGCCGATCGGCCGCCTCGCCGGCGAGGGCTTCGACCACACCGTCGGAGACGGTGCCGCCGGCCCGGTGACGATGCGCGTGCGCGCCGAGCTCACGGACATCCAGTACGGCCGGGCGACCGACCGGCACGGCTGGATGCACCGGCTCGTCTGACGTCGTCCGTGGGGCGGGCCCGCCCGCCCCACGGACATCCGTCCCACCAGCTGGACGACGTGCCGGTGCTGCCCGCCGTGTGCGACGATCGCGGTGTGACCCGCTTCACGCTCATCATCGCGTAGCGCGTCGGACGACACGTCCGACGCGCAGACCTCCCGTACCCCGGGGGGTCTTTTTGTTGGGACACGATGGTCCGCCCGGCACCACCCCCGCCGGTCGGAGCCGTCGCGACGGGACCGGCACACCCCTGCCGGCCGCCGACGTCGACACCCGCGCCGCACGCCCCCGAGGAGCTCGCCGTGACCGACCCGACCTTCCACGTCTACGACACCACGCTGCGCGACGGCGCCCAGCAGGAGGGCATCAACCTCTCCGTCGCGGACAAGCTCGCGATCGCCCCGCTGCTCGACGAGCTCGGCGTGGGGTTCATCGAGGGCGGCTGGCCGGGCGCCGTCCCCAAGGACACGGAGTTCTTCAAGCGGGCCGCCAAGGAGCTCGACCTGCGCAACGCCGAGCTCGCGGCGTTCGGCGCCACCCGCAAGCCCGGCACCCGGGCGGTGGACGACCCGCAGGTCCGGGCCCTGGTGGACTCCGAGGCGTCGGTCGTGACCGTCGTCGCCAAGTCCGACGTGCGCCACGTGGAGCGCGCGCTGCGCACCACACCGGACGAGAACCTCGCGATGATCACCGACACCGTGACGTTCCTGCGCCGCGAGGGCCGGCGCGTCGTCGTGGACGCCGAGCACTTCTTCGACGGGTTCGCGGTCGACGCCGCGTACGCGCGCGCCGCCGTGCTCGCCGCGTTCGAGGCGGGTGCCGAGGTCGTCGCGCTGTGCGACACGAACGGCGGCATGCTGCCCGACCAGGTCCGCGAGGTCGTCCTCGACCTGCGCGCCCACGTCGGGCCCGCCGCGGTGCTCGGCATGCACGCCCACAACGACTCCGGGTGTGCGGTCGCCAACACCCTCGCCGCGGTCGAGGCCGGCTGCGCGCACGTGCAGGGCACCGTCAACGGCTACGGCGAGCGCACCGGCAACGCCGACCTGCTCTCGGTCGTGGCCAACCTCGAGCTCAAGCTCGGACGCCCCGTGCTCGCGCGCACCGAGGGCGTCCCCGGCGGGCTCGCCGAGCTGACGCGCATCGCGCACGCCATCAGCGAGCTCACCAACATCTCGCCGTTCGCGCGCCAGCCGTACGTCGGCGCGAGCGCGTTCGCCCACAAGGCCGGGCTGCACGCCTCCGCGATCAAGGTCGACCCGGACCTCTACCAGCACACCGACCCGGGCCTCGTCGGCAACGACATGCGCATGCTCGTGTCCGACATGGCCGGGCGCGCGTCCATCGAGCTCAAGGGTCGCCAGCTCGGGTACGACCTCGCCGAGCACCCCGACGTCCTGGCGCGCCTCACCCACCGCGTCAAGGACTCCGAGGCCAACGGCTACACGTTCGAGGCCGCCGACGCGTCGTTCGAGCTCCTGCTCGTCGAGGAGGTCGAGGGCCGGCGGCCCACGTACTTCCGGGTCGAGTCGTGGCGCGCGATCGTCGAGCGCAACGGCGGCCGCGGCACGCCCGCCACGGCCGAGGCGACCGTCAAGCTGCATGCCGGCGGGGAGCGGATCGTCAGCACCGGGGAGGGGAACGGGCCCGTCAACGCCCTCGACCACGCCCTGCGGCAGGCGCTCCTGCGCGTGTACCCCGAGCTCGGCGAGTTCGAGCTCATCGACTTCAAGGTCCGGATCCTCGACCAGATGCACGGCACCGACGCGGTCACCCGGGTGCTCATCGAGACGACCGACGGCGAGACGTCGTGGAGCACCGTCGGGGTCGGGCCCAACCTCATCGAGGCGTCGTGGGAGGCGCTGACCGACTCGACCATCTGGGGCCTGCGCCACCACGGCGTCGCGCCGCGCTGAGCGTGGACCGCGCGTCGGCCCGCCGGACGGCCTAGCCTTCAGCGGGTGGCGACCCGCCCACCGCGAGAGGAGCACCCCGTGTCCGGCACGGACCCCGGCCCGTCCAGCCTCGAGCCAGCCCGCGGGGCGCCGGAGGACGGCGAGTGGCCGGCGCACGGGTGGCGGGCGCACAGCCGGGGCGGCACGTGGGTGCTCGTGCTCGTGCTCCTCGCGCTGCTGGTCCTCGGCGTGGGCGTGACCCAGCCGTGGAACACCGGTGACGCGGCCCCGCCGCCGGTGACCACGGCGACCGCGCCCGACCCGTCCACCGGGACGCCCACGCCGGCCGCCACGCTGCCCGGCGACGGCGCGTCGTTCGACGAGGACACGCTCGGCTCCCTGCTGCTCACACGCCGCGACGTCGAGGGTGCGCTGCCCGGCGCCGCCGACGGCGTGCGGCGCACCGTCGAGCCCGGCGACCTCGCCTGGGGGCTGCCGGACGGCGCCGCGGTGACGCCGCCCGCCTGCACCGTCGCGCTCTCCGTCGTCGGCCGGGCCCCGGACGCGTACGACGCGCAGTGGTGGGAGAACGACGCGCTGGAGGTGACCCAGGAGGTCGTCGTGCTCGGCTCCCAGCAGTCGGCCCGGGACGCGTTCCGCGAACTCGTGACCGCGGTCGACGCCTGCCCGCGGTACGTGCTGGCGGACGCGCCCGACGAGGCCCCGCAGGGCGCGAGCCCGAGCCCGACGACGGCCGCCGCGACGCAGCGGTCCGTGTGGACCACCGAGCCGGCGATCGAGGGCCGCGGCGTCTACCCGGGCATCGTGCAGGAAGCCACGGTCGACGACGGCGACGACGTGCGGGCCCAGTACCGCGGCTACGTCCTCGTCGGCAACGCCCTGGTGTCCTGGACGGCGACGGCGCTGGACCCGGAGGCCGTCGAGGACCCGCCCGCCGTGCTCGGCGACCCCGTCGAGGTCAGCGCCGTCGTCCAGGAGCGCGCGCGCAGCGCGGTGGCGGCCCAGGCCGCCACCGCCACGCCCGCCCCCACGGGCTGAGGCGACGGTCCCGGGGACCCGTGGCCGCGCGCGCCTAGGGTGGGGGCGTGCACGGTGCGTACAAGGTCCCCGAGGGCAAGATGGTCGTGGTCGACGTCGACGTGGTCGACGGCCGGCTGCGCGACGTGGCGCTGAGCGGGGACTTCTTCCTCGAGCCGGACGAGGCGCTGGACGTGCTCGCCGCGGCGCTCGACGGCGTGGCCGCGGACGCGACCGTCGGCCAGCTCGCCCAGGTGCTCGACGACGCCCTGACGCTCGCTCAGGACCAGGGCCGTCTCGCCGCCCCCGTCGCGATGGTCGGGTTCGACACCCGCGCGGTCGCCGTCGCCGTGCGCCGCGCGCTGGGCCTGTCGACGTCGTGGGACGACCACGAGTTCGCCCTCCTGCTGCCCGGGCCGATGCCGCCCGCGCAGCACGCCGCCCTCGACCAGGTGCTCGCCGAGGAGCTCGCGGCCGGCCGCCGCGGGGCGACGCTGCGGTTCTGGGAGTGGGAGGAGCCCGCCGTGGTCATCGGCTCGTTCCAGTCCCTGCGCAACGAGGTCGACCTCGACGCCGCCCAGCGCCACGGCGTGACCGTCGTCCGTCGGATCTCCGGGGGCGGCGCGATGTTCATGGAGGCCGGCAACTGCATCACGTTCTCCCTCGTCGTGCCCGCGTCCCTCGTGGACGGCATGACGTTCGAGGCGTCGTACGCGTTCCTCAACCAGTGGGTGCTCGGGGCGCTCGCCGACGTCGGCGTCGCCGCGAGCCTCACGGGCCTGAACGACATCGCGTCGCCCGCGGGCAAGCTCGCCGGGTCCGCGCAGAAGCGCCTCGCCGGCGGCGCGGTGCTGCACCACGTGACGATGTCGTACGACATCGACGCCGACAAGATGCTCGAGGTGCTGCGCATCGGCCGCGAGAAGCTCTCCGACAAGGGCACCCGCTCGGCGAACAAGCGCGTCGACCCGGTGCGCTCGCAGACGCAGATGCCGCGCGAGCAGGTGATCGACGCGTTCGTCGCGCACTTCCGCGGACGCTTCCGCACGGTCGACGACACCCTGCGTCCCGCGGAGGTCGCCCGCTCCCTCGAGCTCGTCGCGACCAAGTTCGACGACCCGGTGTGGACCGCGCGCGTGCCCTGACGGGTCTGCCGGACCGGGCGCGGGGGAGCGGTGTCAGCCGCGCGCGACCAGGAGGACGCCGCACAGCCCCAGCAGCGCGGTGCCCGCGGCCGTCACGGTGACGAGCCGGCCGCCCCCCACGACGCCGTGCGGGTGCGCGGGGTCGCGGGCGTCCGCCCGTGCCAGGACGCGGCGCCGGTGGGCGACGGCGAGGACGAGCACGGCCAGGACGACCCCGACGCCCGCGACGCCCCACGCCGCCCCGCCGAGCGTGGGCTGCAGCAGCCGCCCCGCGGCCAGCGACCCGCCGAGCAGCGCGAGCGCCGTGCGCCGCCACGCGAGCGCGGTCCGTTCGGCGGCCAGCGGGTCGGCGGCGGGCCCGGCGGGCCGCCCCGGCGGCAGCCCGGCCTCGCTGCCGCTCATGCCAGGAGCACCCCGAGCAGCACGAGCACCCCCGCCAGGGCGACCCCGACGACGAGCACGGCGAACGACGTCGGTGCCGGCAGGGCGTCGCCCCGCCGCATGGCCCGCTCGGCACGTGCCCAGCCGATCCACGCGGCCGGCGCCGCGACCGCGCCCAGCACGACGAGGACCACCGCCGCCGCGAGGCGCAGCCCCGGGTGGATCGGCAGGGCGAGGGCCTCGAGGGCGACACCCGCGGCGAGCAGCGCCAGCGCCGTGCGGACCCAGGCGAGGAAGGTGCGCTCGTTGGCGAGCGAGAAACGGGCGTCCGGCTCGGCACCGACGGAGTACACCCACCGGGGCCGTCGGCCGGCGGTCGGGTCGGGCACGACGGGGGAGGGCATGGCGGCATCTTCGCACCGGATGTATCACGGCGCGGCCGAGACTCTCCTCACCTGCGCCGGCCGGGGCGGAGGGGCCCAGGCCGGCACCTTCGTCTGCCGGGGGGTGGGTCGTGCCCGAGGAGGACCGTGCGCTGCGCCGGGTCGTGCTGATCGAGCGCCGCGAGGCGATGCGCGTGCCGCTGCTGCGTCGTCGCGCCGCGGCCCGCGCCTACGCCGCCGCGGTGCTGGTGGGCGCGGGCCGGGAGCCGAAGACCGCGGTGCCGACGCGCACGACGGTCGCGCCCTCCGCCACCGCGAGCTCGAGGTCGCGGCTCATGCCCATGGACAGCCCGCCGGCGTGCGCGGTGCCGGGTGCGCCGGACGCGACCACGTCGTCGCGCAGCGTGGCGAGCAGCCGGTAGCCGGCACGCACCACGTCGGCGTCCGGCGAGTGCGCGCCGACGGTCATCAGACCCGCGAGCCGCAGCCCGGGCAGGGCGGCGACCCGCACGGCGACGTCGACGGCCTCGGTGGGCGTCGTCCCGTGCTTCGTCGGCTCCCCGGACACGTTGACCTGGACCCAGACGTCCAGGGGGTCCGCGCGGCCGGCGACGCGGTCCGACAGGCGGCGGGCGAGGTCCTCGTCGGCGACGGACTCGACGGCCGCCGCCCACCGCAGGGCGGCGTTGACCTTGTTGGACTGCAGCGGCCCGATGACGTGCCACCGCGGCGCCAGGTCCGTCAGGGCGGGGGCCTTGGCCACGAGCTCCTGCACGCGGTTCTCCCCGAGCAGCACCGGGGCCGTGCCGGAGCCGGCTGCCCGGGCCGCGGCGTCGGCGTGCAGGGCGGCCCGCACGGCGTCGGCCGTCATGGTCTTCGACGCGAGCAGCACCTGCACGGCGTCGACCGGGCGGCCCGCGGCCCGGCACGCGCCGGCGACGCGGGCCCGGACCGTCGCCAGCCGCTGCGCCACCTGTGCGGCGTCCGGGCCGTGGACCCCGTCACCGGGCCCGGGGACGGTGACGTCGGCGGGGGGCGGGGTGTCGGCCACGAGCCTGACGGTACCCGCAGGACCAGGGTCCGCTCAGGGCCGTCCCGGATCCCGTGCGCGCCCGGCGCGTGGCACCGTGGAGGGGGTGAAGACCCTGCTCAACATCATCTGGCTCGTGTTCGCCGGTGCCTGGCTCGCGCTCGGCTACGTCGCGGCCGGCATCCTGTGCTGCGTGCTCGTCGTGACGATCCCCTTCGGCATCGCCTCGTTCCGCATCGCCAGCTACGTGCTCTGGCCGTTCGGCCGCACCATCGTCGACAAGCCCACCGCGGGCGCGTGGTCCACGATCGGCAACGTCGTCTGGGTGCTGGTCGCGGGCGTGTGGCTGGCGATCGGGCACGTCGCGACGGCGATCCCGCTGTTCGTGTCGATCATCGGCATCCCGATGGGCATCGCGAACCTCAAGCTCATCCCGGTGTCGCTGCTGCCGCTCGGCAAGCAGATCGTGCCGACCGACCGCGCGTTCGCCGCCTACGGGCGCTGACGGCTCAGTCCGCGGCCACGGCGGCGACGACCGCGCCGGTGAGGGCGACCAGGGCGTCGGGCGCGAGCTCGACGTCGAGGCCGCGCCGCCCGCCGGAGACGAGCACGGTGTCGAACAGCCACACGCTCTCGTCGACGACCGTGCGCAGCGCGGTGCGCTGGCCGAGCGGCGAGATGCCCCCGACCACGTACCCTGTGGCGCGCTCGGCGGCCCGCGGGTCCGCCATGGCGGCGCGCTTGGCGCCGACCGCCTGCGCGAGCGCCTTGAGGTCGAGCCTGCCCGTGACGGGCACGACCGCGACCGTCAGCGTGCCCTCGACGTCGGCGACGAGGGTCTTGAACACCTGCTCGGGCGGGAACCCGAGCAGGTGGGCGGCCTCCAGGCCGTACCCGAGGTCCGACGCGGGGTCGTGGGTGTACGCGTGCGCGGTGTGCACGACCCCGGCGGCGACGAGCGCGGCGAGCGCCGGCGTGCCCGCGCTCGCGCGGGTGTCCTTCCTGACCACGGGCCCAGGCTAGGCCCGCGGGGCCCTGCGCGGCGTCAGACCGCCGTGCCCACGAGCGTCCCGATGCCGTAGGTCACGGCCATCGCGACGGAGCCCCCGAGGACGTTGCGGGCGACCGCGCGACGGTGCGAGGCACCCGTGAACCGTGCCGAGGCCCAGCCGGTGAGGACGAGCGCGACGAGCACGGCGGCGAAGGTCACCGGCACGCGCCACGCCACGGCCCAGGGTGCGAGGACCACGAGGAGCGGCACGAGGCCGCCCGCGGTGAACGCCAGCAGCGAGGCGAGGGCGGCGTGCCAGGGGTTGGTGAACGCCTCCTCGGAGTCGGCGCCGCCGATGGGGCGTCCGGCCGCGGCGGCGACGCGCTCGGCGTCGCGCTGGCTGCTGACGGACACGTACTCGCCCGCGGCCATCGACAGCGCACCGGCCAGCAGGGCCGCGCCACCGGCCAGGCCGATCGTGGCGGTCGACGCCGCGGCGCCCGCCACACCGACGACGGTCGCGGCGATGGAGACGATGCCGTCGTTGGCGCCGAGGACCCCCGCGCGCAGCCAGTTGAGGCGCTGCGCGGCGTGGTGGGGTGCCGGCGGCGCGTCGTCGGGGCGCGCCGACGACCCCGGGGCGGGGGTGCCGAGGGGGGTGCGCAGGTGCTCGCCGATCGTCGTCATACGGTCACGGTAGGCCCGTGCTGACGATCTGTCATCGAAGCAAAGCCTGCCCTGACCTGCGACGATGCAGGTGTGCCTCACCTCACCGGGGTCACCGGCCGGTCCGCGCGCGTCGCCCGCAGCCGGTGCCCGCGGCCCCTCAGAGCGCCCCGACCGCGACGACGCTGAGCCGGATCTCGCCGGCCTCGTCCGACGCGGCGAGGTCCACGACGGCGTCGATCCGCCAGTCGTGGTCGCCCGCCGGGTCGTCGAGGACCTGCCGCACGTGCCACACCCGCGCCGCGTCGTCGGCGCGCACCTGGAACAGGGCGGGACCGCGGGCCGCGGGCCCGGTGAGGACCTCGTCGTGGTCGTCCCAGTAGGGGTCGATCGCGTCGGCCCACCGGTCGGCGTCCCAGGCGGTGCCGTCGGCGTCGACGTCGCCGAGCGCGGCCAGGGCGCCCCACCGCTCGCGCGCGACCAGCTCGACGCGCCGGAACATCGCTCCGCGCACCAGCGAGCGCAGCACCCGCGGGTCCGCCGTGACGGGCGGCGGCGGGGCGTCGTCGGCGTTCTCCACGGCCGGCTCGTCCTCGGGGTGGGCGAGCCGCTCCCACTCGTCGAGCAGGCTCGAGTCCGTGCGGCGCACGAGGTCGCCCAGCCAGGCGACGACCTCCTCGAGCTCCTCGCTGCGCCGGTCCTCCGGGACCGTGCGCCGCAGCGCCCGGTACGCGTCCGCGAGGTAGCGCAGCAGCACGCCCTCGGTGCGGTCCAGCGAGTACACCTGGACGTACTCGGCGAACGTCGCCGCGCGCTCGTGCATCTCGCGGACCACGGACTTCGGCGACAGGACCAGGTCCGCGACCCACGGGTTGCTCGTCCGGTACGCCGAGAACGCCGCCTCGAGCAGCTCGGCCAGCGGCCGCGGGTACGTGACGCCCTCGAGCAGCGCCATGCGCTCCTCGTACTCGATGCCCTCGGCCTTCATCGCCGCGACGGCCTCGCCGCGCGCCTTGTTCTCCTGCGCCGCCAGCACCTGGCGGGGGTCGTCGAGCGTGGCCTCCAGCACCGAGACCACGTCGTGCGCGTACCCCGGGTCCAGCGGGTCGAGCAGGTCAAGCGCGGCGTAGGCGAACGGCGACAGGGCCTGGTCGAGCGCGAAGTTCGCGGGCAGGTCCGCCACCAGGCGCACCGTGCGGCGCCGCCCGCGCGGTGCGGACGGGTCGTCGACCCACGCGCGCTCGACGACGCCGCCGGCCCGCAGCGAGCGGTACACGTCCAGCGCGCGCCGCACGTGCCGGCTCCGCGCGCCCTCGGGCTCGTGGTTGTCGGTCAGCAGGTGCGTCATCACGGCGACGGGGTCGGTGACGTCGTCCCGGCCGCGCTGCAGCACGTGCAGCACCATCGCGTGCGAGACGTGGAAGCTCGACGTCAGGGGCTCCGGCGGGGCGTCGCGCAGCCGCTCGAAGGTCTTGTCCGTCCAGTTCACGTGCCCCGCGGGGGCCTGCTTGCGGACGATCTTCTTCAGCTTCTTCGGGTCGTCACCGGCCCGCGCCAGGGCCTTGCGGTTCTCGATGACGTGCTCGGGCGCCATGACGACGACCTCGCCGACCGTGTCGTACCCCGCGCGCCCGGCTCGCCCCGCGATCTGGTGGAACTCGCGCGCCGACAGGTGCCGCATGCGCTGCCCGTCGTACTTGACCAGCGACGTCAGCACGACCGTGCGGATCGGCACGTTGATGCCCACCCCGAGGGTGTCCGTGCCGCAGACCACCGGCAGCAGCCCCTTCTGCGTGAGCCGCTCCACGACCCGCCGGTACTTGGGCAGCATGCCGGCGTGGTGCACGCCGACGCCGTGGCGCAGCAGCCGCGAGAGCGTGCGCCCGAACCCGGGCCCGAACCGGAAGCCGCCGAGCTCGTCGGCGATCGCGTCGCGCTGCGCCCGGCTCGCGAGCGTCGTCGACAGCAGCGACTGCGCCCGCTCGACGGCCTCCTTCTGCGTGAAGTGCACGACGTAGACCGGCGCCCGCTGCGTCTGCACCAGCTCGTCGAGCAGCTCGTGCAGCGGCTCGACCACGTAGGAGAACGTCAGCGGCACGGGCCGCTCGGCGTTCGCCACCACCCCGACCTCGCGCCCGGTGCGCCGGCGCAGGTCCTCCTCGAAGAAGGACACGTCGCCGAGCGTCGCGGACATCAGCAGCATCTGCGTGCGCGTCAGCTCCAGCAGCGGCACCTGCCACGCCCAGCCGCGCTGCGGGTCGGCGTAGTAGTGGAACTCGTCCATGACGACGAGGCCCACGTCCGCGTCCGGGCCGTCGCGCAGCGCCAGGTTCGCCAGGATCTCGGCCGTGCAGCACACGATCGGAGCGGACGCGTTGACCGCCGAGTCCCCGGTCATCATGCCGACGTTCTCGGACCCGAACACCTCGACGAGCGCGAAGAACTTCTCGCTCACGAGCGCCTTGATCGGTGCCGTGTAGAACGAGCGCCGGCCCTGCGCGAGCGCGACCGCGTGCGCGGCGACCCCCGCGAGGGACTTCCCCGACCCCGTCGGCGTCGACAGGATGACGTGCGAGCCCGTCGCGAGCTCGATCAGCGCCTCCTCCTGGTGGGGGTACAGCGCGAGCCCCTGGTCGCCGGCCCACGCCGTGAACTCCTCGACGAGCGCGTCGGGGTCGTCGCCGGACGGCAGCCGTCCGGTGAGCGTCCCGCCGCTCACGACGCGTCCCACAGGAGGCGGTAGTAGGCGATCCGGACCGGGTCGGGGTCGATGCCGTAGCCGGCGTAGACGTGCTCGTCGTGGCCCGGCCCGTAGTTCCAGTTCGCGCTCCAGCCGGCGACCGCGAGGTCGGCCCAGCGGTCGGCCACGCCGAGGGTCCCGAGGTCGACGTGGCCGGTGACGGTCCCGTCGTCGTCCAGCAGCGTGTTGGGCGCGCACGGGTCGCCCTGGCAGACCACGAGGACGTCGGGCGCCGGGGGCGCGGCCAGGCGGGCGCGGGCCTCGTCGGCGTCCAGGTGCTGGTGCTCGGGCGACCAGGACGCGGGGGAGTCGCCTGCGTCGAGGTGCTCGGACGCGCGGCGCGTGCGCTCGTGCACCGACCAGGCCCAGGGGCACAGGTCGACGGGGAGCGCGTCGTGCAGCGCGCGCAGCCCGCGCCCGACGGCGGTCGCGGCCTCCACGGGGCGCTCGGCGCACCACTGCGGGTCGACGGCGCTGCGGCCGGGCAGCGCGGCGGTGACGAGCCACGACCCCTCGTCGTCGCGCCCGAGGTCGAGGACCTCCGGGACGGACGTCCACGGCCGCGCCCAGGTCAGGCGGGCCGCCTCGGCGGCCAGGTCGAGGTCCACGGCGTCCACCGGGACCCACTTGACGAACCGGTGCGCGTCGAGCCGGAACGTCAGGCCGCCCCGTGCGTTGACCCAGACGGCGACGGGATCGGTGCCCGGGGCCAGGGCGCGCACGGCGTCGGGGACCGTCACGGGTTCCGTGGGCGCGTGGGCGAGCGGGACGGTCGGCGGGGGCACCGGACGATCCTGCCACGCGGGCTCCCGCGGGCCACGGTTCACCCGCGCCACGCACAGGCTACGGACACGTAACCTACGCATCCGTAAGTTACGCTGGGGTGGTGACGATCACCCCGGACGCCCCGGTCCCCGCGGCTTGGCCCCACGGCGTCCCCCGTGAGGTCGACGTGCCCGACGAGCCGCTCACCGCGACCCTCGAGCGGACGGTGCGCGAGCACCCCGCGCGCATCGCCGTGGACTTCCTCGGCCGCACCACGACCTGGGCGCAGATCGGCGACCAGGTCTCCCGCGGCGCTGCGGTGCTGCGCGACCTCGGCGTGGGCCCCGGCGACCGCGTCGCGCTCGTCCTGCCCAACTGCACCGCCCATCTCGTCGCGTTCTGGGCGGTGCTGCGCCTCGGCGCCGTGGTCGTCGAGCACAACCCCACGTACACCGCCGACGAGCTCGAGCACCAGCTCGCCGACAGCGGCGCGACCGTCGCCGTCGTCTGGGAGCAGGCCGTGCCGCGCGTGCTCGCCGGGCGGGCCCGCACCGCGCTGCAGCACGTCGTCGCCGTCGACCTGAGCGCCGACCTGCCCACCGTGTCGCGGCTGGCGCTCGGCCTGCCCGTCCCGACCGCCCGGCGCACCCGCGCCGCCATGCGCGGTGCCGTCCCGGCAGGGGTGCCGCACTGGCACCGGCTGCTGCGCCGGGCCCGCCCGCTGCCCGAGGACGTCGCCCGGCCCGCGGGCGCGGACGTCGCGCTCATCCAGTACACCGGTGGGACCACCGGCACCCCCAAGGGTGCGGTCCTGACGCACCGCAACCTCCTGGCCAACGCCATGCAGGGCCAGGCGTGGACCCAGGCGGAGCCCGGCACCGAGGTCGTCTACGCGGTCCTGCCGTTCTTCCACGCGTTCGGCCTGACGCTGTGCCTGACGTACGCCACCCGCATCGGCGCGACCCTCGTGGTCCTGCCGAGCTTCGACCCCGCGCGCGTGCTCGCCGCCCAGCGCCGTCGCCCCGGCACGTTCCTGCCCGCGGTGCCGCCCATGCTCGACCGCCTGGCGGCCGCCGCCGAGGAGTCCGGTGCCGACCTCACGTCGTTCCGGTACGCGATCAGCGGGGCTATGGCCCTGCCGCGCGCCACGGCCGAGCGCTGGGAGAAGGTCACCGGCGGGATCGTGGCCGAGGGGTACGGGATGACCGAGACGTCGCCCGTCGCGCTCGGCAACCCCCTGAGCCGCGACCGGCGCCCCGGCTCGCTCGGCCTGCCGTTCCCGTCCACCCGCATCCGCGTCGTCGACCAGGAGGACCCGACCCGTGACGTCGCGCCGGGGGAGCGCGGCGAGCTGCTGATCGCCGGCCCGCAGGTGTTCTCCGGCTACTGGAACCGACCCGACGAGACCGCCCACCAGCTGCTGGCCGACGGCTGGCTGCGCACCGGGGACGTCGTGCAGGTCGAGGACGACGGGTTCGTCGTCCTGCTCGACCGCATGAAGGAGATGATCGTCACCGGCGGGTTCAAGGTGTACCCCTCGCAGGTGGAGGACCACCTGCGCACGATGCCGGGCGTCCGTGACGTCGCCGTGGTCGGAGAGCCGGCCGGTGCCATGGGCGAGCGCGTCGTCGCCGCCGTCGTCCTCGACGAGGGTGCCTCCGGGGTCGACCTGGCCGCGGTGCGCGCCTGGTGCGAGACGCGGCTGGCCCGCTACGCCGTGCCGCGCCGCCTCGTCGTGCTGCCGGACCTGCCGCGCTCGCAGGTCGGCAAGGTCCTGCGCCGCGTCGTCCGCGACCAGCTGCCCGCCCAGACCGCCTGAGCCACGTCGTGCCCGCAGCCCGCGCCCTGGGCCGTACGGTGTGCGCGTGAGCACGCACGACGACACGCACGAGGACCGGCCGCAGGTCGAGATGTGGACCGACGGGGCCTGCAAGGGCAACCCCGGGGTCGGGGGATGGGGCGCGTGGATGCGCGCCGCCGGGCGGGAGCGCGAGCTCTTCGGCGGCGAGCCCGTCACCACCAACAACCGCATGGAGCTCACGGCCGTCATCGAGGGGCTCCGTGCGCTGACGCGCCCGTGCGACGTGCGCCTGCACGTCGACTCCACCTACGTCATGAACGGTCTGACGAAGTGGATCCACGGGTGGAAGCGCAACGGCTGGCTGACCGGTGACAAGAAGCCGGTGAAGAACAAGGAGCTGTGGCAGGCGCTCGACGCCGAGGTGGCCCGGCACGCGGTCACGTGGGTCTGGGTCAAGGGGCACGCCGGCGACCCGGGCAACGAGCGGGCCGACCAGCTCGCCAACAAGGGTGTCGACGCCGTGCGCGCGGGAACGCTGTGACCGCCGCGCCGCCCCCCGCGCTCGACGGGCGCGTGACCGTCGTCGCCGCCGAGGGTCGCGGCGCTGGTCCGCGCCCGCTCGTCCTCGTGCTGCCGGGCGGGGGGTACCGGATGACGGCCGCCCACGAGGGGGAGCCCGTCGCGCGGTGGCTCGCCGGCCTCGGCGTGCACGCCGTCGTCCTCCGCTACCCCGTCGCCCCCGAGGGGTCGACGGGACCGCTGCACCCCGCCCCGCTCGACGCCGCGCGCGCCGCGGTCCGCTGGGTCCGGGCCGGCGGCACCGGCCTCGACGTCGACCCCGCCCGTGTGGGCGTCCTCGGCTTCTCCGCCGGCGGGCACCTGGCCGCGACCTTGTCGACGGTGGGCGACGAGGACGCCGACGCCCGGCCCGACGCCACCGTGCTGTGCTACCCGGTCGTCTCGCTGGAGGCCGAGGCGCACGAGGGCTCGGTCGAGGCGCTGCTGGGCCAGCACGCGGACGACGCAGCCCGGGCGGCGCTCTCCGCCGACCGGCGCGTCAGCGGCTCCACGCCCCCGGCGTTCGTGTGGCACACCGGCGACGACGGTGCCGTGCCCGTCTCCAACGCCGTCCGCTACGCCCAGGCGCTGTGGCTCGCGGGCGTCTCCGCCGAGCTGCACGTGTACCCCACCGGGCGGCACGGGCTCGGCCTGGCCGACGACGCCCCGCACGTCGCCACCTGGACGACGGCGTGCGCGGAGTGGCTCACCGGCCTCGGCTGGCGCTGACCGCCCCGGAGGCGCGGAGCAGGCGGGTGCGCAGGGCCTGGGACTCGGCGGCGAACGCCCGCTGCGCCGCGACGTACTCGGCCTTGCCGTCGGGGGTGTCGATCTCGACCGGTGCGAGCCCGTACGTCGTGCAGTCGTACGGCGAGGCCCGCATGTCGAGCACGCGGATGCGGCGGGCGAGGTCGAACGCGTCCAGCAGCAGGTCGCCGGGCGCCAGGGGGCCGAGCTTGAGGGCCCACTTGTACAGGTCCATGTTCGCGTGCAGGCACCCCGGCTGCTCGAGAGCCGGCTGGGTCGCGCGGGTCGGCTGGAGGGTGTTGCGGGGGGCCGCGGCCGGCGTGAAGAACCGGAACGCGTCGATGTGCGTGCAGCGGATCCGGTGGGCCTCGACGACGGCGTCCGTGCCGTCCTGGCCCAGGCGCAGCGGCAGGGGGTGCCGGTGCTCACCCTGCCGGTAGACCATCGCCCACTCGTGCAGCCCGAAGCACCCCGTCGCGGCGGGCCGCGCTCCGGTGCGCGCCACGAGGTCGGCGACGAAGCGCACGCCCTCGCCGCGGTCGGCGAGGAACGCCTCGACGTCCAGGCCGACCGTGCCGTCGTCGTGCGTCCGGTACCAGCGCCAGCCCGCGTGCGGCGGGGGACCGTCCGGCCCGGGCGCCAGGCGGACGCCCGCGCCGGGGTGCCAGCGGCGCAGCTGGGCGGGCCGCGTCGGGTAGTACTCGTAGAGGAAGTCCTCGATCGCGTGGCGCTCGTGACGGGACCGGCGCTCGCGGTGCCCGACCGTGAACGCGTCCGCGCGCGCGGCGTGGGCGTCGGCCAGGGGCTGCCAGGCGGCGGGCTCCAGGACCGTGGGTCCGGCACCCGGGGGCAGCGTGCCTGGCGACGTCACGCCTGCCGACGTCGCACCGGCGGGTGCTGCGCCGGGCGGGCTCGTCGGTGCGGGGGCGTCCACCGGACCAGGGTAGGTCGGTCCGTCTCGCCGGGGTGCCGCCGGTGCGGCAGGGTGGCGTCGTGCGTCACGAGCTGCGGTCCCTGCCGGCCCTGACGGGCCACGCCCCCGAGTTCGACCCTGGGGAGGTGCCGTCGGACCCGTACGACCTGTTCGCGGACTGGTTCGCGCACGCGCGCGACGCCGGGGTGCCCGAGCCGCACGCGGTGACGCTGGCGACCGCGGACGCGGACGGGCGGCCGTCGTCCCGGGTGCTCGTGCTCAAGGACGTCGGACCGGACGGGTTCGCGTTCGCGACCGACGCGCGCAGCGGCAAGGCGGCCGACCTGGCGGTCAACCCGCAGGCGGCGCTGACGTTCTGGTGGCAGCCGGTGGTCCGGCAGGTCCGGGTCGAGGGGGTGGCGCGGTACCTCGGCGACGAGGCGTCCGCCGCCGACTACCTGGCGCGCTCACCCGCGTCGCGTGCGGCCGCGCTGGGCGTGCGACCGGGGGAGCGGCTCGGCTCGGTGCGGCAGATGCGGGACGCGATGTCGGCCGCGCGGGAGCGCGTCGACGCCGATCCCGGCCTGGTGCTGCGGGAGTGGCAGGCGTGGCGCGTCGAGCCGCGCCGGCTGGAGTTCTGGCAGGGCTCACGGGACCGGGCGCACGTCCGTGTCGTCTACACCCGCACCGCCGGCACCTGGTCCCCCACCCTCACCTGGCCCTGACGTCTCCCGCCGGACCTGCGGCCGGGCGGCGGCGGGGGTGCGGGGCGCGCGCGGGGGCAGAGGGTCGGGGGTCGTGTCGGCGGCGCGGGTCGAGACGGTGTGCACGAGGGCCTCGAGGGGGCCGCGGCCCACCACGGCGTGCCACGCCCAGCACGCGGCAACGGTCACCGCGCAGAAGGCGGCCCACGTGGACAGCGTCGGTGCGTAGACCAGGTCGGTCCCGAGCACGGCGAGGACGACGAGGTGGCCGCAGTAGGCGGTGAGGGCCAGCGCGCCGGTCGCCGTCACGGGTGCCAGCGCCCGGGGCCAGCGCACCCCCACGGCCAGGCACGCGGCGACCACGAGCAGGGCGGAGCCGGTGTTGCCCAGCACCTCGAACGTCGTCGAGGAGTGCGGCTCGGCGGTGACGAGGGCCGGCGGCAGGCCCAGCGGGCGCACCGCCCACGCGCCCCCGTGCCCGACGAGGACCAGCGCGGCCCCGGACCCCGCGAGGAGGAGATGGGTGCGCCCCGCCCGCAGGTCGCTGCGCCCGACGGCGACGCCCACGAGCACGTACGCCATCCACACCACGGCCGGGTAGTAGTCGTTGAGCAGCACCGCGACGGGGTCGAGCGGCTCGGCGTCGGTGACGACCACGCCGGCGAGCACGAGCCGGGCCAGGGGGCCGACCAGCGCGACCGCGCCCGCGACGGCCAGCAGCGCGCGCCGCGGCCAGCGCAGCACGAGGGTGCCGGCGGCGAACAGTCCGCCGTACACGGCGAGGATCACCACGACCGGGGTGCCGAGCCGCACGAGGAGGGCGCCCAGCACGACGAGCAGGGCCGCGCGGACGAGGATGCGCAGCCGGGCCTGCACGAGCCGGGTGCCGCGGACCGGGTCGTCGCCGCCCGAGAGCAGCGCGAGCCCGACGCCCGCGAGGAGCACGAACAGCGCCGAGGGGCGTCCGTCGGCGAGCTGGCTCCACCCGCCCGGCGGCACGGTGCGCCAGGCGTCGTCCGGCCCGACGTGGGCGGTCAGCATGCCGAGGATCGCCAGACCCCGTGCGGTGTCCAGGCCCACGATGCGTCGCACCCGCCCACGGTAGGGTGCCGCGGCGCCGGGCGCGCCGTGCCGGACGCTCCCGCGCCCACGGTCCCAGCATGTGAGCGTCGGTGTCCCGCTGGCTGGGCAACGGGTCCGCCGCGGTCCTACAGTGCCCTGTGACCTCGCGATCCGACGTCTACACGCACGGGCACCACGAGAGCGTCCTGCGCTCGCACCGGTGGCGCACCGCCGAGAACTCCGCGGCCTACCTGCTGCCGCACCTGCGGCCCGGGCTGCGCCTGCTCGACGTGGGCTGCGGGCCGGGCACCGTGACCCTCGACCTCGCCGGTCGCCTCGACCCCGGCGAGGTCGTCGGCGTCGACGCCTCGCCCAGCGTCATCGAGGCCGCGGCCAAGGCAGCCGCCGACGCGGGCACCACCAACGTCACCTTCGTCGTCGGTGACGCCTACGCCCTCGACGTCCCCGACGACTCGTTCGACGTCGTGCACGCCCACCAGGTGCTGCAGCACCTGTCCGACCCCGTCGCCGCGCTGCGCGAGATGCGCCGCGTCACCCGCCCCGGCGGGATCGTGGCGGTGCGCGACGCCGACTACGACGGCATGGCCTGGTACCCCGCGTCGTCCGGCCTCGACGAGTGGCTGACGCTCTACCACGAGGTCACGCAGGCCAACCGGGCCGACGCCGACGCCGGGCGCAAGCTGCACTCCTGGGTCCGCGAGGCCGGGTTCGACCCCGCCGGCATCCAGCCCGGTGCGAGCGCGTGGTGCTACGCGACCCCGCACGACCGCGTCTGGTGGTCCGACCTGTGGGCCGACCGCTGCGTGCGGTCCAACTTCGCCGCCCAGGCCATCGAGCACGGGCTCGCCGACGAGGTCGGCCTCGAGCAGCTCGCCGACGCCTGGCACCAGTGGGGCACCCACGAGGACGCCTGGTTCTCGATCCTGCACGGCGAGGTCGTCGCCCGCGCCTGAGCCCGCGCCGCGCGCCGCCCGGGCCTCCCGCACGGGCGCCCGCTCTGGCATCCTCGGCGCCGGGAGGGGGTGGTCGCGTGACGGCCAGGACGTGGTTCACGGTGGGGACGGCGGTCGCAGGCGTCGTCGCGGTGGTGTTCGCGACGGTCGGCGACGGGGTCGTGGTCGACGACGCGACCGGGCTGCGCAAGGTCGTCGTCGACCACGCGCACACGCTCGTGTGGGTGCTCCTCGCGCTCGCGCTCGGCGCCGCCGCGGTCGCCGGCCGCTGGACGGCCCTGTCCCAGGTGCTCGCCGTCGCCGCAGGCATCACCTACGGGACGTTCCTGCTCAGCGTCTTCGTGCTGCGCTGAACCGCCCGCGCACCTCCTAGGGTGGGGGCGTGCGCATCGCCAGGTTCACCACAGGGTCCGACCCCCGCTACGCGCTCGTCGAGGGCGCGCCCGGGCACGAGGAGCTCGTCGTCATCACCGGCGACCCCATCTACACGCCCGTGCAGCCCACGGGCGAGCGGGTCCGCCTCGACCAGGACGGGCTGCGGCTGCTGGCCCCCGTCATCCCGCGGTCGAAGATCGTCGGCGTCGGCCGCAACTACGCCGCGCACGCCGCCGAGCACGGCAACGAGGTGCCCGCGCGCCCGCTGCTGTTCCTCAAGCCCAACACCTCCGTGATCGGCCCCGACGACCCCGTCGTGCTGCCCGAGTGGACCGAGCACGTCGAGCACGAGGCCGAGCTCGCGGTCGTCATCGGCAAGGTCACCAAGGACGTGCCCGTCGAGCGCGCGCTCGACCACGTCTTCGGCTTCACCGTCGCCAACGACGTCACGGCCCGCGACATCCAGAGGTCCGACGACCAGTGGACCCGTGCCAAGGGCTTCGACACGTCCTGCCCGCTCGGCCCCTGGGTCGTGCCCGGTCTCGACGTCGCCGACCTCGCCGTGACCGCCCGCGTCAACGGCGAGCCCCGCCAGGACGGCCGCACGTCGCAGATGGTCTTCGACACCGCCTACCTCGTCTCGTACGTCTCCGAGGTGTTCACCCTCCTGCCCGGCGACGTCATCCTCACCGGTACCCCCGCGGGTGTGAGCCGCATCGAGCACCGCGACGTCGTCGAGGTCGAGGTCGAGGACATCGGGGTGCTGCGCAACCCCGTCGTGCGACGCTGACACCGCGTCCCCGCTGGTCGCCCCGCCGCGACGCCCCTAGTCTCCTCGGACAGGCGTCACGGGGGGTGGCCGCATGGACCTGCAGGTCGGCATCGACTGGCTGACGAACGCGCTCTACACGTACTGGCTCGTCTACCTGCTCGTCGGCGTGGGCCTGTGGTTCACGCTGCGCACCGGGTTCGTGCAGGTGCGGCTGTTCCCCGCGATGCTCCGGCAGGTGGCGTCGTCGCGCGAGGACGCCGCGGGCGGGATCTCCTCGTTCCAGGCGTTCACCGTCGGCCTGGCCTCTCGCGTCGGCACCGGCAACATCGCCGGGGTCGCCGTCGCGCTGACCCTCGGCGGACCCGGCGCGATCTTCTGGATGTGGGTCGTCGCGGCCGTCGGCATGGCCACGGCCTTCGTCGAGGCCACCCTGGCGCAGGTCTTCAAGGTGCGCGTCGCGGACGGCACGTACCGCGGCGGCCCCGCGTACTACATCGAGCGCGGCCTCGGCTCGCGCCGCTGGGGCGCCGTGTTCGCCGTGCTGCTCATCCTCACCTTCGGCTTCGCGTTCAACATGGTCCAGGCCAACACCATCGCCGACACCTTCGCCGCCGGCCACGGCGTGCCCGTCGCGTGGACCGCCGTGGGCCTCGTGGTCCTGGCCGCCCCCGTGCTCTTCGGCGGCGTGCGGCGCGTCGCCCGCGTCGCCGAGGTCGTCCTGCCCGTCATGGCCGCCGCGTACCTGCTGCTCGCCCTCGTGGTCGTCGTGCTCAACCTCGGGGCGGTGCCGGACGTCGTCGGGCAGATCCTGCGGGGGGCGTTCGGGCTGGACAGCGCGCTCGCGGGCACCGCGGGCGGCCTGCTCGCAGCGGTGCTCAACGGCACCAAGCGCGGCCTGTTCTCCAACGAGGCCGGCATGGGGTCGGCGCCCAACGCGGCCGCCACCGCGACCGTCAGCCACCCGGCCAAGCAGGGGCTCATCCAGTCCCTCGGCGTCTTCGTCGACACGATGCTGGTGTGCTCGGCGACCGCGTTCCTCATCCTGCTGGCCGGGCCCGAGGTGTACTCCCCGGGCGAGACCGACCAGTCCGCGGGCGCCGCGCTGACCGCCCAGGCGGTCGCACACGAGCTCGGGGGCTGGACCACCGCGCCCATGAGCGCGCTGGTCTTCGCGTTCGCGTTCTCCTCCGTGCTGGGCAACTACTCCTACGCCGAGGTCAACCTCACGTTCCTCGGCATCCGCGGCAGGGCGCTGAACGCGCTGCGCACCCTCGTGCTCGCGTCCGTCGGCGTCGGCTCCCTGCTGGCGCTCACCACGGTGTGGGCCCTGGCCGACATCGCGATGGCGCTCATGGCGACCGTGAACCTCGTGGCGATCCTGCTGCTGTCGCGGTGGGCGCTCGGCGTGCTCGCCGACCTGCGGGCCGCCCGGGCGGCGGGGACCGATGCGCGCTTCGTCGGCCACGGCAACCCGCACCTGCCCGGGGACGTGCCCGGCGACGTCTGGGCCGCCGGCGCCCGTGACGGCCAGGAGCCGGTGCGCTCGCTAGGCTGACCGCGTCCGTCCCCGTCCCACCCCGAGGTGTCCTGTGCCCGCCAGCAGTCCCGTCCGCGTCCGCTTCTGCCCCTCGCCGACGGGGACGCCGCACGTCGGGCTCATCCGCACGGCGCTGTTCAACTGGGCCTACGCCCGGCACGTGGGTGGCACCTTCGTCTTCCGCATCGAGGACACCGACGCGGCCCGCGACTCGCAGGAGAGCTACGACCAGCTCCTCGACGCGCTGCGCTGGCTCGGCCTGGACTGGGACGAGGGCGTCGAGGTCGGCGGCCCCCACGAGCCGTACCGGCAGTCGCAGCGCGGCGCGCTGTACGCCGACGTGGTGGCGCGCCTCGTCGCGGGCGGGCACGTGTATGAGTCGTTCTCGACGCCCGAGGAGATCGAGGCCCGGCACAAGGCCGCCGGCCGCGACCCCAAGCTCGGGTACGACGGGTTCGACCGCGACCTGACCGACGAGCAGAAGGCCGCGTACCGCGCCGAGGGTCGCGAGCCCGTGCTGCGCCTGCGCATGCCCGACGAGGACGTGTCCTTCACCGACCTCGTCCGCGGCGAGGTCACGTTCAAGGCCGGCTCGGTGCCCGACTACGTGGTCGTGCGCGCCAACGGCCAGCCGCTGTACACCCTGGTCAACCCCGTCGACGACGCGCTCATGCAGATCACGCACGTGCTGCGCGGCGAGGACCTGCTCTCGTCGACCCCGCGCCAGGTGGTGCTGTACCGCGCGCTCGTCGACGTCGGCGTCGCGACCGCGGTGCCGCAGTTCGGGCACCTGCCGTACGTCATGGGCGAGGGCAACAAGAAGCTGTCCAAGCGCGACCCCGAGTCCAACCTCTTCCTGCACCGCGACCGCGGCTTCACCCCCGAGGGCCTGCTCAACTACCTGGCCCTGCTCGGCTGGTCCATCGCCCCGGACCGGGACGTGTTCACCGTCGAGGAGATGGTCGCGGCGTTCGACGTCGCCGACGTCAACCCGAACCCGGCGCGGTTCGACCAGAAGAAGGCCGAGGCGATCAACGCCGCGCACGTGCGCCTGCTCGCGCCCGCCGACTTCCGCGACCGCCTCGTGCCCTACCTGCACGCCGCGGGCCTCGTGCCGGCCGCGACGTTCGCGGCGCTGCCCGCGGACCAGCAGGCGCTGCTCGACGCGGCGGCGCCGCTCGTGCAGGAGCGCATGACGCTGCTCGGCGAGTCGGTCGGCATGCTCGGGTTCCTCTTCGTCGCCGACGACGCCGTCGAGGTCGCCGAGGACGCCCGCGCGGCCCTGCGCGAGGAGGCGCCGCGGGTGCTCGACGCGTCGGCCCGCGTGCTCGGCGAGCTGCCGGCCGACGCGTTCACGACCGAGGCCACGCAGAACGTGCTGGCGGCCGCGCTCGTCGACGGGGACACCGGCCTGGGCATCAAGCCCCGGTTCGCGTACACGCCGCTGCGCGTCGCCCTCACCGGGCGCCGGGTCTCGCCGCCGCTGTTCGAGTCGATGGAGCTGCTGGGCAAGGACGCGACCCTGGCCCGCATCGCCCGGCTCCGCGCGGACCTGGCGTGACCGGCGCGTCCGTCGACGGGGTCCTGTTCGACATCGACGACACGCTCGTCGACACCCGGGCGGCCTTCGCCGCAGCGATCGGGCAGGTGCTGCGCACGTACGTGCCCGGAGCCGACGAGGCGACCGTCGGCCGGGCCCTGGCCGCCTGGCGGGCGGACGCCGGCGGCCACTACCGGGCGTACACCCGCGGCGAGACGACGTACCGCGCGCAGCGCATGACCCGGGCGAACGAGCTGCACGCCGCGTTCGGCGGGCCGGTGCTCGACGACGCCGCGTACGACGTGTGGGACGAGGTCTTCGAGTCCGGGTTCGTGGGCGCGTGGGCCGCGCACCCCGACGCGCACGACGCCCTCCGACGGGTGCTCGACGCCGGTCTCCTGGTGGGCTCGCTGACGAACGCGGCGACGGACTACCAGACGAGCAAGCTCGTCCGGGCCGGCCTGGACGCGCACCTCGAGGTGCTCGTGGGCGTCGACACCCTGGGCATCGGCAAGCCCGACCCGCGGGTGTTCGTCGAGGCGTGCCGCCGGCTCGGCACAGAGCCCGCTCGGACCGCCTACGTAGGCGACGAGTTGGATGTAGATGCTCTCGGGGCGCTGCGTGCAGGTCTTATTGGCATCTGGGTTGATCGGCCAGGATCGCGGCGTGTGGACGTGCCGCCCCAAGACGTCGCGGCAGCCCGGGCCGCGGGCGTCCGGGTTATCGCCTCGCTCTCCGAACTGCCCACCGCCCTCGGCGCCTGACGACCAGTGCTGGCGACGGAGACAGTTTCGGCTGGTGAGTACAGCAGACGACGGCCGCACAGTCGAACTGAACGAGGGCTGGACGCCGCCTCCGTGGAGGAGCCGATTGAGATCATCGGCTTCCTCAAGATCTCCGGTTGCTACCCGTTGGCTGCTCCGCGCGAGTATGGAATGTTGAAGGCATACATCAGTCCCCGATGCAACTGCCAGGGGCCCGTGCGCTTGAATTTGTAAGTATCGCGTCGGTGATAGAACTGGATGTAGCCGGTATTTCTATCATAGTTTCCGATGAGACCCGCCATGAAAAGAAACTCGGCCAGTTCCGCCGTCTTATCGACTTCGAGGCCCGATGCAACTACAGATTTCCCGAGGTCATCTCTTGTAACTTCACGTGCCGACGGCAGGGACGAGAGCAACTCCTCGAGATGCTCGGCGATGTCGCTCTTGAGGAGTCCTGTAGCTTCCGCTTTCACGGTCGTGAGGAGATCGCGAGACGCGAATGTATCCACGGCGGAACGAATCCGGTCTGACGTGACATATCCCCCCGGCGGGACTTCTTCCTGGAGTCTCCGCATGAGCATCGTCATCTCACGTGGAGTCGACCGCGTGGATGTGAGGATGTACTCGATAGTCGGTATGTTTCGCGGCTTCGAGCTCCGCAGTCCGACGCTGACATGCGGAGGAAAGTGTTCGAACAGCGCATCGGGCGTGATCTCGGCCTTAGCCGCCAGGTAGTCCCACAGCGGGCTGTCCCGCGGTTCGGTCTGCTGCGAGCCCCAGTCGACAAAGAGCGCAGAATCGCCGGCAATCTTGTCCGAATCAGCGAAACTGATTCGACGGAAGACGTCGCTTCGACACATCACAAAGAAGCGCAGGGAGGACCGTGCCGAGATCAACTTGTGATGGAAGTCCTCGCCCACGCGTAGAAGCGCCGCCAGCGTGAGCCAATATGCCGGATTATGTCCGATGATCCGGTCGAGCCCATCGATGGATAGGACGAAGTGATTATCGGATTGCGCGTTGAGCACCAAGCGTTCCAGCGATTGCCCCAGTGCCGAGACTGGGACCTCTTCCGTTTGCTTGCTGGCCGTCTCGCCCGTAAGGAGCCCTTTTAGGGACAGGGAGATCTTGTTCTCTCGAACTTTCCGGAGGACGGACGGAAAGTCGCTAGTAGCTAGACCGGCGTTACGCAGCCGCTTGGCCAGGTCGAGGGCCTGTGGGTCGTTTGCAAGAGAGCTACTTTCGTCTGACAGGAGCATCTCAAAGAAGCGAAGGGAAAGAAAGAGGCGCCAAGCTGCATCTGTAATGCCAGTGGCCTGGTCTGATACCAGTTTCTGCGTGATAGAGGCAAGGGGGCTCACGCCTGGAGAGACTTCATCAAGATTCAGAGTCTTTGCGAAGACGTGGGCTTTGCCATGCTTTTGTTGAAGATGGAGACGGATGTACTCGCTTGTGGCGGTCTTGCCTGCCCCTTTTGGCCCCACGAGAAGGAAGAAGTCTTTGCGACCGAGGCGATTGGCGATGTTCCATCGGTCGTAATAGTTCTTCAGGAATCGGCTCGGGTCCTGCGCAACTTCCGTCTCAGCGGAAGCCTGGCCAAAGTACAGGTCTCGGAACATCACCTTGCCCAAGGCTCGCCTCCCCCGATCGTCCGGCACCATCCTGCGTCGCGTCGCGGCGCTTGAGTTCACCCGTCCGGCAGTGAACAGCCCTTGTGGGGGTGTCGGCAAGCCCGACCCGCGGGTGTTCGTCGAGGCGTGCCGCCGGCTCGGCACGGATCCCGCGCGTACGGCGTACGTCGGCGACGAGCTCGACGTGGACGCGCGCGCCGCGGCCGCGGCGGGGCTCGTCGGCGTCTGGGTCGACCGGCCCGGTCCCCGGCGCGTCCCGGTCACGGACGAGGACGTCGCCGCGGCCCGTGCCGCGGGCGTGCACGTCGTGCGGTCGCTCGACGAGCTGCCCGAGGTGCTCGGCCTGCACCCCTGAGACGGCCCGGGTGCGGGCGCGGCGTGCAAGGGGCGCCCGTCCCGCGACACAGACGGGGCAGCAGGGTGGCGGGATCGTCGTCGCCCGCCACCGGGAGGCCGACATGGACGTCCGAGACCGGAACCGCGCCACGCTGCTCGCCGCCGGCGTCGTGGCCGTCGCCGCCGCGTGGAGCGCCTTCGTGCGGGCGGCGGCGGGTGCGGCGCTGCACCCGGCCGTCGGCTGGGCGACGAGCGTGGACGTGCGCCTCGACGACGCCTGGCCCGACCGCGAGGGTCTGACCGTCGACGTCGAGTGGCCGGCGGGCAGCGGCGCCAGCGTCACGCCGGGGCACGCGCCCGGGCCGCGGTGGCAGGGCGTGGCCGCCGCGCTGCCCGGTGGTGGGGTCACCGTGGTCGTCCGCCGCGGGGGCACGGTCGTGCACCGCGTCCCGCTCGTGCTGCGCCCGCACGCGGCCGAGACGGCCGCGGGACGGGCCGTCGTGGGACCGATGCGCGCCCGGGCGACGGTCGCGGTGCCGGCCGGCCTCGTGCCCGCCTGACCCTCGCGCCCGCCCGGCACCGACCTCGCGTGCCGGCTCGGTGGGTGCGGGACATCGGGTGTCGGTGGGGCAGGGCAGGATGCGCGCCATGGGAGTGCTGTGCGACTACTTCGTGGCCCCGTCCGACGCCGATGCCGTGGCGACCCTCGACCGCGTCGGCGGTCCGGGCCGACCCGGCGCGGACGGTGCGCCGGCCTGGCCGACGCTCGATGCCAAGGGCATCGACCCGTTCGTCACGGCGGGGACGCTCGAGCAGATCGTCCTGGGGCTCGACGAGGAGGTCGACGACCCGGAGCCGCTGGCGACGACTGACGGGGGCGAGGGCATGGTCGTCCCCGTCTCGCCCCGCCTCGTCGCCGCCCTGGCGGCGGCCGACGACGCCGCGCTGCGGGACGCCGCCCAGGCCTGGTCCTGCACCGAGGAGCTCGCGGCGTCGACGGCGGAGGACCTGCTGCCGGTGGTGCGTGGCCTCGCGGACCTCGCGCGGCAGGCCCGGCAGACGCGCGCAGGGATGTACTGCTGGGTCAGCGTCTGACGGCGACGACGTGCGCGGGCCCCGGGCGGGAGCGGGACCCCGGCCTCAGCGGCGCCCGACGAGCGCGTGCACCTCGTCGTGCAGGAGGCCGTTGGTGACGAGCGCGTCGCCGCCGTGCGGGCCGGGCGTGCCGTCCAGCGACGTGAACCGCCCACCGGCCTCGACCACGACCGGCACGAGCGCGGCCATGTCGTAGAGCTCGAGCTCGGGCTCCGCGGCGATGTCGACGGCGCCCTCGGCGAGCAGCATGTACGACCAGAAGTCCCCGTACGCCCGGGTGCGCCACACGCGCCGGGTCAGAGCCACGAACGCGTCCAGGCGCCCGCGCTCGTCCCAGCCGGACAGGCTCGAGTACGACAGCGACGCGTCCTCCAGGCGGGCCACGGACGACACGTGCAGCCGCGTCGCCGCGGACAGGGACCGTCCGGTCCAGGCGCCGGAGCCCTGCGCCGCCCACCAGCGCCTGCCCAGCGCGGGGGCGCTGACCACGCCCAGCACGACGTCCGGGCCGTCCATCAGGGCGATGAGCGTGGCCCACACGGGCACGCCCCGCACGAAGTTCTTGGTGCCGTCGATCGGGTCGATCACCCACCGGCGACGTCCGTGCCCGGTGTCGTCGCCCTCCTCGCCGTGCACGGCGTCGCGCGAGCGCGCCCGGGCGAGCTGGCCGCGGATGAAGTCCTCGGCGGCCCGGTCGGCGTCCGTCACGGGGCTCAGGTCCGGCTTGGTGTCCACGCGCAGGTCCAGCGCGCGGAAGCGCGACATGGTCAGGGCGTCGACCTGGTCGGCGATCACGAGCGCCAGCCGCAGGTCGTCGTCGTACCCGGTGTGCAGGGCCATCTCGCTCCTCGTCGCCGTCGTCGCAGGTCACCGTACCGGTGCCGACGCGCCCGGGGTCGTGGCGGCGCGCAGGCCGGGACGCTCGCCGGCGTCAGCGGGGGCGGTCGGGCGCGTCGGCGTCGGTGGTGCCCAGCCGGCTGAGCAGGAGGCGACGGAACGAGGACAGCCGCGCGGCCCGTGCGGCCCGGGTCTCGTCGTCGCCGGCGGCCTCCACCCACTCGTCGAGCGCGCAGTCGGGCGAGCCCTCCAGGTGCGTGCAGCCGCGGGGGCACTCCTCGGCCACCGCGGCCAGGTCGGCGAACGCGTGCAGCAGGTGCGCGGGGTCGACGTGCGCGAGGCCGAAGGAGCGCACGCCCGGGGTGTCGACGACCCACGTCGGCTCGCGCGTGCCGGGGACCTCCAGCGCCACGGCCGACGTCGAGGTGTGCCGGCCGCGGCCGGTGACGTCGTTGACCCGGCCGATGGCCCGGCGCGCGTCCGGGACCAGGGCGTTGACGAGCGTGGACTTGCCGACGCCCGAGTGCCCGACGAGCACCGAGATCTCGCCGTCGAGGCGGTCGCGCAGCGCGTCGAGGCCGACGATCGCGCCGTCGTCGCCGCGTCGGGTGACGACGACCTCGACCCCGATGGGCGCGTACATGGCGGTGAGCTCGTCGGCGGACGCCAGGTCGGCCTTGGTCAGGGCGAGGACGACGTCCATGCGGGCGTCGTACGCGGCGGCGACGCACCGGTCGATCATGCGGGTGCGCGGCTCGGGGTCGGCCAGCGCGGTCACCACCACGAGGGTGTCGGCGTTGGCGACGATGACACGCTCGACGGGGTCGGTGTCGTCGGCGGTGCGGCGCAGCACGGTGCGCCGGTCGCCGATCCGCACGATGCGCGCGAGCGAGCCGTCGTCGCCGCTGGTGTCGCCGACGACGTCGACGCGGTCGCCGGGCACGACCCGCTGGCGGCCCAGCTCACGGGCCTTCATGGCCAGCACCCGGGTCTCGTCGGAGCCGCCGGGGTCGACGAGGACGGTGTACCGCCCGCGGTCGACGGCCACGACCATCGCGGTGCGTGCGTCGGCGTGCTCGGGGCGCTGCTTGGTGCGCGGCCGCGAGCCCTTGCCGGGGCGGATGCGGACGTCGCGCTCGTCGAAGGCCCGTGCGGGCATCAGGCGTCGGCCCCCGCGCGGACGGCGCCCGGCGTGAGCATCGCGGCCCACAGGTCGACGAAGCCCGGCAGCGTCTTGGCCGTGGTCGCGACGTCCTCGACCTGCACCCCGGGCACCCGCAGACCCACGAGCGCGCCGGCGGTGGCCATGCGGTGGTCGGCGTACGAGCGCCACGTGCCCGCGCGCAGCGGCCGCGGGGTGATGACGAGCCCGTCGGAGGTCTGCTCGGCCTGCCCGCCGAGCCGCGTGATCTCGGCCGAGAGGGCGGCCAGGCGGTCGGTCTCGTGCCCCCGCAGGTGCGCGATCCCGCGCAGCCGGGTCGGGGAGCCCGCGTGCACGGCCAGGGCGGCGAGCGTCGGGGCGAGCTCGCCGGCGGCGCGCAGGTCCAGGTCGACGCCGTGCACCTGACCGGTGCCCGTGACCGCGAGCACGTCGCCGTCGAGGCTCACCGACGCCCCGAAGCGCTCGAGGATGCCGGGCAGCAGGCCCCCCGGCTGGGTGGTGGCGGACGGCCAGCCGGGCACCCGGACGGTGCCACCGGCGATCATCGCGGCGCACAGGAACGGTGCCGCGTTCGACAGGTCCGGCTCGACGCGCAGGTCCCGCGCCGCGACGGGGCCGGGCTCGACGCGCCAGATCTCGGGCCGCGAGTCGTCGACCGTCACGCCCGCCGCACGCAGCACCGCGACGGTCATCTCGATGTGCGGCAGGCTCGGCAGGGTCGTACCGGTGTGCCGCACCGTCAGCCCCTGCTCGAACCGCGACGCCGCGAGCAGCAGCCCGGACACGAACTGGCTGGACCCCGACGCGTCGACGTCGACGTGCCCCCCGGCGACCGACCCGCGCCCGTGCACCGTGAACGGCAGCCGCCCCGGCTCGCCGTCCTCGTCGACGCGCACGCCGAGCCCGCGCAGCGCCTCGAGCACCGGCCCCATGGGGCGCAGCCGCGCCTGCGGGTCGCCGTCGAACCGCACCGGGCCGTCCGCCAGCGCGGCGACGGCGGGCAGGAACCGCATCACGGTGCCCGCGAGGCCGCACGCGACGTCGACGTCCCCCCGGACCGGGCCGGGCGTGACGACCCAGTCGGCGCCGTCCTCGTCGACCCGGGCGCCCAGGGCCCGCAGCGCGTCCGCCATGAGGCTGGTGTCGCGCGAGCGCAGGACCCCGCGCAGCCGGCTCGGGCCGTCGCCGAGGGCCGCGAGGACCAGGTAGCGGTTCGACAGCGACTTCGAGCCGGGCACCTCCACCAGCGCGTCGAGCGGGCCGTCGGCGAGCGGCGCCGACCAGGTGGGGGTGCTCGGGGTCGTCATGCGCCCAGGCTAGCGAGGCCGTGCGCGCTCACGCCGTGGCGTCCGCGCGGGCCTGGGCGAGGCGGGCGCGGTCGGCGCGCGCGTGCTGGAGGCGCCACGCGACGCCGGGGCGCCCCTCGAGGTCGATGCCGGCGAGCAGCGCACCGCCGGTGAACGCCACGGCGCGCACGAACCGCTCGGTGCGCTCCTGGCGGGCCTGCGGCGTCAGGGTGCGCCGCCCGCCGACCGGCAGGTCGACGAGCGCGAGGGGCAGCGTCAGCCCGGCGAGCGCCAGCGCGGCGGTCCGCGGCGCACGGCCCACCGCGAGCATGGCGGCCGCGACGACGACCGCGGCGCCGTGCGCCTGCACGGCCGTGGCCATCTGGGCGTCCGTCAGGCGGCCCTCGAGCACGTCGGCGACGGGGCCGCCCACGCCGGTGCGGGCCTTGGCGGGCACGCGGTCCGCGACGGCGGCCACGCCCTCGCGCGCGCGGCGGGCGTGCGCGGCCGGGTGGCGCAGGGCGTCCAGCCCCTGGGTGAGGAACCACGAGGCGAACAACGGACGGGCGACGCGGCGCAGCAGCACGAGAACCTCCTCGACGTCCCGGACCAGGACCGGGCACGGTGATCGCCTCCACGCTAGTGCGGCCCGGCGCGGACGGCCGGTCGGGCGCGGGAATGCGGCACCGGCGCGTCCGTGTTGTGGCCCCCATGAGCTGTGCCGTGGCGACCCGGGACGACGCGACGACGTCCGTCGTCCCCACCCCCGACCCCGCCGTCCTCGTGGCGGCGCCCCTGCGCGTGCCCGTGACCCGCATCGACGTCGCCGCGGCCGCCGTGCCGGTGGGCCTCGGTGCCGCGCCCAGGGCGTCCGCAGGTGGCTCTCAGGTGAGCGGTCTAGGCTCGTGGGCGATGAGCGAGGACCTGCCCACGGGCACCACGAGGGCTCCGGAGTCGGAGGACGACGCCGCGCGCACCGACAGGTTCGAGGCCGAGGCGCTGGTCTACCTCGACCAGCTGTACGGCGCCGCGCTGCGGATGACGCGGAACCCGGCCGACGCCGAGGACCTCGTCCAGGAGGCCTTCACCAAGGCGTTCGCGGCGTTCCACCAGTACCGACCGGGCACGAACCTCAAGGCGTGGCTGTACCGGATCCTGACGAACACCTACATCAACACCTACCGCAAGAAGCAGCGCGAGCCGCAGCAGTCGCGGTCGGAGGAGATCGAGGACTGGCAGCTCGCGCGGGCGGAGTCGCACACGTCGCGCGGCCTGCGCTCGGCGGAGGCCGAGGCGCTCGACCACCTGCCGGACTCGGACGTGAAGGACGCCCTGCAGCGCATCGGCGAGGACTTCCGCATCGCGGTCTACCTCGCCGACGTCGAGGGCTTCGCCTACAAGGAGATCGCGGAGATCATGGGGACGCCGATCGGGACGGTGATGTCCCGTCTGCACCGCGGACGTGCACAGCTGCGCGAGCTGCTGTCCGACTACGCGCGCGAGCGCGGCCTCGTGGCCGCCGCGCCGACGGGGCCGGAGGCCGGGCGGTGAGCGCGCCGGGGGAGGGGCACGTGGAGCCGCAGCAGGCCGCCGACCCGTGCGGGGCAGGGCTGCCGTGCGACGAGGCCGTGGCCCGGCTCTGGGAGTACGTGGACTCCGAGCTCGAGGTGCTGGACCGTCAGCGCGTCGAGGAGCACCTCGCCGAGTGCACGCCCTGCCTGCACGAGGAGCAGCTCGAGGTCGTCATGAAGGCCCTCGTGCGGCGCTGCTGCGAGAAGGAGCAGGCGCCCGCCGAGCTGCGGCTGCGCATCCACGAGCAGATCACCGTGATGCGCCTGCAGGTCGTGCCGACCGACGAGGGCTGACGCGCCCGCACTGCCGAGCAGGACGGCGCGAGCACGACGAAGGGCCCCGGAGCGTGCTCCGGGGCCCTTCGTGACGGGTGCTGCGCGCCGACGCTCAGGCGTTGGGGCGCTTGCCGTGGTTGGCAGCGTTGCCCTTGCGGGAACGACGCTTGCGGCCGCGCTTGCTCATGAGATCGATCTCCTCGTTCATCTGGTGCGCACGCGCGAGACGTCGACGCACCGGGTTCTCGCCGACCATCGTCCCACAGGTCAGGGGTGCCGTTCGCACACGCGGCACCCGACGCACCCCTGCACCGCTCAAGTCCGGGGTGCCGGTGGCCGATGTCTGAGGTCGTGAGCGAGCCGATCCAGTCCGTCGTCCCCTTCCTGCACGCGCTCGTGAGCACGCACGGGTCCGACCTGCACTGCAAGGTCGGCTCGGCGCCGCGGGTGCGCGTCGACGGACGCCTGCGCCGCCTCCAGGCGCCCGACCTGTCGCCCGACGACACGGCGCGCATGCTCGAGGAGGTGCTGCCGCACGACCTCGTGGACACCTTCCGCGAGACCAAGGAGGCGGACTTCGCCTACTCGCTGCCCGGCGTCGGCCGCTTCCGCGTCAACGCCTACCAGGCGCGCGGGACGTACGGGCTGGTGTTCCGGCGGGTGTCGGTCGGCGCGCAGTCGATGACCGAGCTGGGCCTGCCCGAGGTCGTCGGCGAGCTCGCGCTCGAGCCGCGCGGCCTCGTGCTCGTCACCGGGCCCACGGGCTCGGGCAAGACCACCACGCTCGCGTCGATGGTCGACCTCATCAACACGTACCGCGAGGTCAACATCGTCACGATCGAGGACCCCATCGAGATCCTGCACAAGGACAAGAAGGCGATCGTCTCCCAGCGCGAGGTCCGCCAGGACACCGCGGACTTCACCGTGGCCCTGCGTGCGGCGATGCGCCAGGACCCGGACGTGATCCTCGTGGGCGAGATGCGCGACGTCGAGACGGTCCGCGCGGCCCTGTCCGCGGCCGAGACCGGGCACCTGGTGCTCTCGACGCTGCACACCATCGACGCGGCCGAGACGATCAACCGCATCGTCGACTTCTTCCCCCCGCACGAGCAGAAGCAGGTGCGCATCGCCCTGGCGCAGTCCCTGCGCGGCATCGTGTCGCAGCGCCTGGTGCGCCGCGCCGACGGCAACGGGCGCTGCTCCGCGGTCGAGGTCATGGTCAACACGGGCCGCACCGCCGAGGCGATCGTCGAGCCGCAGGAGAACCCGCCGCTGCTCGACCTGATCCGCGACGGCGACTTCTACAAGATGCAGACGTTCGACCAGCACCTGTTCGGGCTCGTGCGCGACGACGTCATCACCTACGACGACGCGCTCGCGGCCGCGACGAACCCGCACGACCTGACCGTGGAGCTGCGCGGGGCCGGGCTCGTCGCCTGAGCATCTGCCCACGCGGGCGTCTCGTACGCTGCGGGCATGGCGGGTGAGGCGGCGCGGACGCGCGACCGGGTGCACGGGTCGGCGACGCGGCTGTTCGCCGCGCACGGGTACGCCGGGACGTCGGTGCGCCAGATCGCGGCGGACGCGGGTGTCGACCCGGCGCTGGTGATCCGGCACTTCACGTCGAAGGAGGCGCTCTTCCTCGACACGATGCACCTCGACCTCGGGCAGCCGCTGGACGAGGGGCCGGTCGGGACGCTGGGCGAGCGGTTCGTGCGGTACCTGCTCGACGCCGACGACCACGTGCGGGGCGTCTTCCTCGCGCTGGTGCGGGCGAGCGCGCTGGGGCCGGTCGGGTCGAGGCTGCGCACGGTGCACGAGGAGCTGTTCGTCGCACCGCTGCGCGCCCGGCTGGAGGGCCCCGACGCGGACCTGCGCGCCCGGCTGGCGGGTGCCCTGGTCGGGGGGCTGCTGTACGCCCTGTGGGTGGCCGAGGACGAGGTGCTGCGCGCGGCCGACCCGGACCTGCTGGCACGCACGTACGGCGGGCTGCTGCAGGGTCTGCTGACCCCGCAGGGCTGACCGGCGCGGCCCTCGGCCGCCCGTCGGCGCGCGAGTCAACTTAGTTGACTACGGGCGGCGCGCGGGTGACCATCGCCGGGCACGCAGCGGTCGCGGGCGTCGCGGCCGGCGTGCGCGTCGGAAGGACGATGATGGCCACGAAGGACAAGGCGCTCACCGCGAGGTCGTCGGTGGGGACCTGGCTCGACCACCCCGTCGGCGGGCCCCTGCTGCGTGCGATGCTCGCCGAGAACGGGCGCGACGCCGGCGACCTGCGACCGGTGCGGATGTTCTCCCTCCAGCGCCTCGTCGCGCTGAGCAAGGGGCTGCTCACCCAGGAGGTCGTCGACGACCTCGTGCGACGCGCCGAGGCGGGTGACGTCCCGCCGGGCGGCGTGCCGTCCGACGACCGGGCCGCCGGGGCGGCCGGCGACGGGGCGCACGACGACGTGCCGCAGGACGACGTGCCCGAGGCCGAGCCGTGGGTCGAGCGGGTCACGCCCGGGCGGTTCGCCGGGCAGACGGTCGTCGTCACCGGTGCGGGGTCGGGGATCGGCCGGGCGACCGCCTCGCGCGTGGCCCGCGAGGGCGGCCGCGTGGTGGCCGTCGACCTGGTCGCGGCCGGGCTGGACACGCTCGTGGCCGAGCTGCCCGCCGCGGACGTCGTGCCCGTGCAGGCCGACATCACCGACCCGGCCGGCGTCGGGGCAGTCGTCGCCGCCGTGGACGGCCGCGTGGACGCGCTCGCGAACGTCGCCGGCGTGATGGACGACATGACGCCGCTGCACGAGGTGCAGGACGCCGTGTGGGAGCGGGTGTTCGCGGTGAACGTCGACGGTGCGTTCCGCCTCACCCGGGCGCTGCTGCCGCTCATGCTCGCGGCCGGTCGGGGCTCGGTGGTGAACGTCGCCTCGGAGGCGGCGCTGCGGGGCTCGGCCGCGGGGGTGGCGTACACGGCGTCGAAGCACGCGGTCGTCGGCCTGACGCGCAGCAGCGCGCACATGTACGGACCGTCCGGCGTCCGGGTCAACGCGGTCGCACCCGGCCCGGTGCTCACCGGGATCGAGAGCCGCTTCGCCTCCCCGCTGGGCCGCGAGCGGATCGGCGTCGCGATGGCCGCCATGCCGGCGGTGGCCGAGGCCGCCCAGCTCGCGGCGTCGATCACGTTCCTGCTGAGCGACGACGGCACGAACGTCAACGGGGCGGTGCTGCCGTCGGACGGCGGCTGGTCCGTGGCCTGACCGCGCGGCGGGCGGCCGCACCGGTCGCCCGCCGCACCGGCCGGTGCGGGAGTCTTGCCGGGTCGAGCGACGCGACATATCGTGAGTGGACCACACGACATATCGCATGAGGAGGACGTCATGGCGTCGGAGTCCTGGGTCGTCGCCGGCCCGCAGGTGATCGAGGTCGAGGACGTGCGCTCGCTGCGCGTCGGGCTCGTGGGCGGGCGTGTCGACGTCGTCGCGCACGCGGACCCGGCCGCCACGGGCGCGCGGCTCGAGGTGCACGGCGTCGACGGGCGTCCGCTCGAGGTCGGGCTCACGGACGGCGAGCTGCGCGTCGGCTACGCGTTCACGCTCGGCGGCTGGGAGGGCTTCGTCGAGAAGTTCCGCAACTTCCAGGACAAGGACCGGGCGGACGTGCACGTCGCCGTGCCCGCCGCGGTGCTCGCGCGCATCGGCACGGTCAGCGCCGACGGGCTCGTGGCCGGGCTGCGCGAGGACGCGCACGTCTCGACCGTCTCGGGCTCGATGGTCGTCGACGACGTGCACGGCCGGCTGACCGTGCACACCGTCACCGGCGAGGTCGTGGTGCGTGCGCACGTCGGCGACCTGCGGTTCCAGACCGTCTCGGGCGAGATCGCGGCCTCCGGCGACCTCACGCTCGTCCAGGGCAGCGCGGTCTCGGGGGCCGTCTCGCTCGACGTCGGCGCCGGGACCTCGTCGCTGACCGTCACGACGGTCGCGGGCGACCTCACCGTCCGGGTGCCCGACGGCGCGGGTCTGCAGGTGCGGGCGCAGTCGGTCTCGGGGCGCCTCGTCGTCGACGGCGTCGAGCACAAGGGCACCGGGCCCGGGCAGCGCACGGTCGACGTCGACGCGGGCGAGGGCGGCTGCTTCCTCTCGGCCACGACCGTCACCGGGCACGTCACGGTGCTCCGCTCGCACGCGGCCGCCGCCCCGCAGGACGCCCCGCAGGACGCCCCGGTCCCGACGGGGGGTGACGCCTGATGGTGCAGGTCTTCGCCCACGGGCAGCTGCGCCTCTACCTGCTGGCGCTGCTGGAGGACGGGCCCCGGCACGGCTACGAGCTCATCACGGCCCTGTCCGACCGCTTCGGCGGCACGTACCGGCCCAGCGCGGGCACGGTGTACCCGCGGCTGTCCCGCCTCGAGGAGGAGGGGCTGGTCGTCCGCACCGACGAGGGCCGCAAGGCCACCTACGCGCTGACCGACGCGGGCCGGGCCGAGCTCGACGCGCGCCGCGGCGACCTGGCCCACCTCGAGGAGGAGATCGCCGAGACGGTCCGGCGGCAGGCGACCCAGGTGCGCACCGACGTGCAGGCGGCGATGCGCGAGCTGCGCGCCGACCTCGCGGCGGCCGCGCAGCGCGCGCGCGACACGGCGACGCCCGGGGTGCCCGACCCGGGCCGGGCGGCCTCGCACCGTCGTCGCGTGGAGGCCGAGGCCCTGGTCCGCAGGTTCGTCGACGAGGTGCGCGCGGACCTGCGGGTGGCCGACGCGCGCGACGGCGTGGACGAGCTGACGGTCGAGACGGTGCGCACCGTGCTCGACACCGCCCTGCGGTCGGTCCGCTCGACGCTGCGCTGAGCGTCCTCAGTCGTCCTGGGGCAGGCCCAGCCACGCGTGCCAGCCGGTGTGCAGCACGAGCCAGGCGATCAGCCCGTACCCGGCCTGGCCCGGCAGGTGGTCCGGCGACGTCGCCATGTCGGCGAGCCACTGGTCGTGCGGCGCCAGCGGCGTGTACGTGTCGACGTACGGCACGCGGCGGCGCGCGGCGACGTCGCCCAGGGCTGCCGAGAGCTCGGCGAGCCGGTCGCCCTCGGCCGGGTCGCCGGGCGGCGGGCCGACGACGAACGCGGGGATCCGGCGCTGCTCCGCGACGTCGAGCACGTTGGCCAGGTTGAGGCGGCTGCGCGCCAGCGAGAGGCCGGCGCGCACGTCCGCGCGCCCGACGGCGACGACCAGGCGGTTGTCGGCGTCGGGCGCGAGGCGCCGCGACACCTCGCCGTCCCACCGGCCGCCGAGCTCGGTGCTGGTCTCGCCGGGGACGGCCAGGGTGAGGACGGTCAGGGGGTGCGGGGCGCTCGTGCGGGCGGCCACGCGGCCGACCCAGCCCAGGCCCTTGGGGTCGCCGACGCCCGCGGCCAGCTCGTCGCCGATCACCGCGAGCCGCAGCGGCAGCTCACCCACCCTCATCACTCCCGCCCGTGCCGGGCGCCGGGGGCACCCGGCGCTGGCGACAGTGTCGCAGCACGCCGGGCCAGGAGCCCGATGATCCTGCGGCCCTGTCGCGGATCGGCGCGCAGGGCCCGGTGGGGACCACCCGCACGGGTGACCGGTGTGCTGCGAGTCACGGGCGCGCCGTCATGGTGGCCGGGCGGATCCACGGCTGCCTGCCGCCGGGGCGGGGCGGGGCGGGGCGGGGCGGGGCGGGCTGGCGTCATGCCGGGCGGTCGTCCCAGGCGTGGTGGGAGCGCGGGGGAGGGCGGTGGCCGAGGCCGTCGCGGCGGACGACGAGGGCGAGCGCGACCAGGACGGCCAGCAGCGGGAGGAGGAGCAGGACGAGAGGAAGAAGAGTCATGGCAGAAAGTCTGCGGGCGCGGGTTATCCGTCACTAGTGGCAGGAGTGCCGATATCCGTTGAGATCCTGCCAACCGCGTGGGAGTGTGGGTCCGTGCTCCGATCCGTCGCCGCCGTCGTCCTGCCCGGCACCTCGCCCTTCGAGCTCGGCGTGGCGTGCGAGGTGTTCGGGATCGACCGCTCCGACACCGGGGGGCCCTCCTTCGACTTCCGGGTGTGCGGCCCGGACCCCGGCGTGCCGGTGCCCACCAAGACGGGCTTCTCGCTCGTCGTCGAGCACGGGCTCGACGCCACCACGGACGTCGACCTCGTCGTCGTCCCCGCGTACGGCTCCCTGCCGGTGCCCGTGCCCGCCGCCGTGCTCGACGCGCTCCGGGCGGCCCACGCCCGGGGAGCGTGGGTCCTCAGCATCTGCAGCGGGGCCTTCGCCCTCGGCGAGGCCGGACTCCTCGACGGGCGCCGGTGCACCACGCACTGGATGCACGCCGACGACCTCGCCCGCCGCCACCCGGCGGCCGTCGTCGACCCGGACGTGCTCTTCGTCGAGGCCGGCACGGTCATCACCAGCGCCGGCACCGCCGCCGGCATCGACGCCTGCCTGCACCTCGTGCGGCGCGAGCTCGGCGCCGCCGCCGCGACCGCCGTCGCCCGCCGCATGATCGTGCCGCCGCAGCGCGACGGCGGGCAGGCGCAGTACGTCGACACGCCGCTGCCGCCCCGGGCCGACACCCTCGCCCCGCTGCTCGCCTGGATGCTCGAGCACCTCGAGGAGGACCTCTCGGTCCCGGCGCTCGCGGCGCGCGCCCTGCTCTCGGAGCGGACCTTCGCGCGCCGGTTCCGGGCCGAGACCGGGGCCACCCCCGCGGCGTGGGTCGCCCGGCAGCGGGTGGCGCGTGCGCAGGAGCTCCTCGAGCGGACCGACGCCGGCGTGGAGGAGATCGCCCGGCGGTGCGGGCTGCGCACCGCCGCCCACCTGCGCGAGCACTTCGCCCGGACCCTGCGCACCAGCCCCCAGGCGTACCGGCGCAGGTTCGCGTGCGTCGACGGCGCCGCCCCGACGCCATGACCGCCCACCAACTCGTCATGGCCGACGAGTCACAGGCCTCCCGGGGCGGCCGATAGGCGGGTCGGAGCATCGTCAGGGGAGACCGACCTATGCAGCAGACCCGTCCGGCGCCGACCGGAGTCATGAGGACCTTCGGGCACGACGAGATCATCGTGTCCAAGACCGACCCTCGTGGGCACATCACCTACGCCAACGACGTCTTCCTGCGCATCAGCGCCTACCCGGAGTGCGAGCTGCTCGGCGCACCGCACTCCCAGCTGCGCCACCCCGAGATGCCGCGAGCCGTGTTCTCGCTGCTCTGGGAGACCATCGCGCGCGGCGAGGAGCTCTTCGCCTACATCCTCAACCTCGCGGGCGACGGCGCCGGCTACTGGGTCCTCGCGCACGTCACCGCGTCGACGTCCACCGACGGGCGCATCGTCGGGTACCACTCCAACCGGCGCTGGCCCGCGCCCGCCGCGATCGCACGGATCACGCCGCTGTACGCCCGGCTGCTGCAGGCCGAGCGGCGCGAGCAGGGCGCCCGCGCCGCGACCGCCGCCGGCCGCGCCGAGCTCGACACCGTCCTCGCCGAGGCCGGCACCACGTACGACGAGTTCGTGTGGGGCATCATCAACGACACCGACGGGGAGGCGTGATGGCACGCCAGCAGACGGCCGACCGGTCCCAGCAGGACTCGGCGGCGGCAGCCGCGATCGGCACCGACCTCGACGAGATCCTCCGCGTGCTCAGCGCCGCGGCGACGGGCGACCTGGAGCCGCGCGTCGGCCTGCTGTCCGGCGACCCCCGGACCGCGGCCATCCGCGACCACCTGCACCAGCTCCTCGACGTCACCGACGCCTTCGTGCGCGAGGCCGGGGTCTCGCTCGCCGCGGCGTCCGAGGGGCGGTTCCACCGCCGGCTGCTGACCCGTGGCCTGCCGGGCGCCTTCAAGACCGCCGCCCGGTCCATCGGCTCCGTGCACCGCACCCTCACGCGGGACTACGCCGCGCAGGCCGAGGCGCGGCAGCGGATCGCCCGCAACGCCGGCGAGGTGTCGTCCCACGTGGCCGCCGCGTCGACCGAGCTGTCGGCGTCGGTGAGCTCGCTCGCCGAGAACGCCCGCCGCGGGGTCGCCGGGGCCGACGAGGCGCTCGCGACCGTGCAGGGCCTGGAGGCCAGCTCGCAGCAGATCGCGCAGGCCGTCGAGATCATCCGGCTCATCTCCGGCCGGACCCGCATGCTCGCCCTCAACGCGACGATCGAGGCGGCCCGGGCCGGCGAGGCCGGGCGCGGGTTCGCGGTCGTGGCCGACGAGGTCAAGGTGCTGGCCGACTCCGCCGGGTCGTCCAGCGACGACATCGCCGCGGCCGTCGCGGCCGTGCAGGAGTCCGCCGCCGCGGCCGCCGCGGCCATCGACGTCGTCGTGGCCACGATCCGCAGCATGGACGACGAGGTCGGGGCGATCGCCACCGCCGCCGGCGACGGCGACGGCGGCCTCTCGCGCATGGCCGAGGTGCTCAGCGCCGAGGTCGCCCACCTCACCGAGATGGGCTGACGCACCGCACGGGGCCCACGCCCCCACCGACGAGGCCCCGGCCCCCGCGAGGGGGGCCGGGGCCTCGTCCGTGCGGTGTCAGCGGCGGAACGCCGCCTCGACGAGCTCCTTCTGCTCCGCCGCGTGCTTCTTGGCCGAGCCCGCGGCCGGCGAGGCGGACTCGTGGCGGGAGACGACCCGCAGGGGACGCTCGACGAGCTGCGGCAGGTGCATCGACATGTACGACCACGGGCCCTGGTTGCGGGGCTCGTCCTGGACCCACACGAGCTCGGCGCCGTCGAACGGGGCCAGCGCCTCGCGGATCGCCTCGGGCTGCAGCGGGTACAGCTGCTCGAACCGGACGATCGCGGTCTGCTGGTCTCCGGACTGCAGGCGGTGGGCGAGCAGGTCCCAGTAGACCTTGCCCGAGCACAGCAGCACGCGGGTGACCTGCTCGGCCTTCGCCGACGCGAGGTCGTCGCCGATCACGGTGCGGAACGTACCCGTCGTGAAGTCCTCGACGGCCGAGGTCGCCGTCTTCAGCCGCAGCATCGACTTCGGCGTGAACACCACCAGCGGCCGGCGGGGGCGGTCGTACGCCTGCCGGCGCAGCAGGTGGAAGTGCGACGCGGGCGTCGACGGCTGCGCGACGGTCATGTTGTCCTCCGCCGCGAGCTGCAGGAACCGCTCGATGCGGGCGGACGAGTGGTCCGGGCCCTGGCCCTCGTAGCCGTGCGGCAGCAGGAGGACCACCGACGAGCGCTGCGCCCACTTCTGCTCGGCCGAGGAGATGAACTCGTCGATGACGGTCTGCGCGCCGTTGACGAAGTCGCCGAACTGCGCCTCCCACAGCACCAGCGCGTCGGGTCGCTCGACCGAGTACCCGTACTCGAACCCGAGGGCCGCGTACTCCGACAGCGAGGAGTCGTAGACCCAGAACTTCGCCTGGTCGCCCGACAGGTACAGCAGCGGCGTCCACTCCGCACCCGTCTGCCGGTCGTGCAGGACGGCGTGCCGCTGGACGAAGGTGCCGCGACGCGAGTCCTGGCCCGCGAGGCGCACCGGCGTGCCCTCGACGAGCAGGGAGCCGAACGCGAGGATCTCGCCGTAGCCCCAGTCGATGCCGCCCTGACGGCTCATCTGCTCGCGCCGGGCCAGCAGCTGGGCGAGCTTGGGGTGCACGGTGAAGCCCTCGGGCGGCTGCACGTGCGCGCGGCCGATGCGCTCGAGCATCGACGCGGGCACCGCGGTCTGCCAGCCGACCATCATCCCGGCGTCCTCGAGCTGGGACTCCGGGCGCTCCAGGCCCGCGACGGCCTCGGACTCCGGCGGCGGCGGCGTCCAGCCGTCCTCGCGGGTCTCGGCGAACACGCGCTCGAGCTGCTGCTGGTAGTCGCGCAGCGCCTGCTCGGCCTCGTCGAGCGTGATGTCGCCGCGCGCCACGAGGGTCTCGGTGTACAGCTTGCGCACCGACCGCTTGGCCTCGATGAGGTTGTACATCATCGGCTGCGTCATCGAGGGGTCGTCCCCCTCGTTGTGGCCCCGGCGGCGGTAGCAGACCATGTCGATGATGACGTCGCGGTCGAACTGCTCGCGGTACTCGAACGCGAGCTCCGCGACCCGCACCACGGCCTCCGGGTCGTCCCCGTTGACGTGGAAGATCGGCACCTGCAGGCCCTTGGCCACGTCGGTCGCGTACTGCGACGAGCGCGACGACGACGGCCCGGTGGTGAAGCCGACCTGGTTGTTGACGATCAGGTGGATCGTGCCGCCCGTGCGGTAGCCGCGCAGCTGGGCGAGGTTCAGCGTCTCGAAGACCACGCCCTGCCCGGCGAACGCCGCGTCGCCGTGGATGAGGATCGGCAGCACCGAGAACCCGTCGCCGCCGAGGTCGATCCGGTCCTGCTTGGCGCGCACGATGCCCTCGAGCACCGGGTCGACGGCCTCGAGGTGCGAGGGGTTGGCCGCGAGGTACACCTGCGTGGTGGCGCCCGACTCGGCCGTGAAGACGCCCTCGGTGCCCAGGTGGTACTTCACGTCGCCCGAGCCCTGGACCGACTTCGGGTCCTGGTTGCCCTCGAACTCGCTGAAGATCTGCCCGTACGACTTGCCCGCGATGTTCGCCAGGACGTTGAGCCGACCACGGTGCGCCATGCCGATGCCGACCTCGTCGAGGCCGCCGTTCGCGGCGCGCGACAGGATCGCGTCCAGCAGCGGGATGAGCGACTCGCCGCCCTCGAGCGAGAACCGCTTCTGCCCGACGTACTTGGTCTGCAGGAAGGTCTCGAACGCCTCGGCGGCGTTGAGCCGGCGCAGGATCCGCAGCTGGTCCTCGCGGGGCATGCGTGCGTACCCGGCCTCGAGGCGCTCCTGCAGCCACCGGCGCTGGCGGGGGTCCTGCAGGTGCATGTACTCGGCGCCGATCGTGCGGCAGTACGAGTCGCGCAGCAGGCCCAGCACCTCGCGCAGCGTGGCCCGCGAGCGTCCGGTGAAGCCGCCCGTGGGGAACGCGCGGTCGAGGTCCCACAGCGTCAGGCCGTGGTTCTGGACGTCGAGGTCGGGGTGCTTGCGCTGGCGGTACGCGAGCGGGTCGGTGTCCGCCATGAGGTGACCGCGGGACCGGTACGCGTGGATGAGCTCGGCGATCCGCGCGGGCTTGATCGCCTCGACGTCGGGGTCGTGGCCCGCGTCGCGGACCCAGCGGACCGGCTCGTAGGGCACGCGCAGCGCGGCGAAGACGCGGTCGTAGAACCCGTCCTCGCCCAGCAGCTTGCGGCCGAGGATGCGCAGGAAGTCACCGGACTGGGCGCCCTGGATGATCCGGTGGTCGTAGGTCGACGTGATCGTCAGGACCTTCGACACGCCCATGCGGTTGAGCTGCTCGTCGGACGTCCCGGCGAACTCGGCGGGGTAGTCCATCGCGCCGACGCCGAGGATCGTGCCCTGGCCCTGCATGAGGCGCGGCACGGAGTGCACCGTGCCGATCGTGCCGGGGTTGGTCAGGGAGATCGTGGTGCCGGCGAAGTCGTCGACCGCGAGCTTGTTGTTGCGGGCGCGCCGCACGACGTCCTCGTAGGCGGTCCAGAACTGCGCGAAGTCGAGGGTCTCGGCCTTCTTGATCGACGGCACCAGCAGCTGGCGCGTGCCGTCGGGCTTGGCCAGGTCGATCGCCAGGCCGAGGTTCACGTGGGCGGGCTGCAGCACGCCGGGCTTGCCGTCGACGAGCGTGTAGGCGGCGTTCATCGCGGGCATCTCCCGCAGGGCCTCGACCAGCGCGAAGCCGATGAGGTGCGTGAACGACACCTTGCCGCCCCGCCCGCGGGCGAGGTGGTTGTTGATGACGATCCGGTTGTCGACCATGAGCTTGGCCGGGATCGCGCGCACCGAGGTCGCCGTCGGCACCTCGAGGGACGACTCCATGTTCGTCACGACGCGCGCGGCGGGGCCGCGCAGCTTCTGCACCTCGTCGACGGGGGCGTCCGCCGTCCCGTCGTCCTGGCGGGTCGCCGCGGCCTGGGCGTACGGGGCCGTGGCGGGCTGCGCCGTCGCGACCGGGGAGGCCGTCGCCGCCGGCTCGGGGGCCGGGGGCTGCGCGACCGGCGTGGGCGGGGCGGACGGCGTGGGCGCGCCCGTCCCGGCGGCCGGCGCGGCGGTCCCGGTGCCGCCGGCGGCCGGCGTGCGGTCCGCCTCGGCCGGTGCCGCCTCGGCGGCCCCCGACCCGGGCTTGTAGCCCTCGAAGAAGTCCCACCACGCGGGGTCCACCGCGTTCCGGTCCTTCGTGTACTGCTCGTAGAGCTCGTCCACGAGCCACTCGTTCGCGCCGAAGTCGGCACGGAGGTCGGACTTCGCGTTCTGGGTCACGCTGGGATCGCCCACTTCCGGTGCGCGGTTCGCCAAACCGCGACGTCGCCAGTTCTGTTGACGACAACACTAAGGGGTCGAAGGGCCCTGGCACGCGTCGGCGGACGTGCTCCGGCGCGATCTGCGCGACGTCTTCACCCCTGCTCGCGGCGCGGGTCAACGACGGGGAAAGCGCGTGTCCGACCGGCCTCAAGAGACGGTCCCGCGCACCCCCGGGACGACGGCGCCGGCCGGTCCGCGCGCCCCGCCGCCGGCGTGACGACCCGGCCGGTGCCGGTGGTCAGCGACGGGGGAAGCCGCGCCGCGGCTCGGCGGGACCGACCGTGCCGGCACCCGGGAGCCGGACGCGCATCACCGTGCCGGACGCGCTGTCGGCGACCTCCACCGTGCCGCCGTGCAGCTCGACCGCCCAGCGCACGATGGCCAGGCCCAGGCCCGTCCCGCCCGTCGAGCCCTGGCCCGTCAGCGCCGGGGTGTTGCCGCGCACGAACCGCTCGAACACGTGGGCCCGCTGCTCGCGGGCGATGCCCGGGCCGCTGTCGACCACGTCGATCTGCACCGACCGGCCCACGCGGCGCGCCTCGAGGCGCACCTCGGCGCCGGCGGGGGAGTGCCGGACCGCGTTCTGCAGGAGGTTGGCCAGCACCTGGTGCAGGCGCTCGGGGTCGGCGTGCACCGTCAGGTCCGCGGGCTCCACCGAGACGGGGAAGGTCAGGCCCTTCGGCGCCCCGACGAGGCGGCCCTCCTCGGCGGCCTCGGTGAGCAGGCGCTGCACGGGCACCTCCTGCGCGTCCAGCGGCACGGCGCCCGCCTCGACCCGGGACAGGTCGAGGAGCGAGCCCACCAGGCGCGAGAGGCGCTGCGTCTGCGCCAGGGCGGCCTGCAGCGTCGCGGGGTCGGGCTCGCTCACGCCGTCGACGAGGTTCTCCAGCTGCGCCTGCAGCGCCGTCACGGGCGTGCGCAGCTCGTGCGACACGTTCGCCACCAGCTCGCGGCGGAACGTGTCGAGCTGCTGCAGGTCGTCCGCCATGGTGTTGAACGCCTCGGCGAGCTGGCCGACCTCGTCACGGCTCGTCGAGCGGACCCGGCGGCTGTAGTCGCCCGCCGCCATGGCCCGCGCCGCCGCCGTCATCTCCCGCAGCGGCGACGTCATGCCGCGGGCCAGCAGCAGCGTCAGCACCAGCGACAGCGCGATCGCCAGCGGCAGCGTCCGGCTCGGCCCCAGCGCCTGCCCGTAGCCCAGCCACAGGATGAACGACGCCAGCGTCACGCTCGCGGCCACCAGCACGCCCAGCTTCATCTTGATGGTGCGGAAGCGGTCGAGCGGGCGGATGTCCGGCAGCCGGGCGCGGTGCACGTCGGAGCGCGCGTGCCGCACGGGCGGTCGGGCGGGGACCGTCACGACGACGTCGCCCCCGCGGGGTCGGCCGTGCCGTCGGCCGGCTCGAACGCGTACCCCACGCCGTGCACCGTGCGGATCAGGTCGGCGCCGAGCTTGCGGCGCAGCGCCTTGATGTGGGAGTCGACGGTGCGGGTGCCGCTCGCGTCGACCCAGTCCCACACGTCCGCCAGCAGCTTCTCGCGCGTGAGCACGGTCCGCGGGGCCGACGCCAGGGTCAGCAGCAGGTCGAACTCCGTGGGCGTCAGGTGCACCTCCGCGTCCGCGCGGACCACCCGGCGCTGGGCACGGTCGATCGTCACGTCGCCGACGACCATCGGCGGCTCCGGCAGGTGCGCCGACGCCATCTCCGCGGCGCGCGCCGCCCGCTCCGTGCGCCGCAGCAGCACCTTCGTGCGCGCCACGAGCTCGCGCATCGAGAACGGCTTCGTCATGTAGTCGTCGGCGCCCACGCCGAGGCCCACCAGCATGTCGGTCTCGTCGTCACGGGCCGTGAGCATGAGGACGGGCACGGGGCGCTCGGCCTGGATCTGCCGGCACACCTCCAGCCCGTCGATGCCCGGCAGCATCACGTCGAGCACGACGACGTCGGGCTGCAGCCGCGAGGCCGCGGCCACGCCGGCGTGCCCGTCCCCGACGGACTCCACGCGCCAGCCCTCCGCGGACAGGCGGTGCACGATGGCCTGGGCGATCGCCGGCTCGTCCTCGACCACGAGGACGGTCGTGGCGCCCGGCTGCGACACGGTGTTCACCATGGGGTCACCTTGGCACACCCTGCTGGAGGTGCCCTGCCGAGCGGTGCGGTCCGCCCCGTCGCCGTCCCGCGGGGGCCCGCCGCGGCAGGGCCGCCGCGCCGGTGCGCTCGTATGATGTCGCCCACCATGAGCAGCTCAAGTCGCTGCCGGCGTCCTGGCCCCGCCCCCCGCACCTCCTCCGCCGGCCCGGCGGACGACGCGGCGGCCGGCCAGGACGACGCCGGCCCTCACCTGACCTCCTCCTCCGAGACCCGCCGGTGCCGCACGCGCCGCGCAGCACGGGTGCGGCCCTGCGCCGTCCCGGGCACCGACGGCACCTGGCGGCACCGGGGACGCCCGTGCTGACCGAGTGGCTGCTCGTCCTGCTGGGCGTCGCGCTCACCGCCGGCACCGCGGTGTTCGTCGCCTCCGAGTTCTCCCTCGTCACGCTCGACCCGGGCCTCGTCGAGCGGCAGCAGGCCGACGACGCCCGCGGGCGGGCCGTGCTGCGCGCGCTGCGGCGCCTGTCGACCCAGCTGTCGGGCGCGCAGGTCGGCATCACGCTGACCACGGTGCTGCTCGGCTACACCACCCAGCCCGCCGTGGCCCGCCTGCTCGGCGTCCCGCTCGAGGCCTCCGGGCTCGGCCGCGCGGCCGTCGGCGCGCTCGCCGCGGTCCTCGCGCTGGTCGTCGTCAACGGGTTCTCGATGCTCTTCGGCGAGCTCGTGCCCAAGAACTTCGCGATCGCCCGCCCGCTCGGCACCGCCCGCCTCGTCGCACCGCTGCAGGTCGGGTTCACCACCGCGCTCGCCCCCGTCATCACCGTGACCAACGGCACCGCGAACGCGATCCTGCGCCGCGCGGGGATCGAGCCCGTCGAGGAGCTCTCGGGCGCGCGGTCGCCCGCCGAGCTCGCGTCGCTGGTGCGTCGCTCGGCCGAGCAGGGCACGCTCGACGCCGCGACCGCCACGCTGCTGACCAACTCCATCGCGTTCTCCGACCTCACCGCCGTCGACGTCATGACCGACCGGACCCGCCTGCACGTGGTGCGCCGCGACGACGACACCGCGGCCGACGTCATGGCGCTCGCCCGCCGCACCGGCCACTCCCGGTTCCCCGTCATCGGCGACTCCAGCGACGACGTCGTGGGCCTGGTCCACCTGCGCAAGGCCATGGCCGTGCCGCACGACAAGCGCGCCGAGGTCCCCGCGGCCGCGCTCATGGTCGAGGCGCCGCGCGTGCCCGAGACCGTCGGCCTGGGCCCCCTGCTCGTGGAGCTGCGGGCCCAGGGTCTGCAGATGGCCGTCGTCGTCGACGAGTACGGCGGCACCTCCGGGCTCGTCACGCTCGAGGACGTCGTCGAGGAGCTCGTCGGCGAGGTCGCCGACGAGCACGACCGCACCCGCGTCTCCGCGGCCCGCGGTCCCGACGGGTCCTGGCTGCTGCCCGGCGTGACCCGGCCCGACGAGCTCGCCGAGGCCACGGGCCTGCGCGTGCCCGACGACGGCCCGTACGAGACCCTCGGCGGCCTGCTGATGGCCCGCCTCGGCCGCGTGCCCGTGGAGGGCGACGAGGTCGTCGTCGACGACGTGCACCTGCGGGTCGCCCGCATGTCCGGGCGCCGCGTCGAGCGCGTCCGCGTCCGTGCCGTCCCCGCCCCCGAGGACGGGGGTCCGCGATGAGCAGCACGCTCGCCCTCGCGCTCGCCGTCGTCCTGCTCGGCCTCAACGCGTTCTTCGTCGGCGCGGAGTTCGCCCTCATGTCCGCACGGCGGTCCTCGATGGAACCCCTCGCGGAGGCCGGCGACCGGCGGGCGACCACCGTGCTGTGGGCCATGGAGCACGTCTCGCTCATGCTCGCCGCCGCCCAGCTCGGCATCACCGTCTGCTCGACGAGCCTCGGCCTGGTCGCCGAGCCCGCCATCGCCCACGCCCTCGAGGTGCCCCTGCACGCCCTGGGCGTGCCCGACGGGCTCACCCACCCGATCGCGTTCGTCGTCGCCCTGCTCGTCGTGGTGTACCTGCACGTGGTGCTGGGGGAGATGGTGCCGAAGAACCTCGCGGTCGCCGGCCCCGACCGTGCCGTGCTGCTGTTCGGCCCGCCGCTGGTGTGGGTCGCCCGCGTGCTGCGCCCTGTCATCGGCGCGCTGAACTGGCTGGCGAACCACGTGCTGCGCGCCTTCCGCGTCGAGCCGCAGGACGAGGTCGCGTCGGCGTTCACGGCGCAGGAGGTGCAGTCGATCGTGGAGCGCTCGCAGGCCGAGGGCCTGCTGGCCGACGAGCAGGGGCTGCTCGCGGGCGCGATCGAGTTCTCCGACCGGACCGCCGAGCAGGTCATGGTGCCCGTCGAGGGCCTCGTCACCGTCGGGCCGGGCAGCACCCCGGACGACATCGAGCACCTCGTGGCGCGCACGGGCTTCAGCCGGTTCCCCGTGCTCGACGACGACGACCGGCCCGGCGGGTACCTGCACATCAAGGACGTGCTGTACGCCGACGACACGACGCGCGGGCTGCCCGTGCCGGTGTGGCGGGTCCGCTCCCTCGCGGTGGTCCGGCCGGGCGACGAGGTCGAGGCCGCGCTGGCCGCGATGCAGCGCTCCGGGTCGCACCTGGCCCGTGTCGAGGAGGAGGGGCGCACCGTCGGCGTCGTGTTCCTGGAGGACATCCTCGAGGAGCTTGTCGGGGAGGTGCGCGACGCGATGCAGCGCGGGCAGCTGCGGGGCGGCGGCGGCGCCTCGGCCAACCACGGATGAACGTCACGTGACGGCGTCGCAGACGTGCGCCATCATGGACGAGCGACCTGGACGACGGTCCGGGAGCGTGAGAGATCGGTGAATTGCGCGGCGCGTCGCTCGGCGTGTCGCCGCTTTTGCCCCGTTTGACAGGGCATCGGCACCCGAACGCGTCTTGGACGCCCCGTCACGGTGCCGTTATGGTTCCGTGACCGCACAGGTGAGCAGGACGGCCTGGCAGCACGAGCAGAGCGGAGGTGTCGTGGGGTCCCACCCTGAGCAGCCGGTGCCCCTCACGCGACGCCAGCTCCGCGAGGCGGCCGCCGCGGCCTCCCGTCCGGCGACCACGGCACGGCCTACCCCGGCACCCCTGATCCCGACCCCCACGGCCGCCGAGCGCGCCCCCCGCACCAGCGCCCCGGCGTGGGCGCAGCAGCAGGCCCCCGAGCCGCGTGCGCGCCGCGCCACGGCCACCCTGACCGCGCCCGCCCCGGCGCCGGCGGCCCCCGTGCGTGCTGCCGGGCCGGGTCCGGCGGGCTGGACGCCGTCGCCCCCGCAGCGCCCCGTCGCCACCCCCGCCGTGCACACGCAGATCGAGCACCCCGCCCCCGTGCAGCGCGAGCTCGCCGCGCCGGTCGAGGAAGGGCAGCGGGCGGCCTCGCGGCGTGAGCGCAGCACCCCGGTGCCCGAGCGGCGTGACGACGTCCAGCCGTCGCAGCCGCGCCCGCAGGCGGCGGTGCCCCTGGCCGACGTGACGGCTCTGCCCGTGGACGTCGCGACGGCTCTGCCCGCCGAGACGCGGCCCGGTCCCGGCCCTGCGCACGAACCGGCAGGACGGGCGTCCCGGCGGGCGTCACGCGGCGCCGAGCGGTCGCGCGCGGCACGGGCGGAGCCGCACGACGCGCCCGCCGAGCCTCGCGCGTCCACCTCCGCCGACGCGGCGGACGTGCTGCCCGACCCCGTGCCCCTGCGCCGGGCCCCGCGCACGCTGGGCCGCCTCGGCGTGCTCGCCGCGCTCGTCGGCGTCACGGTCGTCGTCCCCGTCACCCAGGGCATGGCCGAGGGCGACTTCGAGGTCCTGCCCAGCACGGCCCCCGACTACCCGTCGACGGTCGCCGCGCTCACGGCCCTCCCGCTGTCGGACCTGCCGCCGACGTCGCTCGTCTCGGCGGACGGCACGACGCGGCTGCGCGAGCTGTCGGACGTCTCCCGGGCCGCCGACCGCGACCCGCTGCCCGGCTGCAACGGTGCCACCCGGCCCTCCGGCAGCAACGGCCAGCTGGCCACCGCCGACCTGTGCACGCTGTGGGACGGCCGCCAGCAGCTGCGCGCCGACGCGGCGGTGGCGCTGGCCGAGCTCAACGACGCGTTCGTCGCGCGGTTCGGCACCGACATCTGCCTCACCGACGGCTACCGGACGCTCGCCGAGCAGTACACGCTCAAGGCGCAGAAGGGCGGCCTCGCGGCCACCCCCGGCAAGTCGAACCACGGCTGGGGCCTCGCCGTGGACATCTGCGGCCTGCAGCCCGGCACGAGCCGGTGGACCTGGATGAACGACAACGGCCCCGTGTACGGCTGGGAGAACCCCACCTGGGCGAAGTCCGGCGGCAGCGGCCCCTACGAGCCGTGGCACTGGGAGTACATCAAGGGCGTCAAGGCCGACGGGTCCTACTACGGCTGACCGCCGCCGGGCCTGACGCTCTGTCGGGTGCGGTCGTCGGTGCCGACCGCCTCCGGCCCGTCGGCCAGGTCGCGGACGCACGGACGCCCGGCCCGCACGCGGCGGACCGGGCGTCGACGGCGGTCGGCCCGCCGGTCACGACGATCAGTCGAGGCGCACGCCCCAGCGCACGGTGTGCGTGCCGGCGGGCTCGAGCTCGACGAGCATCTCGCCGGTGCGGAACGCGTCCGCGACGCACGACATCGGCTCCACGGCCACGCCGCGGCGCTCGATCCCGGGGATCCCGTCACCCGTGCACACCTGCCACGCCGGCAGCGTGGCGTCCATCCACACGGCCACCGTGCGTGCGTCGTCGCCGGTCAGGCGCGCCCACGAGAGGCCGTCCGCGTCCCGCACGGCGTCGACCCACGCGTCGTCCAGCGCCAGGCCGGCCAGGGCGACGGGCTCGCGCAGGTCCAGGCGACCGGCGACGGCCTCGGTGCCCGTGGGCAGGAGACGGTGGTCCACCGTGACGTGGCGCGCGGCGCCGACCTGCAGGGTGCACGCGTCGACCCCGCCCGGGCCGGGCGAGAGCCACGGGTGGAACCCCACCCCGTACGGCGCGGTCGCCTCGCCGAGGTTCGTGGCGACGACCTCGACGACGAGGCCGTCGGCGGTCAGCGCGTAGGTCACGTCCAGGCGCAGCGCCCACGGGTACCCGGGCGTCGGCACCAGGTCGTGGCGCAGCGTCACCGACGTCGCGGACGCCTCGACGACGTCGAACCGCGCGTACGCGACGAGGCCGTGCAGCGCGGTCTGGCGCTCGTGCTCGGTCAGCGGGACCTCGTACGCGGTGCCGCGGTAGCCGTACCGGCCGTCGCGCAGCCGGTTCGGCCACGGGGCCAGCACGGCGCCCGAGAACGCCGGCGCCAGGGACTGCGCGGGGAAGGGGAGCAGGACGTCTCGGTCGCCGACCCGGTACTCGCGCACGGAGGCGCCGACGGACGCGACGACGGCGACCTGGTCGCCGAGCCGCAGCTCGTGCTGGTCGCCGGTGGGGAAGGGCATGTTCACGCTCACACGGTAGTGGCACCCGGCGACCGCCCGCCGCGACCCACGGCCCACGCCGGGCGCGCCCGTCGCCCGACCGGGTGCGCGCGGCGACACGGTCGGGGGAATTCTCGCGCGCATCGGGTCTGGTCTGTGGACGACGCGCCCCGGCGTGCGTGCGCATGGCCTAGCGTCGCCGCCGGAACGGACGATCAGGACGAACCGGGCACGCGGTGCCCGGCAGGTGAGGGGGCCGGGTGAGCGTCGACGGGCTGGTGATCCTCGAGTCCGAGGTCCGCGAGCTCATCCGTCGTCGTGGCCTGGACCCGGTGCGGGACCGCGCCGGGGTCGTCTCGCTCGTGTCCGCCGCCCTGGCCGACTACGACGAGCGGTCCGTGCTCGGGGCGGTCCCGCCGCTGGTCGACACGACCGCGGCGCACAAGGCCGTGGTCGACGCGGTGGCCGGGCTGGGTCCGCTGCAGCAGTACCTCGACGACGACGAGGTCGAGGAGATCTGGATCAACAGCCCGTCGCAGGTGTTCGTGGCCCGCCGCGGCGAGCCCGAGCTGACGACCACGATGCTGACCGACGCCCAGGTGCGTGACCTGGTCGAGCAGATGCTGAAGTCCTCCGGTCGCCGGCTGGACCTCTCCTCGCCCTTCGTCGACGCCACGCTGCCTGGTGGAGAACGCGTCCACGCCGTGATCCCTGACGTCACGCGCCCCGAACGTTAGGTCGCGGACGCACGTCAGCGGCCGCCACCCACGCGAACCACGGGCCCCGGCCGTCGATCGGCTGGGCGATGCACACCAGGCCGCGGGCGGCCGCGACGACGTCGACCTCGAGCAGGGCGTGGGTGCCGTCGTAGAGCTCGACGTCCGCGAGCGCGGGCGCGGGTGGGTCGACGGGGCGTTGGTCGCGGGGTTCGCCGGTGTTGACGGCGAGGCGTGCGTACCAGGTGCCGGCGGCGGGGTGGGCCATGGGTTCAGGGTGCGGGCGGGGTCCGACATCCGTTGGTGGGCCGTGTCGCTGTGCCCGGATGCGCCCTCTTCCGCCGCCAGGCTTGCGCTAGCGCAAGCCTGGCGGTAGCCTTCTCTTGTTCGAACAACAGGAAGGAGGGATGATGGACAAGGACACCCGCAAGGTCCTCCGCGAGGCGGAGCGCCAGGGCTTCGAGGTCCGGGTCAGCAAGACCGGGCACCCGATGGTCTACCGGGACGGCGTCTTCGTCACGCAGGCCGCGTCGACGTCGAGCGACCACCGGGGGATCAGGAACCTGATCGCCGCGCTTCGGCGGGCAGGGTTCGCCTGGCCGCCGAAGAGGTAGCGGGAAGGGGCGGGAGCCAAGGCAACTGGCTCCCGCCCCGGGTCCATCGTCCACCAGCCCCACCCACGAGAGGAACACCCGATGAGCACGAGCTTCAACGCGGTCGTCGACGTCGGTCGCGTCGACGTCGAGAACGACGCGGACGCGATCCTGAAGGCCCTGGCCGGGTATCACGCGGTGCTCGCCGGGACCCGGCGCGGCACCGTCGAGGCCATCGTCACCCTGCCCGCCGAGACCCTGGCCCAGGCCGCGACGACCGCGCTGGCCGTGGTCGCGGCAGCCGGCGGGACGCCGCAGTCCCTGCAGGTCATGACGACCGAGGAGTTCGACCGCCGCGCAGGTCTGGCCGAGGACGACGAGGACTTGTCCGTCCCGCAGGCCGCCAAGCGCCTTCGCGTCACCCAGCAGGCCATCCGCCAGCGCCTGGCGTCCGGGTCGCTGCCCGGCCGGCGGGTGGGGCGCGACTGGCGCATCCCGGCCGCCGCCGTAGAGCGTGTTGCGGCACAGCGGGACGCTCTGCAGGAGTTCGCTGCCGCAACCGTGCTCGCGCACGGAGGCGACCCGTCGACGATCAAGCCTGAGTCCATCGTCGTCCAGCCGAACACGTACACGATGTCCTTCGACCGCTGAGAAGCGTGCGCCGGTCTCGGGCGCCCGGCGTCCGACGCTCGCTCCGCCGCGGCGCCCTCGCCGCGGCAGCGGGGCTGAGGCGACGCTCGCATGCCGTCGTCGTCGACTCTCGCGTCGCCCTTCGCGGACCGACCCTGACAAGGAGAAATCACCCCCTCTTCGCCGCTGGCGGGGAGGGGGTGATTCGTCGAGGCGGCGCTTCCGTCTAGGCCGGGTCGGACTTCGGTGCGAGTTGCGGGGAGACCAAGTCGACAACCATGTCGCGAACAAGTTCAAGTGTCGCGGCGTCAAAACGTCCGATCGCCCGAACCACGTCCCGCTTCTGACCGGTCCAGATTCGCCGGGTTCGCACCACGGACTCCCTGGCGAGTCCTACCGCTTGCCAGTCCCGAACCGGGATGTCGGAGGCCGACGGGCTGGCCAATCTGGCCGCGCTGCCTGTGACCATCACGAACACGATGGCTTCGTCGGCACCGCTGCCGACCGCGTTGAGGACCAGGGCGGGCCGCCGCTTGTACTGGCTCCCGCTCGGCTCAGCGGATGAGAAGGGAAAATCCACAAGCGCAACGGTGCCAGGCGCAATCGCCGGCGGGCGCGCAGGGAAGAGTGACGGGTTCGGAACCGGTCTTCCGGTTACCACGAGTCGTAGACCGCGTCTTCGTCGCTGTCCCAGTCCTCCGCCCAGAGCCGGGACACGGCCGCGCGCACGTCCTCGTCGTAGTCCAGAGCGTCGGTCGCGGATGATCCCGCACTCGCCGAGGAGAAGCGTGCCAACATGGGTACGGTTACCTCCTTCGGAAAGGCAAGGGGAATCTCATTCGGGTACTCGTCGCTCCCCATCGGTCGATGCTGCTCATGCCTGAAGAGCTGCGGCAGGGTGAGAACGCCCGACGTCGGAGCAAGGATCGCGACGGCGGCGGTCGCGGTCGTCGCCGCCACGCGCTGCATGTACGTAACGCTCATCCTCATCCCCCTATGCCCGGGACCGTCGGCGCCTGAGGCCGGAGGCCTCGCATCGCGAGGTGGGCACCAAGCAGGTTGTGCAACTCGATCGCCCGGACGAGCGGAAGATAGTACGCTCCGCGGACATCGACCTCAAGCCCGGGGGCGCCCTCGACAAAGGCGCGCGCAGCGTCCTCGCCCTGGAACAGAGGCGGAGCCACGTGGCCGAGCATCAGGTAGAGACCGGCCTCAGCAGCGCCCTCGCCGGTGCCCGCACCGTCGACGATCGCAGCCTGGTTGACGAGCACGGCGTCGGCAGCGGCGGACTGGGGCCACCGAAGGCGCACCTGCACGGAGTCTTCGAGTCCCTGGGGATGGGTCGTCACCTTGCGAGTGTGCCAGATCTGGCCGCAGGTAGGTACCTGCGTGTCGGCCCCCTGTGGTAATGCCGGGTCGACCGCTCCATCTGCTGCTGCCGCCCGTGCCTTGGGTCAGCCCGTTTGGTGTAGTCGCGGGCCTGGATGTCACCCGGTGAACGCCTGCACGGGTGAGATCGGCTGGGCCATGCTCGGACGCATGACAGATCCTGCAGAGTTGAAGGTGGCGCCGCAGGCAGCGGCGGGGTTCGTGACGTCGGGCCTCGGCCTGCAGCTCGGCGGTGGAGCGGCGTTCGGTCTCGCAGCATCGGCCTACTCATCCGCGATGTCCTCGTACACGGCCGAGGCCAGCGGGCCCGCCTTCTTCATGTTCGTCGCGGCCGCGGCGGTGCTCGTGGGCCTCGTGCTGTTCCTGATCGGCGTGCACCGGCTCGTGCAGCACGCCGATCGCGCAGCGGGCGCCGTGTCTGCCCCGCAGCCCCGTGCGCGGTCCATGTCGTCCGAGGGCGCGTAGCGACCGCCGTGAACGACGACGAGCCCCCTCCCTGCCTCGAGGCAGGGAGGGGGCTCGTCGTCTTCGGGCATCATGCTGTCGCGAGGTACCCAGGGACTTCGACGGGCGTCGGCCCACCCATCACGACGATGCGCTCGGTCGCGGGCAGGACGTCGATCGAGACCGACGCGGGAGCGGACGTCGCGCCGTCGTCGTCGACGACGGTGTACGCGTAGGCGAGGGTGGTTCCGGCGAGGGTGTACGGCGCGAGCACGGTGCGCGCGGCACCGGCGCCGACGGGCGCGGCCGTGGGGCCGGCAACCTGGGTCAGGGTGCGGGTGGTGATCGTGCCGTCCGGGTCGGAGTCCGCCAGCGTGAGCGTGACCGTCGTGCCGGGCTCGACGGGCCCGGTGACGTTCGCTGTCAGCGAGGCGACCGGGATGACGTTGGTGCCAGGGTCGGGCAGCCAGTCCGTCGCGCCGGCGACGGCCTGGACCTGCGCGAGGTACATGGCCGGCAGGACGGCCCCGGCCGTGAGCTTGCCGAACCGGAACGAGTTGATGACGTCGACGCCCACGATGCCCGCGTCACGGGTCGCGGACGCGTAGGACGCGACGACCGTCGTGAGGTCCGCGAGGCGCCGCAGGCGGGCCTTGACGGTGCCGCTCGTGGCGTCCGCGCCCTCGACGACGACGAGGTCGCGCACGACCCACTCGCCGGTGATGCCGGGCCAGTTCGCGGTCGTGCCGATCTCGGTGCCCAGGTTGAGCACGCGGACCTGCCCGCCGATGTGGTGCCGGATGCCGGCGTTCTGCCGGGTGCCGCGGATCGCCTGGTCGTCGGACGGCGCGGTCGTCGGCACACCCGTCGCCCAGTAGACGACCTGCGACGCACCTGCAACGGCGTCGGCGGTGTTCCAGCGGGCCTCCGCCGCGGTCGTCGCGTCGGCGACGACCTTCGCGACGGTGCCACCCGTGAAGGGGTTCACGAGCTCGTTCGAGAACGTGAGCACCCCGGTCGGCGTTGTCGGGTTCATCTGGGAGAACGCGTCACCGCCGGCGGCGGATGCTGCGGCGGTGATCGCGGCGCCGGGCGTGCCGGCGAAGCGGTTCAGCATGGGTCACCCGTTCTTGATGATGATCGGCGCGCCGGTGTCGTAGTCGACGTTGTCGGCGATCGTGGTCAGTGCGTGGGTGCGCGACGAGGACGGGATCATGACGTGGGCGCGGGGGACCGCGCCGCCGTAGTCCTTCTGCCCGAGGCGGATGCGGTTGCGGACGATCTCGATGACGGGCTGCGTGGGCTGCGCGGCGAGCGCGTAGTTCACGGGCACGGAGCCGCCGAGGAGCCAGGAGTCGGTGAGGTGGAAGCCCTTGGGGACTGCGTAGTCGGCCGTCACGAGCACGCCGAGCAGCGAGCCGTTCAGCGGCTGCTCGACGTCGATCTTCGTGCCCGTGATCCACACCTCGTTGCCACCCTGGTCCTGGCCGCCGTCGTTGTGGGTGCCGTCGACGTGGCGAGGGGTGTCGTCCGCGTAGCGGACGAGTCCGTGGATCAGCGAGTCGATGACCCACGTGTCCCACCTGAACGTCATGAACCCGTCGACCGTGCCCGTGATCCGCGAGCGCGAGAGGCGGAACCATCCGCCCTTGACGCCGTAGAGGTCGACCCAGCGGGACCGGGGGTTGATGGTGACGTGGTCGAGCAGGGTCGGCTCACCGGTGCCGGCGCCCTGGGTGGACGTGCAGTCGATCAGGACGTAGTCCAGGCCTTGGGTCCACGGCGGCTTGACCTCGGGGGTCGTGAGCTCGCAGTTCACGAGCTTCTGCCCTGGGGCGCCGCGCTTCCAGCGGCCGATGATGCGGCGGTTGTGCCACTCCTCGCCGAGCACGGTGGACTGCAGCACGCCGGTGCCGTCGCCGACGACGAGGTCGACGAGGGGCTCGTCGGGGTCGAAGCGCCCCGTCCTGGCGCCGACGTTCGTGGTGTCGGGCTCGGTGATGCCGGACTCGAAGCGGTCGCCCAGGAAGACCGGAGGGCGGCCCCGCCGGGTGCGGTACTCGGCGTCGGTGGAGACCTCCCACACCTCCGCGCGCGGGCTCATGCCGGGATCATCCGCAGGTCACCGGGGTCCTGGTCCTCCGGCGACGGGTCGGCGCCCACGGACAGCACGCGCACGTACCCGGCGGGCCGTGGCGGCCACGCCCCTCCTGACGTCTTGAAGCGCACGCCCAGCGCGTCGGCCTTCGACGCGCGGGCCGCGAGCTCGGCCGCCATCGTCGCCGCGAACGCGGGGTCGTTCCCGAGGGCAGTGGCGAGCTCGTTGAGGGTGTCGAGCGTGGCCGGCGCGGTGGCGAGCACGGTCGCGATCGCCGCGGACACCGCGGCGGTCACCTGCGCGCCGGACTGCGCGTCCGACGGCAGCGCGGCGACCTTCGCGGCCTGCGTCGCGGTGAGCAGCTCGTACCCGGCGGCGATCTTCGCCGGCGTGACGGCCGCGTCCGCGAGCTCGGCCGTCGAGACCGCGCCGTCGCCGAGGACGCCGCCGACGTCGGGCGGCAGCTGGTCCATCGGGACCTTGCCCGCCGCGTCGAGGGAGGCAACGCCGCCGGCGATCCCCTTGGCGTACACCGGCGAGGGGACGGCCGTCTCGGGCGGGACCTCGACGGTGGCGAGGTTCACACCCGGGATCGGCAGGTCCAGGTGCGACAGGCGCGGCTCGATGACGTACTCCCGGCCCCGGCGCGAGCCGAGCCGCTCGCGCACCTGCACCTGCAGGGAGCCGGCCTGGACGACGTCGGGGTCGTCGACGGCGGGGAACCACGTGAACACGCCTGCGGGGACGACCTTCGTGTCCCACCAGGTGTCCCAGGCAACCCCGTCGAACGCGTCGCCCTGCTCGGCGGCGTCGACGGCCCGCCACGCAGCACGCACGGCCGAGCGGATCGTTGCGTCCTGCGCCGTGGTGTCGCCGATCGTCACCTCGACCCGCGCGCCGGCGGGGTACAGGACCCGCCCGTCGACACGGGTCAGGCGGTCGGTGACGACGAACTCGATGGTCCCGTCCTCGGGCAGGTCGCCCGGGGCCTTCATGAGGACGGCCCACACGGGCACGCCGTCGAGACGGTGGTTCAGCATCCGGTGCTCCTGGTCAGTCGTCGGGTCCAACGGGACGGCCGGCGGCGCGCAGCGCCGGCAGGTGCTCAGCGGCCAGCGACGCGCACCTCGTGCACGCCGCTGGCCGAGGTGAGGGCGGGATGTCCGCGGGCACGAACGGCACCGCGAGACCCTCGGAGAGGCGCACGACGTCAGGGGCAGCACCTTCGGCGCGTCCTGCCCGTCGCACGAGCCGCTGCACGACGTCGCACCGGTGCGCGCAGGGCTCCACGCCTCAGGCCTGCAGGACGTGGTCGAGCGCCTCGACCAGCGGGTCGTCCTCGTCCAGGCCAGCGAGTGCGTCGCGCAGCTCGTGCAGGGTCGAGCGGGCCGACGCCGACAGGAACGCGATGTCGACCGCGCCGTCGTCGAGCAGGCGCGCGGGTGTCAGCGCGTAGGACGGGGTGCGTGCCGAGCCGAGGACGACGCGCACGAGCCACTCGGGCACGTGCGGTTCGGCCCACCGCCACGCCGCGTACCAGGCGGCGATGACCGCCGCGACGACGACGGCCGCGACGACGTCGGACCCGAGCGCGGCCGCGAGCGGGTCCGCGAGGACGGGCGGCAGGACGCCGGCGATCTGGGCCAGGGCCCAGGCGCTGAGGGTGCCCCACAGGGCGGGGACGGCGGTGCGCAGCAGCGCGACGACGCGCTCGGACAGGGCGAGGCTCTCGCGGGTGTCGGCGTGGGTGGTCATGGCGTCTCCTCAGGCTCGAGATGGGCAGTCGGTCACGTGCTGGGTGAGGCGGGTGCCGACGTCGTCGACGCGCGTCGCGACGTCGTCGACACGGCCGGCGACGTCGTCGACGCGCTTGGCGACGTCGCGACGCTCGTCGCGCTCGGTGCGGATCTCTGCGCGCAGCCCGCCTATGTCCCGGGCGATGGCTGCGACGGAGACCTGCAGGTCCCGCACGCCGCCTTCGGTGCGGGTCGAGGAGTCCTTGAGCGACCCCCCGTGGTTCGGGGACGTCTCGGCCGCCGCCACGGCGGCGTGCGCGGCCGCCACGGTCGCCTGCTCGGCGGCCGTGGCGGCGAGCTCACGTGACGCGCGCGCGTCGCGGCGGGCCGGGCGGTTCGACACCCACGCCGCCAGCCCGATCGAGAGCACGGTGAGCAGGACGTTCGCCCACCACGGCGCCCCGGGGACGGGTGCGGGCGTCGTCACAGGGACCCGGCGTTGAGGCGGCGCTGCATCTCCTTCACGGCCGAGGAGACCGGGGAGATGACGCCGTCGACGGGGGTGCCGAGGCGCCGCTGCAGCGCGGTGATGGTCCGGGTGCCGAGGAGCCCGTCGACGGTCAGGCCACCGAGCCACTTCTGCATGGCGCGCACGAGCTGCGACCCGCGCTTGGTGGTGTCGAACTGCGCAGACGGGATGGCGGTCGTGGACCGGTCGCGCCACTGGTGGGAGATGACACCGTCGACGGTCGTGCCGAACCGTGCCTGCAGGGCCCGGGTGGTGGCCGGCCCCCACTTCCCGTCGACCGTCAGCCCGCTCGGCGCCGGCTTGGCAGGCGCGGCGGGCGCCGCCGGCGCCGCGACCGCGGGCCCGCCGAGGTTCGCGGAGACCAGCGAGAGGAACCGCGCCCAGGGGAAGTGCGGACCCGGGTCCCAGTGGGTCGACTTCCCGAAGGCCTTGGACACGTCGTCGTGCGCGACGAAGCCCTTGGCGCCGGCGCGCAGCTCGGCGACCGACAGGCGGCGCACCGGGATGCCGTACTTGCGGGCCCACGCCGCAGCCTCGCTGGCCGCGAGCGCGAGCTGCGCACGGGAGTACGCGTCGTCCCACTCGGCCGGGGTCTGCCGGGCGTACCCCGCGAGCTCGAGCTGCAGCCCGTTCGCGTTCGCGCCCGGCGCGGCCCACGCGGTGTCGGCGTCGGGGACGCACCGCACGACCGAGTCGTTGTCGACGCACAGGTGCGCCGACGCGCGCGTGGTCGGGCGCGCGAAGTACCGGGCGATGTTCTCCGCCGTCTGCGCGGTCTCGGGCGCCTCCATCGTGTGGACGACGATCACCTCGACCGGCTCGATCCGGCCCGCGTACTTGTTCGGGCTCGCGATGGTCGTGCTCATCTGCTCCTCCTCGGGGCATGACGAAGCCCCGCTCACCAGGCGGTGGCGGGGCTGGGGTGGGCGAGTGCGGTGGCCGGTCAGGCGCCGGCGTTCTCGGTCTCTTCGGTGGGGCGCTCGACGCGAGCGTGGAACGCCTCGTGCGCGGTCCGGAGGGCGTCGGAGACGATCGCTCCGCAGCCCTGGCAGGCCCGCGAGTCAGGAGCCCAGAGCCCACCCATCACGAGTCCGTCTCGTAGGTGATGTTCCAGTTGAGCCAGTCGTTCGTCGTGAACGTGAAGGGCGACGTCGCGGTCAGGGTCCCGCTGCCGAAGACACGGCCCTCCATGTACTCGACGTTCTGCAGCAGCCACGCGCACCCGTAGTAGTCGCCCGCGGAGTTGTCCACGACGGCTCCGACCCCGCCGAGGAGGATCGACCCGAGCCGCGGAGGGTACGGGAGGCTGACGCGGTAGGTGCCGGCTCCGCCGACCGCTCCCGACGCGCCGAAGCGGAGGCTTCCCCGGTACTGCACGTGACGGCCGACCTTGAGGACCCGGCCGACCTGGACGTAGTTCGTCCCCGACCCCAGGCTCGGGTCCGTCGTGGTCGCCGTCAGGACCGGCGTGTACGACTGCCACGCCGCGCCGAGCAACGTGTCGAGGGCCTCCGCCTGCGCCTGCATCCAGTACGGGACGTCGTTCGCGTCCGGCCCAGACGGGTACGGCAGCCCGAGGTTGAGGGTGCTTCCAGCCATGGCGTCAGGCTCCTGTCTCGATGGTGAAGGTCTCGGGCAGGCGCGTGGTCACGTTCATGACGCCGCTGCCCGCGAGGTCGAACTGCACGGCCTGCACCAGGTGGCGTTCCTGTGGTCCCGAAGGCAGCGCGACGGTGACCGTGTGGCCCGGGCGGAGCCAGTACGCGGCCGCCGCGGACTCGACCCGCAGCGCCCGGCCACGGGTGACGGTGCGGCGCACGATGGACCGGGCTGCGGCCTGCGCCTCGGCGGCCGAGCCCTTGTACTCCCGGCGCTCGACGTACACGCGCCGCCCGACCGCCGCGACGGAGAACGGCCCGGACGCGACCTGCGCCCACCCGCGCCGGGTCTGCTGCTCGCCGTCGTACCAGCGGTACTCAACGACGACGACGTTCGCGAAGTCCTCGAGCGAGAGCACCGCGGACGAGGACGTGATCGATCCGCCCGGGCCCACCTTGAGCACGGCGGCCGCTTGGCCGGCCAGCGCGGGCCGCTCGCGCAGCACCCACGTGCCGAGGCCGTCCTCGTAGACCCACGCGTCCCCCGCCCGGTTCGCGATGTCGTAGGCCGCGGACATGACCGAGTCCCCGATGCCGACGACGAGGGTGTCGGCGCCGGTGACGAACTGCTGCCCGCGCGGCAGGTCGTTCCTCACGACGGCGCCCGGGATGGCCCACCGGATCAGCTCGGCGATCGCGGGGCCCGCGTCGTCGTCGGCGGTGAAGGTCTTCGACTCCGAGCCCACGGGCATCCACGTGAGGACCTTCGACTCCGCCGACCGGGCCACGAGCTGCACGCGGTTCGCGGGACGGTCCACGGTCCGAGACCACAGGACCAGGGCCGCGACGCGGTGAGTCTCGGCCCCCGCACCGGGTGCCCGGTACCCGAGGGTGACGCGGATCTGCACGCCCCGCCGAGGGTCCAGCAGGTTCAGCACGTCCTGCTCGGGCGGGACGCGCAGCGTCATCTCGGCCTGCGCGTAGGGGTACGTCGTCTCGTCGTAGGTCAGCGTGCCCGACTCCACGTCCAGCACGACCGGCGCCGACCACCCGGTGTCCCACGCCTCGACCTGCACAACGTGCTCGAGCGGCTGGCCCAGTCGACCCGCCCACGCCGACGCGAACGGCGCCGTCACGAGGGACCCACCGTGTAGTCGTTGAACGACGGGAACGCCGCGCGCGCGACGTCGAACGACGCGAGCTGCTCGAACGCCTCGTCGAACGTCCAGCCGAGCCCGCCGAGGAGCGGGCCCGTGGGACGCGCGACCTCGACGTAGTCGACCTGCAGGACCCACCGGCGCCCGGACGGGCTCAACCGCAGCCGCCCGGCCACGACGTGGTACATGTCCACGCCCGGCACGGTCGGGTCCCGGAGCAGCACGACCTCGCCCCGCTCGTAGACCTGCAGCAGCTCGACCGCCGACGGGTAGTCCCGAACGAGCACCTCGAACGAGCCCTCGCGGGTCCGCAGACGCCCCAGCGTGACGAGCGGGTCCGGACGACCGACGACCTCATGCACGGTCGCCAGCGAGCGCCTGGACGCCTCGTAGACGTTGGTGACCATCAGCGGCCGCCTGCCGTGCTGCGGCAGCGTGGCCGGCGCGAGCACGGGGACGGAGAGCATCCCCGTGAGGTCGACCGACGCCGACACCAGCTCGTCGGTCCCGGCGTCGGTGTCGCGCACGAGCGCCTCGTACACCACGAGCCCGGTCAGGGCTGGCTCGTAGTCCGACACGATCAGGGACCCGCCCTCGATGTCCTGGCCCGCCAGGCGGCGCACGGCGGCGCGCCCGTTGACGTCGGCGCGGGTCAGGGAGCGCAGCTCGTAGGTGTCGGTCAGGTCGGCGAACGTGTCGACGACGCGCACGTAGTGCACCCGGAGCGACGCCGTCGACATCGTCGACTCCTGCACGGTCGCCGCGTCCGCGATCTTCACGAACAGCTCGTGCGAGGTGGACGTCGCGAGGAACTCGACGACGGCCCACCGCCCCGTCGACGGGGCAGACTCGACGAGACCGGTCACCCCGACCGTCGTGCGCAGCGATGCTCCGACCGCACCGGCGGTGGAGGCCTCGCACGCTACGAGCACCCGGTACCGCCGCCCGGGGGAGAGCCCCGGGATCGTCCGGCGCGCCCACTGCGTGCCGGCACCCACCGTCACGACGGTCGTGCCGGACCCGATCGCGGCGGTCAGGACGAGGTGCGGCCAGGCGTAGGGGTGCACAGCGAGCACGCCGACCCCGACCGTCGTCATCGTGCGGACCAGGCCCGTGGGGGCGGTGCCTCCCGGCGTCCAGTTCGCCGTGTCGGACATGCGGAACGTCAGCGCGAGGGCGGCCGGCCCGCCTACCCAGCGCACGTCCAGGGCCTTGAGGGTGACCCACTGGCCGGCGCCCGTCACCGTGCCCGGCGTAGGCATGGGCCGGATCCGCAGCGTCACGCTCGAAGCGGTGGCGGTGAACGTGAACCACACGGGCGTCCGCTCGGCGCTGTCGCCCTTCGCCATGCGCGTGAGGTCCTGCGTGACGCGGTGCACGACGGTGTCGACCGTGAACTCCACCGTGAAGCCGTCCACCGGGCCCCGCGTCTCAAGCCACGCCCCCACCGCGTACTCCCGGCCCACGACGAGGTCGGAGAACGACCGCTCGACGTACCCGACGCCGTCGAGGCGCGGCAGGTACTCCGGCGCGCCGGCGGTCGTCACGGTCAGGTCATCGAGCTGCACGATGCCTTCGCCGGACCCCGCGGTGTACGTGTGGGTCAGGCGCACGTTGTGGCTGATCGACGTCGCGGTGAACGTGTACTCCACGAGCGTCCACACGGTCGAGATCGGCGCCGGGTCGGTCGCGCCGATCCCGCCGACGCCGAACGTGAACGTCCCGGCTCTGCGGCTCGGCAGCCGCGACACCCGTGCGCGCACCGTGTACGTCACGCCCGGCGTCAGCCCGTAGACGGTCCGGTCCCACACGCCCGCGCCAGCGGACCCGGCGGCAGCGCCCCAGAACGCGACGCACCGCGTCCCAGACGACCCCGGTGCGATGACGACGGTCGGCTGCGCGCCGGCGACGGACGAGGACACCCGGCCCCACGAGGCCGCCCCCGTGGACGCCTCGTAGTCGTCCGCGACGACCATCTCGTCCGACCGGTCGCGCAGCCGCAGCCCGTCGTCGGCGCCGACCATCTTGGCGTTCCCCGACGAGGCCCATGCGAGCGCCGCGGCCTCCGCCTGCTCGAGCGACGCCGTCGACCAGTCGTCGTCGGCGAGCACCTGCAGCTCGGCCGACGCGGACAGGCTCAGTCGCACCGCGGCAAGGTCGGGCAGCGCGGTCGCGGTCAGGGCAGCAGGCACGTCAGACCCCCCTCATGTTCCCCACGCGAGGGGTCACCTCGACGTAGAACGTCTTCGACGTCGTCTTGTTGATCTGCCGCTCGGCGTCCGCGTTGTCGAAGTTGCCGCGCATCGGCACGTACCGGTGCCTCGCCGCGTCGTTCAGCTTCCGCTCGGCCTCGCCGGTCTCCGCGCGCGCCGTCGTCGCGACCTCGCGTGGGATGAGCCCGAGCGAGTCGGCGTACCGCTCGGCTTCCTCACGGGACATGCCGAGCTGCTCGGCCGCCTCGATGAGCCGGTCTCGCCCGGCAGCGATGGTCTCGTTGGCACGGACCTGGTCGCCGTCGACGTCGGCGAGGGAGTCGGCGTACTCGTTCGCCGCGTCGGCGATCTCACCGAGCGCGCGCAGGTTCTCGCGGCCGGCCGCGGTGTTCTTGTCGAAACCGCCCTCGGCGTTCTCCTTGAGCTTCGCGGTCTGGTCTTCGATCGCGTCGAGGTAGTCCAGCTCGGACGAGATCGCGTCGCGCGTGAGCTCCTGCTGCTCGCGCAGCGCCTCGTTCTTCTCCGCGATCCCCGCGGCCGAGTCCTCGTAGGCCTCACGCATCAGCCGCTCGTACTCGAGCGCCTCGTCCGTCAGACCCGACGACTCCTGCAGGCGAGAGGTGAGCTTCTCAAGGAACTCGACCTCGCTGGCGATCGCGTTCGCCGAGCGGCCCCGGACCTCCTCGCCGCGGCCCGCCGCGTCCATGGCCTCGTCGAGGGCGCGGCGCTCCGCGCCGAGCTTCTCGTTCAGCGTATCGAGGGAACGCGTCGCGGCGTCCTGGTCGCCGGCCATGCCCTGGAACAGGTCGGCGTACTCGACGCCCGCCCGCTTCGCGTCCTCGATGAGGAGCTCGAAGTTCGTGCGGGACGCCTTCTGCCAGGGCTCGAACCACGACTTCGGGTCCGCGATCTCGTTGCCGAAGTCGCGGAACACCTGCCCCCAGTCCAGGGCCGTGATGTCGCCGTCGGCCTCACGGACCTTGTCGGCGAGGTCGATGATCCGTTCCTTGGTGGCCGCCGCTTCCTCGGCGGACTGCTGCAGAGCCGCGGTGCCGACGCCGATGCCGAGCGCGATCGCGAGGCCCGCCGCAGCCCCGGCGGGGCCGAAGCCAGCGAAGGCGTTCGCCGCGATCTCCTGGAAGGCGTCGGTGATCGAGTCGGCAGTGCCGTCGAACGAGGCCGCGGACTCCTTCGCGGTGCTGTTGGCCTCGTCCCTGAACTCCTCGGCGCCCTCGCCGGCGTCGTCGAACGACTTCTTCAGCGATCGGCTCGTCTTGTCGCCGGCCCCACGGGCCTTCTTCTCGACGTCGTCGAGCGCCTTGGTCAGGTCGCGATCGATCTTCTTCGCGGTGTCCTTGACCTCGTCACCGGCCTGGTCGAACGCGTCCTCGATCTTGCGGCCGGTGGCCTTCGCGTCGTCACCGACGTTCTCGACGAACGTGCCGAACTTGTCGAGGGAGTCCGTCGCGCTGTCGACGGACCGCTCGACGCCGGACGTGTCGCCGTCGACCTTGATCTCGATGGGCTTGCCCACGTCAGCTCCCGTCGATCGCGCGCTCGATGCGCTGGTTCACGGCATGCACCCACGTCCCGATGACGCGGGGCAGGGCCCGGGCGAGGGCGGGGTAGACGACGTACCCGTTGGACTGCCGGGGCGGGAGCTGGAGCCCCGCGCGTCGCGTCACGGTGTGCGGCGTGCCGTTCTTGCTGCGCCGGTTGTACCGGGTGTAGTTCGAGCGGCGGTTCGACCCGAACTCGTAGGGCGCGTCGAGGTCGACCGGAAGCCCGCCGCCGCGCATCGTCCGCGTCGACGCCCCCGCGACCAGGTACATGGGCAGCCCGGCCTTGACCCGGGTCCCCGTCCGGAACACCCGCTGCTGCGGGCGCAGGGCGCGCGCGGGGACGCTCGTGCGCGCCAGCGACGCCGCCATCTCCTCGCGCCAGATCGGCCCGACCTGGGATCGCTGCTCGCGTCGGATCGCGTTGCGCAGATCCTTCGGGAGGGCGCGGAACGCCCGCCTCACCGCGTCCAGATGGGCGCGGGAGGCGGGCGTGACACGGACCGGCACAGGTCGCCGATCAGCCCGCGGGGACGAGCGCCGGCTTGGTCGACCCGAGCGTGACCGACGTGGTCGCGAACGCGTTGACCGTGCCACCGATCGCGCCAGGCACGATCGTCGCCGTCGAGGTGAACGACGGGCCCGAGCCCGTGCGCGGCTTGAACGTCACCCCGACGGTCTCGCCCTCGTGCTCGAACAGGAACCGCGACAGGGAGTCGGTCGTCTCCCAGTCCTGGACGTAGTTGAGCACGAGCGTCCACGTGGCCGTGGCGGCGTCGGTGAACGTCTCTCCCGCCAGCGACGTCCACGTCGCCTGCGACGACGCGGGGGTGTAGGTGCACTGGTCGATGTGCTTCTTGAAGTTCAGGTCGTCATCGCCGGCGTCGATGATGAGGTCGACGTTCTTCAGGACGAGCGGGTTCACGGTGGGCGTGATGCTGGCCATGGAGGCTCCTGTCAGGTCGTGGTGATCGGGCGCACCCGGGTGGTGCTGACGCGCACCGCCAGGAACGTCCCGGCGGCGAGCTGCAGGTCGAACGGCGCGCTCGTCGCCCCGAGGACCCAGTCGTGCTCGGGGGCCGCGAGCGCGTCGATCGCCTGCTCGAGGAGGGCTTCGAGCTCCTCGACCTGCACGGTGCTGGTCGCTCGTCCGGCGATGAGCACGACGTCGAACGCGACGTCGCCGATCCCCGTGGGGCGCCCCTCGGTCGTGATCCACGGGTCGTCGGGCTGCAGCAGCAGTGCGGGCGGCGTGAACCGCTCGGGCAGCACGTCGTGCACCTCGAGCGGGCGGCCGCCGGTCGTGACCTTCTCGGTGAGCGCGGCCTTGAGGTCGGCGCGGAACGCGCTGATGGCGCCCATCAGGCGAAGCCGCCAGGCAGGAACCGGTCGAGCACGGGGTACGCCGCGGCCATGGGGTCGCGCGGGGCGGGCGTCGGCGCACCGTCGAGGGTGTTGTAGGTCGCGTCGCCGTTCGGGGCGAGGCGCCGCTGCCACAGCTTCGACGCCACTTCGAGCACCTGCTCGTCACGGACCGTGGCCGGCACGAGGTGGGCGTACCCGGCGCCGATGTACCGGTCGACGAGCGCGGCGGCCTCGTCGTACTTGCGGCCGGCGAGCGCCTCGTCGGCCTCCGAGTCGTGCGCGCCGACGTACTCGATCAGCGCGGCGATCTGCTCGGGCGTGGGCACGATCAGGCCTGCGGGTCGTCGCCCGCCGGGGCCGCGCGTCGGGTGCGCCCGCGACCCTTGGGAGCCGCCTCGTCGTCGCCCGGCGCGCCGGCGGGCGTGCGGTCACCCTCCGTCCTGTCGCCCTCGGTCCTGTCGCCCTCGGTCTCGTCGCCGTCCGCAGAGTCGCCGCCCGGGTCGGGAGCGGACACCTCGGCGCCGCGCAGGCGCAGCTGCTCCTCGACGGCGGCGACGCGGTCGGGCAGCCCGCGGACGACGTACCCGTCGCGCTCGACGCGCAGGGCCTCGATGAACTGGGCGGTCTGGTTCTTGAGCGCGGCGGCGCGCGCCTGCGCGGCCTGCTCCCGGTCGGTCGTGGCCACGGGCCACCTCCTCGGTCATGGTGTGCGGTGTCGTGCGGGGGGCAGCGCAGGGCCCGCGGGGCGGCGGGCCCTGCGCTGGTGGGTGACGTCAGAAGACGGGCGTCACCAGGCCGGTGCCGGCGACCTTCTGCGCGTGGACGCGGCGGGTGAACAGGTACGCGAAGTACCCGTAGACCACGAGGTCGACGCCCAGCGACTTCGCCTTGGGCTGCTCGGCGCGGATCAGCATCGGGGCCGCGGGGTCCTCCCAGAGGTGGAACTCGCTCTGGCCGCCGAAGTAGATCTCGTCCTCGTTCGTCCCGGCGCCGAAGGCGGTGCCGATGTTGTTGTCGACGATGACCGGCGTGCCCGAGGGCAGGACCCCGCGGAAGCCGGCGCCGTACCGCTCGGCGTAGTTGACGCCGCCGAGCTGCGCGGCGACGCCGGGCTGCCCGAACAGCGGCCACGTCGACGTCAGCTGCGACTGCAGCCAGTACCAGCGCCGCGAGTGCATGACCGCGATCGTGTCGCCGACGCCCTGGTCGAGCAGCAGGGCCTCGACGGCCGCCGGGCCGGCGAGCAGCTTCGGGTAGAGCTCGGTGGCCGTGGGCGTGCCGTCGGTGTAGGCGATCGCCGCGGCGACGGCGGACAGGCCCGTCGTCACCTGGTTGAGCAGCTTGCTGTCGAGGTTGGTCGCGTAGCCGCGCACGAGGTCGTCGATGGTGGTGTCCTCGATGCCCTCGCCGCGCTCGATCGCCTGGCGGGAGATCGTCTGGGAGCCGGCCGCGGTCTGCACCGGCACCGGGATGAGGCTGTCGTCGATGTCGGTCTCGGAGACGTTCGCGTTCTCCGACGCCTGGTTGTCGACGGACGTCGACGTCGTGACCTTGCCGATCGACAGCGTCATGCCCTTGGCCGGCAGCGCGTGCGGGCGGCACGCGTCGGCGAACGGGCGGGACGCCTTCGCCGCGGGGGCGAACTCGTCGACGAGGTACTGCGGGACCGTGAGCCCGGAGAACGCCGACGTCCCGACGGCACGGGAGACGAGCTTGTCGCCGCGCTCGACCCGCTCCTCCTTCATGTGGCGGGCCAGGCGCTCGGACGACGCGGGGTCGTTGAACTGGAACTGCCGGGCCACGTCGAGGGCGAACTGCAGCCCCTTGGGGTCCTCGTGGGCGTTGTAGGTCCGCTTCTCGGACGTGACGGTCACCGGCGCGCGCGCGGCGACCTCACGGGCCTCGGGGACGTCCGTCACCTCGGCCTGCCGCGCGGCGACCTTCTCGTCGGCGTCGAGCTCACGCTCGAGCTTCTCGACGTCCTCCTGCATGGACCGGGTCGCCTCGCCGAGCGCGGCCTTCCGCTCGCGCAGCGCGTCGACCACGGCTGCGTCCGGGGACTCACCGGCGCGGGCGGCGTCGAGCTCCTCGACGAGGTCGTTGTACTCGCGGATCTTGCTGTTCAGGTCGCGCTTGCGACGCGCGATCAGCTCGTTCAGGGTCATGGGGTCTTGCTCCTGTCCGCCCGAAGGTCGGGCGTCGACGTGACACGGGGACGTGCCGGTCGACGACGGGCGGGCGTGGCCGCAGCCACGCACTCGCGCCTCGTGCGAGCAGCGGAAGGACGCGACGCCTAGAACGTCGCGAGCCGCAGGTACTCCGACCTGTGGGGGATGGGGGCCGACGCGCGCGCCACGGCGGGCGTCGGGGCCGAGCGGAGGTCGCCCGTCGTGAACGGGTTCGCGCCGTAGCCGACGATCGCGACGTCGCCGCGGTGGATGTCGTACTCGTGGATCCGGTACTCGGTGTAGTCCGACGACCACGCGCCGCGCACGATCCGGAACATGAAGCTCATCTCGTCGACGAGGCGTGCCGCGAGCTTCGGCGCGATGTACGCGACGTCCGGGTCGGCCGGGTCGAGCGCGGGTGCGTCGACGTGCAGGCCGCCGTCGTCCTCGGCCAGCGTCAGCGTCCCGTTGGTCGTGCGCGCGATCCGCCGCAGCGACTGGTGCTGCAGCACCAGCGGCACGTCCAGGTCGGCGCGGGCGAGCGACGCCGAACCCGCACCGGCGGTCACGACCTCGGTGTACGGGCCCCACGCGTCGTACATCTCGTAGGGCTGCTCGTAGGTCGACGCGACGCCGACGAAGTGCAGGAGCGAACTGTCGGTCGCGGCTGCCCGCAGCTCGCACCGCGAGCGCACCGACACGATGGGCCGGGAGCCGTCGTGCGGAGCGCTGCGGCGCTGCCGGGGCCGGCCGCCGCGGTCGGCCTGCAGCTGCTCGCCGCGGGCCTTGGCCGCGTGCGCGATCCTCTGCTGCGTGGTCTCGTCCATCACTGCCCCCCGCCCTGGGTCGTCGGCTGGTTCGTCCGGGCCGGCCACAGCCGGTCGAACTGCTGGTACTGGTCCTCGGACAGCGGTGCCTGGTCCTCGAGGTCGCGCGCCTCGTCCGGGGTGAGGGTCCGCGAGTCGATGCGGAGCTTCACGACCTCGGCGCGGGTCTTGTCGTCCATCGCGAGCACCGCGGACCGGTTGAGCTTCACGAAGTAGCCGGCCGGGGCCAGGCGTGCGAAGGCCTCCTCGCGGCGCTTGACCGCGCCGCCGAGGTTCATCACGAGCAGCTGCAGGTTGCGCTGGGAGATGTTGGCGTAGGTGAGGGACCCGGTCGCTCCGGTCGCGACGTCGAGCATGTCGGCGGGCACGCCGAGGTACCGGCACAGCGCGACGTCGGACTGCTCCTGCTGCTCGATGAACGCGGCCTCCGAGGCCTTCGCCGCGATCGGGTTGTACGACCAGTCCTTGCCGGAGACGAACGTTCCGCCGTTGCGGACCTGCGTCTCGAACTGCGCGCGGATCTCCCCGGCCTGTCCAGGGCTCAGCGTCGTCTGGGAGTTCTTCAGGTGGGCCGCCGGTGCTGCGCCGTTCTCGAACCAGTCGACGGCGAACTGCAGCGCCCCCATGCCGGCCGAGAGCTGCAGGGCCGCGTGTGCGAGCGGTGACAGCCCCCAGGGGATGCCCGCGACGGTGTACTGCCGTTCGTGCCACAGGTGCTTGGCCGCGACGATCTCGCCGGCGATGCGGTACTCGGTGATCGTCGAGCCCTTGCCCCGGAACGAGACGTGTTCGGGGTGGACCGGCTCGATGCGCGCAGGCAGGTTGTGCCCGTCGCGCGAGTGCACGATGCCGACGGCGTTGCCGGTCCGGTCGAGCGCAGCCTGCGTGGCCCACACCCACTCGCCGATGCTCATCGGCTGGTCCTCGGCGATCTCCCACGGCGTCACGAGCGCGGCCGGCTTGGGCGCCTCGACCCGGACGCCGGCGAGCGTGCGGTACACGTCGACGGGCATGAGGGACAGCAGGTCCGCCCGCAGGCGCTGGGCGCCCCAGACGACCGAGTGCTTGAGCGCCGACTGCTCCCCGTACCGGGAGGAGCCCGCACGGGACCCGACGCCCCGTGCCGCGAGGTACGCGTCGAGGCTCGCCTCGCGGGCGCCGCGTCGCAGCAGGCTCATCGCCGGCCCCCTCTCCTCGCGCGGGGACTCCGGGACGGCTCGACGAGCCACGACACGCCCAGCAGCCCGAGGCCCGCCACGGCCAGCGCCAGCCACAGCCCGACGGCGGCCGCCGCGACCGCGAGCGCCGCCACGACGAGCAGCAGCCCGGCCAGGTCCAGGAGGTCTGTGAGCACCTCGTACCTCCTCATCCGATCGAGTCCATGACGTCGTAGTCCCCGCCGAGCTGGACGAGCGCGAGCGTGATCGCCCACAGCGGTTCGATGGGTGCTTCGCCGACCTGCCGCCACAGCCACCCGCCGCGCTGCAGCGGGCGCACGCCGGCGGCGCCGACGGCCGCGTTCAGCTCGGTCTGCCCGCCGATGTGGTGCAGGGTCTCGGCCTTGACCCCGTCGAAGACCCGGCCGCAGCCGGCCGCCAGGTCGCCGACGCGCACGACCTCGACCTCGATGCCCTCGCGCTCGAGGTCCGGGACGAGCCCGGCGGCGGGGGACATCGGGTCGATGAGGACGCCTGCGACGTCGTGCCGGTCGACCAGCTCGCGCACGCGCGGCGCCACCCAGGTTGTCGAGGAGCGGCGGTGCTCGATGAGCTCGACGTGGACGTCGCCGTCAGCGCGACGACCCGCGAGCCCGATGGACACCGTCGCCCGGTCAGGGCTCTGCGCGATGCCGAGGGCGATCGTGCCTGCGCGGCGCGACGTCGGGTCGGCACGTGCAGCCCAGTCCGCCGGGTCGATGCCGGAGGAGCCTGCGCCTACCGGGTCGTCCCACCAGCCCAGGCACTCGCGCATGAACTCCGAGGGCGGCAGCGACCCGCGCAGCATCCGCACCACGGGCAGGTCGGGGTCGCGGCGTGCGTGCACGGGGTTCGCGTGCCGCCACAGCTCGATGTCGTCGAGCACGCACCCGGCGGTGCCGGGCATGTGCGCGCACGTCTCGGACAGGCACGGGCGCCGCAGCGAGCACCACTCGAGGTACGCCAGCGACGGCGCGCCCGCGCGGCCGCGGTCGCGCACACCCCGCAGGATGTCGCTCGCGAGGAGCCCCGCAGAGGAGCCGTAGAGCACCTGCGGGTCAGGGACCGCCGACAGCGTCGGCAGGAGCGCACCCATGTGGGCGGGCTTGAGCGCGAACGCCTCGTCGAGCACGACGCGGTGACCCGTCAGACCGCGGCCACCGCCGGACGTCCGAGCCTTGAACTTCAGCCGGGCGCCCGACAGCAGCTCGATCGCCTCGTCGCCGTTGCCGCGGTGGATCTTGCGCACGCGGCGCCGCAGCATGTCCGAGCCCTCGATGAGGGCCTCCATGTCGCGGAAGGCCTCCTGCGCCGTGTCGAACTCGTGCGCCGACCAGACGATGAGCGGCAAGTCGAGCAGGAACAGCCACCCGAGAGCGGCCTGCTTGAAGAAGCCCGTCTTGAGGTTCTGCCGCGCGCACACGACCGCGACCTCGAACGCCGCCGAGCGACCACGGTCGTCGAGGGCGAACGTGTCGTCGAGCGCGAGCTGCTGCTCGGGGTACGGCGCGAAGCCCACGCTCCGGGCCAGGTCGCCCACCTCGGGGCCGAGCGTCTCCAGGCGCTCCGGTGCGGTGTGGAAGTCAGGCGGTACCGCGAGCGCGGCCGCGCTTGCCGTCACGGCGCTCCTTCAGGTCGTCGAGCTCGTCTCCCTCCGGCTCGACGTCGCGCAGCGCGTCGGCCAGGGTCTCCCTCGTCGCGCGTGCCAGGGACGCGAAGGACGAGCCGGTCTCCATGCGCCCGCGGTCGACGCGGGCCGCGAGCGCGAGAGCGAGCACGCCGCGCGCGGACGTCTCGCGGCCGGCCGCCACGAGCTCGGCGCGCACGGCGTCGACAACGCTGTGCAGCGGCGTGGGCGGGTCCGGGGCATCAGCCGGCGCATCCGGTACCGGCTCCAGTGGCCGTGCGGACCGGCCAGCCTCGGAGGCGCGCGCGCGGCACGACGACGAGCAGTACCTCGCGCGGAGCGACTTCCCAGCGAGTGATCCGCCGCAGTTCGCGCACCGGCGCCCGTGTGGAGTCCCCACGCACCTCACCGCCTTTGCAATCTCTTTGCATTGAAAGCGCAGGTCAGAGCGTCCGAGCGCTCGGCTCCTACGTGCGGGGAGAGAAGATGCGGGTCCGGGCGCAGTGGTCAACGACCCGTTCTTAAAGAACGGGTCAAGTGCACGGGCCGCTCACCACGGCTCCGAGGTCGGCGGCGCGGGTGCGGCTGGCAGCTCGACGTGCTCCCAGCCGGGGAACTGCTGCACGTGGTCGGCGCGGTCGAACCGCGCGAACCAGGTGCGCACGCCCGCGACCGTGCGAGCCGCGTCGGCGCGACGCCGCCGGTTGATCCGGTGCGCGTGGTCGCTGCCGAGCACGACGTACACGTGCGTCGCGCGGACCAGCCGCGCCGTGCGACGCCTGGCCGCGGACGTCGCGCCGGTCCGGATCACGACCGCGCGTGCCGACCGGTCTCGCCCGAGCGCGGCGAGCGCGGCGACGAACTCCCGGTCGGAGCGCCACCGGGCGTCGTCCCGGTCGTACACAGTCAGCCCGGACGCGCGAGCGGCGGTCGTCTTGCCAGCGCCCGGGGGCCCACACAGCACGACGACCGCGCGACGCGGGGGAGTCACCATCGCTCGGAGAGGGGGAGAGGGTGGCGCCGTCGACGTCGGTTCGCGGTCCGAGCGCCGGCCCCGCGGTTGCAGCGTCGGTGCTCGGGCCCCTGGTACTCGTCGGGCCGGCCGCCGTCGACGTGCCCGAGGTCCCATGCGGCGGCCGGTGCGATCGGGTGGCCGCACCGCGCGCACGTGACCTCGCCGCGCTCGACGGCTGGTGCCCATGCCGCGCGCACGGCGCGGTGCTCGGGGCCGTACCGATCGGACATCGCGGCCCCTCTCTTCGTTCGTCCCCACCCGTGCAGGTCTCGTCGGCCGCTCGTCGCACGTGCCGGCGCCGTCGCCACGCCACCCGGTGCCCGTCAGCGGGGCGCGGTCGTGCTGTGGTCCAGGTGCTCGGCGAGCTGCTGTGTGTGCCGGGTGCGCTGCGCCGGGTGGGGAGTTCGTGAGGAGGTCAGCGACGGCGGGCCGCTCGCCGTTCGATGACGCGCGCCGCCCCACGGCGCGCCCCGCTGACCTCGTGCACCCGGGCGGCTCATGCCGGCGTCCGGGGCGGCCTGCGTCCCGTGGGCTCGTGCACCCCGGGAAGCACGAAGGCCCAGCCGGAATCCGACTGGGCCTTGATCGTGGGCACGATGAACCCACCGAGCGGCACACTACGCGGATGCGCGCTCCTCGTGCAAGGACTCGACGGGCGGGTCGGGGATCGGGTCGGCGAACGCGAGGCGGTAGACCGCTTCGAGCTCGGCCACTGTCGAGGCGTCCCACGCGGCACCGCAGCCGAGGCAGACCATCGTGAGTGGCTGGTCGACCACGCGCAGGTCACCGCGCTTGCGGCACGCGGGGCACGGCACGTGCGGCCTGAGCGGGGGCCGATCCCAGGTCGTCACGATCCTCGCGTGCGACCACCAACGGCGGACGGCCGCGTCGATGTCGAGCAGCTGCTCGCGGTCGACGTCGTCGAGGTACCGCCGGATCACCGCCAACGCGTCACCGAGCCGGCGCGGGCGAACGACGACCTGCAGACCCGGGGTGACGTCGGCGGCCATGCGGCCCAGCACCCGGGCGGCGATGAGCTTCGCCTCGAGCGAGATCGCCCGCAGCGTGTCCACCCCAGCGAGCGACCCCGGCGGCCGGGCCTTCGTGCCCGACGAGCCCTGCCCCGCGGTCGACCCGGCCACCCCCTGAGCCAGCTGCACCAGCAGACCCGGCAGCCGGACCCGTGCCTCCTGCCGCACGAGAGGCCCACCCGGCTCGCCCGGCACCCACCGCACCGTCGTGGAGACCTGCGGCTCGGTCAGGTCGTCGAGGCGCTCGCGCACACGTGCCCGCACCACGGCGGACGTCGAGGTCGGGGCGGGAACGGTCATCGTCATCGGGGCTCTCCAAGGATCTCGGCGTGCTGGTCGTCGCAGGTAGGGCACGGGTCAGGCAGGGCGTGGACGGGGCAGATCTCTACGGGCGGGCTGGAGGGGCGCTTCTTCCCACGGCGGCCACGTCGAGCACGCCTCGGGCTGGGCGGCGGCTGCGCCGCGCCCTGCCCGTCCCCACCTGACCGTGACCCGACCCGTCCCGTACCCGACCCAGACAGAGGCACTCCCCGGGTAGCGGGCGGCTGAGTCGGAGTCGACTCGGACTCGACATCCGGCACCGGGTCAGCGGCAGCAGCGCGCGAGGCGGCCGGAGCGGGGTCGGCGGCCTGGCTCGGCGCGGGTCGCACACGCGAGGGTGCGGGGTCCGCGCCGGCGGCCGGCGCCGGTCGCTCGTCGTCCAGCTCGCGCAGCACGTTCTGCCGCGTCGGGTAGCCGTTGTTGGTCAAGTACTCCGCCGCCCACCGCCCGTACCGGGGGTGGGCCGGCGGCTGGCGCAGGGGGTGGTCGTCGTCCCACTGGGGGTTGTTGCTGCGCGAGGTGTTGCAGCGCCAGCACGCCACGACCATCGTCGCGACGGTGCCCGCCTGCCCCGGCACGCGGTGATCGAGGGTGAAGGTCGCGTGGTGCCGCGGGCCGCGCCACTGCGTCAGCACGCCGCAGTAGCGGCACTGATCGCCGTCGCGGCGCACCACGTGCACCTTGATCGCCGGGTCCTTCACGTCGTTCGCCTGCTGCGCAGCCCACTCCTTCTCGGCGCGCGAGCGGATGTGCCAGAGGTTCTCGTCCTCGACGAGCTTGAACACGCGCAGGCCGTCGACCTCGTGCTCGGTGAGCAGGCCCACCCGGACAGCGACCTCGACCAGCTCGCGCCAGCGGACGCCGCCCATCATCCGGGCCGTGCCGACCTCGACGTAGTAGTCGGTGTCGTGCTGGGCCGACTGCGTCGACAGCGCCCACAGGAAGCCCCGGCACTCGTTCAGCAGGCGCTCGTCCGCCTCCGGCAGCGCGTCGATCTTCATCAGCTTCGGGTGCGTCGCCGCGCCGTCGCTGCTCTTCTGCCAGGACACGAGTGCCGGGCCTCCTCGGGTGACTCAGTCGGAGCACCGGCACTCGCCGGTGCCGGGGTTGATCGGTCCGTCGCACGACGGGCACTTCTCAGACACGTGGTCCACCTCCCTCCCGTGCTCGGCGGGCGATCAGGCGCTGGTGCGCGGTCTCGGCGATGCGGCCGCGCTCGATCGCGGACCGCGTGCTGGCCTTGGCCGTGGCCAGGTCGGGGTCCAGGTCGGGGACGAGCGCCGCGGCGCGGCGGGCGCGCAGCGCGTCGGCGGTCAGGTCGGCGCGCGGGGCCGGGACGGAGCAGCCCGCGAGCGCGGCGGGCGAGCACGGGTCGCACCGCCACCCGCACAGGTACAGGCGCACGGGCCGCTCGCCGTGCCCGCACCGGGCGCACGCGCGCGGGCGGGGCCGCTCGGGCGGGGCGTCGGCGGCGAGCAGCTGCGACGCGGCGTGCCAGGTCTCCTCCGACGCCGACGCGAGCCCGGCGTGCCGGCGCACCGCCCGCCGCCCGCCGCCGCCGACCACGAGACCGGCGGCGGGGACGCCGAGCTCGCGGGCCGCGACCGCGAGCGCCTTGGCCTTGAGCGTGCGGTCGTGCTCGGCGCGCTGGGTGTGGGCCCAGTCGATCGGGTCGCGGTCAGCCACCGAGACGCACCGGGGTCCAGGTGTAGCCGGCGCCGCCCGGGGCCGTGCCCAGGCGGAACGTAGCGCCGCAGATAGAGCAGCGGGCGACCGTGCCCATCGGCACGCGGAACATGTCCGGCAGGTCGTGGGGGTGCCGCACCGGGTCCGCTGGCGGCATCCACACCACACGCGGGTCCGCGAGGTCGAGGCCGTACTGCGACTGGGGCACCGCAGGCGGCGGCGTCACGGCCGGGCGGCGCGCGGCCGCCGGCGGCACGGTGGGGCGCACCCGGGCGGGCGAGCAGCCGTGGTAGCCGCCCTCGGCGGGTGCGAACCACTTGCCGCCCACCCGGTCGCGGCGGTGGCGCGGGCAGCAGCACCGACCGCAACGCCCACACGGGACCGCGCGGTGGTCGAGGTCGCCCCCGACGAGCGCGACGAACCAGCGCGGGGGCGTCACGACTCGCCCTTCCGCTCACGCAGGAGAGGCACCTCGACGATCTCGATGCCGGCGGCGAGGACGTCCGCGCGGACGAAGTGCCGGTGCCGCTCGTGCCACTTCTCAGCGCCGAGCTGCACACCGCTCGTGCCGGCCTGGCGGGTCCAGGACGCGGCCGCGAGCGCCTCGACCTGCCCCTCGGTGAGGGCGCCGGCGGCGGGCACCGCGGGCTTCGCGTGGTCCAGGTACGCGCGCCGGAACCGATTACGGGCCGCGCGCGCGCTGGCCCGGGAGAGGACTGCGAGCGCGGCAGCCGTGTCGGCAGCGTGCACGACGAGCCGCGACCGCGAGGTGCGGGTCTCGATGCTCACGTAGAGCTCGCCGGGGTCTTGCGGGATGGTCGTGGCGTAGACGAAGGCCTCGTCGCCAGGCACGCGCACGATCGCGCGCGTCTCCTCGACGTCCTCGTCGCGGGGCGGCGGCGCGGCGAACGTGACCGGGGTGGGCAGGTGGTGGGTCATGCGGGTCACAAGTCCTCTCGGTGGGCGGTCTCGAACTCGGCGTAGGTGAGGCGGCCGTTCTGGGCGAACCAGTCGCGCAGCTCGGGCGAGGCGTAGGCGGCCACGCGCACGGCGGGGCCGTAGAAGAGCGATCGCGGGTCGATCCCGGCGGCGCGCCCGCGCGCGTTGAGGAGTCCGGCGGACCGGCAGTCGGCTTCGGCGGCGGCGAGCCGGGCCTCGAGGTAGTCCTCGAACGCGCTGCGGATCACCGCCCGCCGCGCGAGGGCGTCGCGGATCGCATCTGCGACGAGGTCGCGGGCGCGGGTCGCGGGCGCGCTCATCCGGCTGCGGCGCGTGCGCGGGCCGCGCGCGGGGCGGCGGCAGCCTCGTCGGCGGTGGCGACGTCGCGCAGTCGCTGGACGAGCGCGTCGATGACGACGACGAGCGCAGCGCCGCCGGAGCCGGGTACGGCGCGGCCCGGCATGAGGCGGGGCGGGCCAGCGTGCGTGACGGCCAGCGCGTGCCGGCCCGCGACCGCGTCGAGGTCGGCAGCCGCCTGCGTCAGCAGCTCGCTCGGGGCCGCCTGCGGGTCGTCGACCGGCCAGACCGCACGGAAGCGGTGGACCGGGACCGCGGCGGCCGACTCGTGACCCTCGCCCGGCGTGCTGAGGAGCACGGCGGCAGGCGCCGCGCGGTGCTGGTCGCGGTGCGCGGAGACGTACAGCTCGATCTCGGCGGGGAACGCGCCGGGCATGGTCCACGGGCAGTGGCGGCACTCCGCGAGGACGGTGCCGTCGTCGAGCCGGCGAACGGGCACGCGGGGCCGGCGCACGACGACTAGGTCCGCACCCGCCCCGGCAGGCGCAGACGCTCCCGGTGGAGTGGGAGTGGGCGGCCGGTGGTCGCTGGTCATGTGAGGGGTCCTCCGGTTCGGGCGTGCGACCTGGCCGGGCAGGTCGCGAAGTGGGTCAGTGCGAGGTGCTCGTGCGGTGCGATCGGGTCGGCGGCCGTGACGGGCCGGCACTCGCGGCGCCCTGCGGACAGGGCGTGTGAGGCCGGCACGGGGCTGGCGGGGTCGAAGGCTCCGGGGTTGAGGGGGATGCGGCGCCGGCCGCGCTCGTCGCGGCGGACCGGGACGTTCCGGTTCACCGGCACGAGGACGATCGGGGCGCCGCAGGCCGTGCACGTGCGCGCGCCCCCGATGGGGCCGCCCGGGGCCGCTGTCACGGCGCGCGCCCGGGGTCGGGCAGGCGGCGGTAGACCTGCACGTGCGCGCGATGCGCAGACGGGCCGGTCGACGGCACCCGGTACGGGGCGGTCACCCCGCCCTGGGCGAGGTGCACCGGCTCGATCAGCCCGGCACGGCAGGCACGTCGGAACAGGCCCGGGCGGTGCCTGAGCGGCACGCTGGCCGCGTCCAGGCCGGAGCGGATGTCGTTGACCGAGAACCGCGCCCCGGCGGGGATCGCCGAGACGATCGCGACGAACGCGGCCGCGGGCGCCGCGGACACGTCGTGCAGCGGCTGGTCCGGCCAGGCGACGGCCGGCGGCGCGACGGCGGCGCTCACGACGCTGCCGCCTCGTCCACCGCGACCGACGAGGGCGATGCGCCCTGCCGGCCGTTGCGCAGCTGGCGGTGCTCGACGTGCCCGGCGGCCGCCGCAGCGGCCTGGGTGCGGGCGAACTCGATCGCACCAGAGCGCGACGCGAGCGACTGCCGAGCCTGCGCGTGGGCGTCGACACGCCACCCGCCGAGCAGGAACCGCCCGGCCGTGCCGTCGCCGGTCACGAGCACGCCGACGTAGAGCGGCTTGAGCATCTCGCCGCCGGTACGGATCAGCGCGAGCTGCGCGTCCAGCGCCTCAGCGGGCGTCGCCGCGGCGGCCTGCGCGAGCAGCGCCTCGGTCGCCGTCACGGCGCGCGGGCCGCTCACCGGGCACCGTCCGACCACACGGCCGTCACACGAACGGTCGAGCCCGCCGCGTGCCGGCCGGTGTGCCCGATGAGGCGCGCGCAGATGTACCCGTGCCCGTGCTTCGCGGTGCACTGCTCGCGGCCCCACCGCCGGTACTCGGTCGGCATGGTGTCGGCGATGACGTCAGCCTTCGGGTGCGTCATCAGCGACCACGCGATGCGGCGGCGGCGGTGCGCGTCGGCCAGGACGCGCGCACGGCGCCGCTGCTCGGACCAGTCGACGTCGTCCCAAGCGCCCAGGTACTCGCGCATGAACTCCGACCGCGGCAGCGGGTCGTCGGCCTGCCCCCTCACCGGTCGGCCCCGTCAGGTGAGGTGGCGCCGTGCCAGATGCCGGTGAAGGTGACGACGACCAGGCCGAGGGTCGCGACGAGGACGGGCCCGGTCCGCGCGAGGTCCGGGCGGACCGCCGCGACGACCGCGAGGACGGCGGCGACAGGCAGCGCCGCCGCCAGGAGCCGGCTCATCGACGACCCCGGCGCCGCGCGGCGACCGCCAGCCCTGCGAGCGCGAGGGCAGCCAGGGCCACGCCGAGCACGGTCGGGCCGCGCTCGATGAGCACGGACCGCGGCATCGACGAAGCGAGGCCCACGACCACGGACACGACGAGCACGGCGCTCAGGACGCCCACGAGGATGGCACCGACGACGCCGAGGCTGCGGGCGGACCGGTACGCGGCGGCGCGCTCGTCCGCCCACTGCTCCGAGGTCAGCGGGCGCGGGTCCTCGTTCGGCGCGTGGTCGCGCGGGTGCGGGATCACGACGCCACCGGCCCGTCGGTGGCGTCGGCGGCCGCGCGGTGGATCGCGAAGACGTTGCGGGCCAGGCGGGCGCCCATCTCGCGGCTGATGCGGCCGTAGACCTCGTCGAGGACCTCGTGCGCGGCGGCCGCCGTGTAGGCGGCGTCGACGTCACGGCTGTTGAGGTGGAACACGGTCATCTGCTCGAGGACGCGCTGCGCGTCGGGGATCGCGCGCACCCAGTGCGGGCTTGAGCCGTTCGCGGCGAGCTCGTGCCGCGACGTGCCCCACGCAGCAGCGGCCAACTCGCGCACGGCATTGCTGTGCGGGGACAGCCGCGGGCCGGTGAGCGCGGCTGCCTTGGCGGTACTCACGACGGTCAGCGGGAAACGGAGGGGCTCCGAACCGACGGTGCGCTCGGCGGCACCGAGCAGGTCGGCGTCGGCCGCGTGGCGGCGGCGCGCTGTCGCGCGCGTCGAGCGGAACTTCGCGAGCGGGTCGGTCGCCGCGGGCAGGCGGGTGATGCGAGTGGTGCGGGACATGGTGGGGTCCTTCCGGGTCATCGGGCCGGTCGATGCAGGAGGCGCCGGGACGAGCGGGGAGTCGGGGGCCCGGCGCAACCTCGGGGGGAGCGAAGGTGCGCCGGGCCGGTCAGTGGGGCAGCGCGCGGGACGCCCGGGCGTTCATGCGGCTCCGCTCGTTGTCGCGGCGGAGAGTTGTGGGAGGCCGCGGGACGCGCGGACCTGGTCGAGGGCCGCGGCGTAGGGCAGGCCACCGGGACGGGCTGCCGCGCGGCGGGCGACCTCGGTCGCGGGCATCTCCGCGCGCTGCCGCCGGAGCTCCGCGAGGACGGCACCGGCCGCGGCGACGCACTCGGCGCGCGTCCGGTGCGGCGTCACCGGTGTCGGGATGGGGGGCATCGGCACGGTTCCTTCCGATCGATCGTGGTAGGCGAGAGCGGCCGCTCCTGCGCGGGCTCGCCTGGTTGCCGGGTCAGGCGGACGCGCGGTCGCTGTTCGCGATGAGGGCCTCAGCCCGCGCGGTGAGCGCCGACGCGCTCGTTCCGAGCAGCTGGGCGACGTCGGACAGCAGCGACGGGCTGAACGGCACGTGACCGTTGAGGCGGGCCGAGAGCGTCGCCCGACGGATGTCGAGCGCCTCGGCGATGTGCGAGACGCTGACGTCTCGATGGCGGGCGATCTCCGCTCGCACCTCGCCCGCCACGGTGCGGTCCAGGAGGGTGGACCCATTTCGGTTCGGCATGGGCCAAACGGTGGACCCAAATGGGTTCGGTGTCAAGTTGCTTGTGGCGGGTGGACCGAAATGGGTACAGTCGTGCGCATGGCCCGGACTGGCAAGCCCCTACGCCCCCTCGACCGCGCCGTCGTAGAGGTTCTCGTCGACAAGCTCGACAGCACGGGCCTTAGCCGACGCAAGCTCGCCGAGATCACGGGCATGTCGACCAATCGGATCGGGATCATCCTGCGAGCTGAGGAGCCGCCGCCGACCATCGGCGAGCTGAGCGCCCTCGCGGGCGCTGCTGGCGTCGAAGCATCCGAGGTGTTGGCCGCCGCCGAGCGTGGGCTGGAACGGGACCGGCCACGCATCTACCGCCTGCCCGCGGCGGTCGCCGATGCGGCGTATGAGGAGCTGCCCGACGCCGCGGACGACGCGCCGGACTGGCAGCGTGAGGACGAGGAGCGCGAACAGTACTGATGGACGAACTGCTGGAGCTCGCTGACCGAGCAGGTATCCGCGTCGACTGGCGCGATCTCGGTCTGCGGCGGGGGGAGTACCGGCATGGACCGCGGCTCATCACGATCAACTCGCGGATGTCTGGCGTGCTGCAGCGCTCGACGCTCGCGCACGAGTTGGGGCACGTGCACTACGGCGACCGGCTGAACTACGACGCTCGGATCGCAGGCGCCCGTGAGCGCCGTGCGAACGCCTACGCGGCGCGGCTGTTGATCGACCCCGGCCGGTACGCGGAGGCTGAGCGAGTGATGGGGCCTGACGCGGGGACGTTGGCTCGTGAACTCGAGGTCGCGCAGTACGTGGTCGAGGCGTGGCGTACTCAGCACCGCCTCGCCTTCGTCCCGACGCCACGGGGCTCGCGGTGACGCGCCGGCTCGCAGCGGTCCCAGACGCACCGCCGCGCGCGGTGCTCTACCTGCGGCAGTCGAGCTACCGCGAGGAGTCGATCTCGCTTGAACTGCAGGAGACGGCGGGACGTGACTACTGCGCCCGGCAGGGGTACCAGGTGGTCGCCGTTCTCGCGGACCCGGGGATCTCCGGCCGGACGTGGCGGCGGCCTGCGGTGCAGCGCGCGATGGCGATGCTCGAGGAGCACGAGGCGGACGTCGTCGTCCTCTGGCGTTGGTCGCGGCTGTCTCGCTCACGCAAGGACTGGGCCCTGGCGGCCGACCGCGCCGACGTTGCCGGCGGGCGAATCGAGTCTGCGACAGAGCCGAACGATGTCACTGCTGCGGGCCGGTTCGCCCGCGGAGTGATGACCGAACTCGCGGCGTTCGAGTCCGAGCGCATCGGCGAGCAATGGAAGGAGGTCCAGGCCTCACGGGTCGCCCGTGGCATGCCGCCAGGCGGCAAACTGCCGTGGGGCTGGCGCTGGTCTGCGGCAGGGCCCGCGGAGGTGGACGGCGACAAGGGCGAAGTCATCGCCGAGCTCTACACCCGGTATCTCGCTGGGGCCGGTGGTCGCTCGCTAGCAGCGTGGCTCAACGAGATTGGCCAGAAGCCGATGCATCGCGAAACTTGGAACGATCGCGTCGTCATCCAGATCCTCACATCCCCAGTGCACGCCGGCCTCGTCAGCTATCGGGGCCAGACCTACCCCGGCGCACACGACGGCGTCGTCGACGAGGCGACCTACCAGGCATTCCTTCGGGAGCGGGCCAGGCGGGCGGCCGGACGGGACGGCAAGCGCCGCTACCTCCTGTCCGGCATCGCCCACTGCGCGGCCTGTGGCTCACCGATGACGGGCTTCACCATCACCCATCACCCCCGCTCGCGCGCACCCTGGTCTGCCTACCGGTGCACGAGCCTCGGCAAGGGCCCTCACTCTGGCAAGGGTCCGTGGTCGCTGACCCTGCACGTCGTCGAGGCGGCGGTAGTCGAGTGGTTGCGGTCGATCGCTCACGACGTGGAGGGCGCGGCGCGCGCCGTCGCTGAAGCGGCCGACGCGGGGGCGACCCGCAGACTCGAAGCACAACGCCTTGCGCGCGAGGTGGCGTCGCTAGATGCACAGCTCACTCGGTTGACAGAGCAACTTGCCGCGGACGTTGTCCCAATCTCGGCATACGCTGCTGCGCGCGACAGCATTCTCAGGAAGCGGGCCGCACTTGCGGAGCGTCTTGACGAGGCGGAGCAGATCGCCGCGGTGACTGGTGCTGAGGAGCCGTCGCAAGCCGCGAGCAGCCTCCTCGCGGAGTGGGGGACCCTGGGCGTTGACGAGGCCCGGTCCGTTCTGCGACAACTGATCGCACGTGTTGACGTCGACTGCGCAGCGAAGTCCGCTCGCGTGGTCCCCCTCTGGTCGAACTAAGCGCCGACCGTGGGCGCGTCGGCTGGGCCTGCGTGGCTGGCCGGGTCGGACGCCGGCTCTTCGGCGGCCTGCGCGGTCGACCACACCTCTTCGTACCTCTCGCGCACTACATCGCTGAATTGATCGCTCAGTGTCGTAATGGCGATCGGTGCGCGCGAGAACGTATTCAGTGAGCCGCCGAGCATGAGCACGCGCCCCGATTCTGGGATGAGAAAACGATCGTGGAGGGAGCTGGCCTGGCGAACCTCGATATTCCGTTGTGGCTTGTACATCTCTGCCGCGTTCCGGAGATCCGCCAATACTTCGGCGCTCAGTCGGGGCCCGACTAGCACTCTCTCGATTGCCCTCACTCGATCGAGGTCGATCATCTGCTCCAGACGTAGGTACGGATCGACGAGGAGTGAAGGGCTGTCCGTGCGAAGAAACGCTATCGCCCGAGCGTAAGCGAAGCGGTCGCCCTCATCGAGCACGACTTCGATTACCTCTTGATCCTGCTCCTTGATATCGAGTGCCCGTATCAATGCTTGCCCGGTCTTTGTGAGGGAGACGCCGGCGCTGTCGACGCGGATCCAGTCCATGCGTAGAAAGTAGGCGATCGGCATCTCGGTGGAGCCCACTGGGTCAAACTTGGCCAGTCCCGCGGCATACGCCGCTAGGGTGGATAGTTTTGGCCTGGCCGACTCGTAAAACTCCGTGACGGCTAGCGGGCTTGGGTGTGCCCCGCCCCGGTTCACGGCTGCGATGTAGGCGAGAGTGCGATGTGCTTCGAGTGGCAGAAGTTCCATCCGGTGAGCGTAGACCTCGTGTGTAGGCCCGCTCTGGGGGCTTCGACGGAGCGAGGGATCTCCAGCGGCTACCAAACGTTCACGATCCGTGATGGACGTGACGAGGCGCTTCTGGTCCGTCAACATCCGCAAGTACGTGGTGCGGGCCACCGGCCTGGACGACATGGTCGGGCTCGGCTCGCTGACCCCGCAGGCGGCCGCGTTCCTCCAGGCCGCGGTGCGCGTCGGCCTGAACGTGCTCGTCTCGGGCGCCACCCAGGCCGGCAAGACGACCATGCTCAACGCGCTGTGCGGGGCGATCCCGCCGCGCGAGCGGGTCATCAGCTGCGAGGAGGTCTTCGAGCTGCGCCTGTCCGCGCGGGACTGGGTGGCGCTGCAGACCCGGCAGGCCAACCTCGAGGGGCACGGCGAGATCCCGCTGCGCCGCCTCGTCAAGGAGGCGCTGCGCATGCGCCCCAGCCGCCTGCTCGTCGGGGAGGTCCGGGAGGCCGAGGCCCTCGACCTGCTCATCGCCCTGAACGCCGGCGTCCCCGCGATGTGCACCCTGCACGCGAACTCCGCGCGGGAGGCCCTGGTCAAGCTGTGCACGCTGCCCCTGCTGGCGGGGGAGAACATCTCCGACCGGTTCGTGGTGCCGACCGTCGCCTCGGCGGTCGACCTCGTCGTGCACCTCGACCTCGACGCGCGCGGCCGGCGCCGGACCCGCGAGATCGTGGCGGTGCCCGGGCGCGTCGAGCAGGGCGTCGTCGAGACGGCCGACCTGTTCACCACGCGCGACGGTGTGCTCGTGCGGGCCGACGGGTTCCCGCCGCACGCCGAGCGCTTCGCCCGGGCAGGCCTCGACCTGCGCACCCTCCTGCGGCAGGGCTGAGGCGTGGGCGTCGTCGTCGGGCTGCTCCTCGGAGCCGGGCTCGCGTGCGTGTGGTGGTCGTGCTGGCCGATGGCGGACGACGCCCGCACCAGCCGCACCGGCTGGCGCGCGACCGTGCGCGACACGCTCACGCAGGCCGAGGTCACCGGGGTCAGCCCCGAGGGCCTCGTGCTGGCGAGCGGGGCCGTCGCCCTCGCGGTGGCCGGTGCCGCGGTGGTGATCGTCCCTGCACCCGCCGTCGCGCTGTGCTTCGGGGTGTTCGCCGGCATCGGGCCCTGGGCGCTCGTGCAGGGGCGGGCCCGCCGGCGGCTGGCCCGGACCCGGCAGCTGTGGCCCGACGTCGTCGACCACCTCGCCTCCGGCGTGCGGGCCGGGCTGTCGCTGCCCGAGGCCGTCGCGCAGGTCGGCGAGCGCGGGCCGGCCGAGCTGCGGGCCCCCTTCCAGGCGTTCGGCGAGGACTACCGGGCCAGCGGGCGCTTCACCGAGAGCCTCGACACGCTCAAGGAGCGCCTGGCCGACCCCGTGGCCGACCGCATCGTCGAGGCCCTGCGCATGACGCGCGACGTCGGCGGCACCGATCTCGGCCGCCTGCTACGGACCTTGTCGACCTTCCTGCGCGAGGACATCCGCACCCGCGGCGAGCTGGAGGCGCGGCAGAGCTGGACCGTCTACGCCGCCCGCCTCGCCGTCGCCGCGCCGTGGATCGTGCTCGCGATGCTGTCGTCGCGCCCGGAGGCCCTGGAGGCGTACGACTCCACGGCCGGCACCGTCGTGCTCCTCGTCGGCCTGGGCTGCACCGTCGTCGCCTACCGCGCCATGCTGCGGATCGCCCGCCTGCCCGACGACCCCCGGGTGCTGCGATGAGCCCCGCGGCCACCGGTGCCGCCATCGGCCTGGTCGGCGGGCTCGGCCTGCTGCTCGTCGTCGTGCGGCTGCGCGCCCGGCGCATCACCCTGGACCAGCGCCTCGCGCCCTACCTGCGCACCCGCGGCACGTCGTCGCTGCTGCGCGCTCCCGACGCGCGCGGCCCCCTCGTCACCCTCGAGCGTCTCGTCGCACCGTTCCTCGGCGACCTCGTGCGCGTCGTCGCGCGCATCGGCTCGCCGACGGCCGACCTGCGGCACCGGCTCGAGCGCGCGGGACGGCAGGAGACCGTCGAGCAGTTCCGCGCCCAGCAGGTGGTCTGGGGCGTGCTGGGCCTCGTCGCCGGGCTCGTGCTGTCCCTCGTGCTGGCCGCGACGCGCGGTGGCGTGACCGTCGCCCTCGTCGGGCTGGTCGCCGTGGTCACCTTCGTGGCCGTGCTCGTGCCCGACTGGCTGCTGGGCCGCCAGGTCCAGCGCCGCGAGGAGCGGATGCTCGCCGAGATGGCGACCGTCACCGAGCTGCTGGCGCTCGCCGTCAGCGCCGGCGAGGGGGCGGTCGGGGCGCTGGAGCGTGTGGTGCGCCAGACCCGCGGGGAGCTGGCGGGCGAGCTGGCGCGCACGCTCGCCGACGCCCGCTCCGGCACCCCGGTGGTGCAGGCCCTCGAGCGGCTCGCGGACCGTACGGGCCTGCCGTCGCTCGCCCGGTTCGCCGAGGGCGTCGCGGTCGCCGTCGAGCGCGGCACGCCGCTGGCCGACGTGCTGCGGGCGCAGGCGCAGGACGTGCGGGAGGAGGGCCGTCGCGCCCTCATGCAGACCGGTGGGCGCAAGGAGGTGCTCATGATGGTCCCGGTGGTGTTCCTCATCCTGCCGGTGACCGTCCTGTTCGCCGTCTTCCCCAGCGTGGTGGTGCTGCGGGTCGGACTGTGACCCGCTGGCAGAAGCAGCCGGCGGCACCTGCGGGTGCCGTCCGGCCGACGACGGAGGTGGACCATGACCGCACGGATGCAGGCCTGGGCCGTGCAGGCGCAGCTGCGGCTGCGCACGCTGGGGGAGGACGACCGCGGCGACGTGCCCGGATGGGTCCTCGTGACCCTGATGACCGCGGGGCTGGTGTCGGTGCTGTGGTTCGTGGCGGGCAACGCCCTGCAGCAGCTCTTCCAGGACGCCGTGATGTCGGTGTCCCCGCGCTCCGGGCTCTGACCGCCCGGGCGACGTCCGGCGGGGCGCCGGCGGGTGCGCGCGGTGACGCGGGCTCGGCGATCGTCGACTTCGTGCTCGTCGGCGGGCTGCTCGTGGTGATGTTCGTGGCGGTGGTGCAGCTCGCGCTCGTGCAGCACGTGCGCAACACCTGCATCGACGCCGCGGCGGAGGGCGCCCGGTACGCCGCGCAGGTGGGACGTGACCCGTCCGACGGTGCCGCGCGGACCGTCGAGCTGCTGCGCCAGTCGCTGGCACCGTCGTACGCGCAGGACGTCACCGCCCGGCAGGTCGACGCCGGTGGTCTCGCGCTGGTCGAGGTCACGGTCCGCGCGCCGGTGCCGCTGGTGGGGCTGCTCGGACCGGGCGGCGTGCTCGAGCTGCAGGGTCACGCACCCGTGGAGGGCCCGTGACACCCGCCGCCGCGCCCTGCGGCACCCTGGCCGTGGGCGCGGTGCCCGACGCGTCCGCAGCGGGCGCGGTGCTGTCCGTGGGGCGTCTGCGTCGCTGGTGGGAGGCCCGCCGCGACCGGCTGCACGGCGACGGCGGGAACGCCGTGGTGGAGTTCCTCGGCGTCGCCCTGGTGCTGCTCGTGCCCACCGTGTACCTGGTGCTCGTCCTCGGTCGGATCCAGGCCGGGACCTTCGCGGTCGAGGGCGCTGCGCGGGAGGCCGCCCGCGTGTACGTCGCCGCCCCCGACGCCGCCACGGGTGCGGCCCGTGCGGTCACGGCCGTCGGTGTGGCCCTCGACGACCAGGGCTTTGACGACCCCGCCGCCGACGCCCTGGCGATGGCCTGCTCGGCGACGCCGTGCCTGACGCCCGGCGCCCAGGTGCAGGCCACGGTCACCGTGCGCGTCCCGCTGCCGTTCGTGCCGTCGTTCGTCCGCGACGTCGTGCCCCTGGAGGTCCCGGTGAGCGCGCAGCGCACCGCGCCCGTCGACGCGTTCCGGGTGGGCCGGTGACCGCCCGCGGCCGGCTCCGTGGCGACGACGGGCAGATCATGGTCCTCGCGCTCGGGTTCGCGGTGCTCGCGCTGCTGCTCGTCACGGTCGTCGTGTCCGCGACGGGCGTGCACCTGGAGCGCAAGCGCCTGCTGGCGCTGGCCGACCTGGCGGCGCTGGCCGCCGCCGACGCGGTGGCCGACGAGCAGTACTTCGCCCCCGGGGCGGGTGCCGATGGCACGGGCGGCGTCCCGCTGAGCGACGCGACCGTCCGGGACGCCGTGCAGGAGTACCTGGCCGCCCACCCGGAGCCCGCGGCGGACTGGGACGGCGTCGTCGTCCTGGAGGCGTCGTCCCCGGACGGGGCGTCCGCGGTGGTGCGCCTCGGCGCCGTCACCCGCCCCGTGCTGCTCAGCTGGGTCCTGGCGCCCTGGTCCGACGGCATCGCGCTCGAGGCGTCCTCCGTCGCCCGCGCGTCGTGACCGGTCCGGGCCTGGTCGGGCCTGCCACCGTCAGAAGGTGAAGGAGCCGATGCGGGTGCGCAGGTCCTGGGCCATGCGGGCCAGGTCACCGTGGCGGAGCCCATCTGACCGGTGACCTCGCTGGTGGTGCTCGCGGAGGTCGCGACGCCGGTGATGTTCACCGCGATCTCGACGGACCCGGCCGCGGTCTCGGCGACGCCGCGGGACATCTCGTTGGTCGTGGCGGTCTGCTCCTCGACGGCCGAGGCGATGGTCATCTGGTAGTCGTTGATCGAGGCGATGATGTCGCTGATCTGCCCGATCGCCGACACGGCGCTCTGCGTGTCGCCCTGGATGGCGTCGACGCGGCGGGCGATGTCCTCGGTGGCGCGCGCGGTCTCCTGCGCGAGCTCCTTGACCTCGCCGGCCACGACCGCGAAGCCCTTGCCGGCCTCGCCCGCACGGGCGGCCTCGATCGTCGCGTTCAGCGCCAGCAGGTTGGTCTGCTCGGCGATGGACGTGATGACCTTGACGACGTTCCCGATCTCCTGCGACGAGGTCCCGAGCTGGGCGACCGTGGCGTTCGTGCTGGCGACCACGCCCGTGGCCTGGGTGGCGACGCGCGCCGCCTCGTTCGCGTTCTGGGCGATCTCCCGGATCGACGCGCCCATCTGCTCCGCGCCCGCAGCCACGGCCTGCACGTTGCGCGACACCTCCTCCGCCGCCGCCGCGACCACGTCGGCCTGGGTCGACGTCTCCGCCGACCCCGTGGCCACCTGGGCGTTCGACGCGGAGAGCTCCTCGGAGGCGGCCGCGACCGCGTCGGAGGTCTCGTGCACGGCGGTCATCGTCGAGCGCAGGTTCGCCAGCGACGTCGTCAGGCTGCCCGCCATGCGCCCCAGCTCGTCGTCGTTGCGCACGCGCGGGGCCACGGTCAGGTCGCCGCGCCCCAGGGCGGCCAGGGACGCGCCCACCTCGCGCACCGTCGCGGTGATGCCCCGGACCACGAAGGTCGCGATCGCACCGGCCAGCGCGAGGCCCACGAGCAGTGCGACGACGAGCACCACCTGCGTCGAGGCCGCGGCCGCGGTCCCCTCGGCGTCGAGGACGGCGGACACCTCGGCGTGCTCGCCCGCCTCGGCGCTGACCAGCTCGAGCACCTCGTCCGACACCGGGTAGACCGTGTCGTCGTACAGCGCCGGCAGCGTCTCGGGCGCCTCGACGACGGCGTCGAGCCAGGTGGTCAGCGCGATCTCGTGGTACTCGTCGGACGCGGCGCGGATCTCCTCGACGCGCTCGGCCGAGACGGCGAACGGTGCGTACGCGGTGAGCAGCTCGCCGAGGTCGGCCTCGCGCTCGGCGATCTCCGCGGCCTTGTCGGCGCGCTCCTCCGGCGCGACGAACGCGAGGGCGTTGACGCGGTTGCGGGTGCCCTGGAAGTTGCGCTGCACGTCCGACAGCAGGTCGAGGGGCTCGACGTGCTCGGTGTACAGGGCGTTCTGGCCCGCCGAGAGGCTGCGCACGCTCGTGATCGCCAGCACGGCCATCACGACCGCGACGAGGGCGGGCACGCCCAGGGCGGCGCCGATCTTCACCGCCACCGGCCGGTCGGCCAGGAAGCTCCCGCGTCGCAGGGCGTCGCTGTGCCGGGTGCTGCTCATGGGTGTGCTCCGGTTCGGTCGATCCCGCGCGTCGCCGACCGGGACGCCAGGGGTCCCGTCGTCCGGGCGGGGGTCACGGTGACGGACCGTCAGGTGACGTGCAGATGAACACTCGGTGCCCGGACGGGTGGAGCGTTCCAGCGCCTGGGCGCCGCCGGCTCAGCGGCGCGGGGGAGCGGTGCTCTCGCGCACGACGAGCTCGACCGGGACGGTGACGGTCGTGGGCGGCGCGAGCGCAGGCTCGTCCGGAGCGGTGTCCGTGCGGGAGCGGGCGATCGCGGCCGTCAGGGCCTGGGCCGCCAGCCGACCCTTCGTGGCGAAGTCCTGCCGCAGCGTCGTCAGCGCGGGGCGCAGGGTCTGCGCCAGCACGGTGTCGTCGAAGCCCACCACGGACAGGTCGCGCGGCACGTCGAGGCCCGCGTCCTGCGCGGCGCGCACGAGCGTCGCGGCCATGAGGTCGGAGAAGCACACGACCGCCGTCGGTCGGTGCGGGTCGGCGAGGATCTCCCGCACGCCGGGCAGCGTGAGGTGGTCGCGGTTGTCGACGACCTCGTAGACGCGGGCCGGCAGCCCCGCGGACTCCAGCGCCTCCACCGCCCCGGCCGTGCGGTGCCGGGCGACGTCGTTGGAGCCCGCGGTGCGCGGGTCGGCGGCCCAGCCGGGTGCGGCCCGCTCGCTGTTCATCGTCAGGACCACGACGTCGCGGTGCCCCAGCGCGAGCAGGTGCTCGACCGCCAGGCGCCCGCCGCTGCGCTCGTCGAGCAGCACGCCCGCGCTGCCGGGGCGCGGCTCCTGGTCGACGAAGACGAGGGGCAGCCGTCGGCGGCTGAGCCACTCGACGGCCTGCGAGTCGCCCGCGCACGCGTAGAGCACGGCGGCGTCGACGGCGAGGTCGCGCGCCGGCACGTGCCCGCCGACGGGCGTCGCGGGGATGAGCGTGACGGCCAGCCCGGTCGGAGCCAGCTCCTCGGCGAGCGCACCGAAGAACGCGGAGGCGACGGGGTCGAGGAACGCCTCGCCGAGGGAGTCCGTCAGCACGACGCCCACGGCGCCGACGGACCGCCGCGCCAGCGCCCGCGCCGCGGGGTCCGGGCCGACGTACCCGAGCTCGGCCGCCGCCGCGAGCACCTGCTCGCGCAGCGCGGCCGAGAGCTGGTCGGGCCGGGAGAACGCGTTGGACACCGTCATGCGGCTGACGCCGACACGGTCGGCGACCGTCTGCAGCGTCACGCGTCCCACGTCGGCCCCGTCGTCGTCATGGGCCCCAGGGTAGGACGGCCCCGGCGTCACCGGGCCGGGTGGCCCAGGTGCGCCACGCCCTCGCGCGGGGCGACGGCGTCCGCAACACGGTGCAGCGCGCCCGCCAGCGCCCGGCGCGGCCGGACCGCGCGGACCGGGTGCGGGGCCGCGGCCGCGCGCTCGCGGGCGGCGTCGTGCCGGTCGGGCACCACGGGCGCCCACGGGCGCGAGCTCTCGGCCTCGACCTGCGCGGCGCGCACGCCGATCATGCTCATCCCCATCGCGTCCATGGACATGGTCGTCCCCCTTCGTCGTGGGCGCAGGACCCGGGCGGACCCTGCGTCTGTACCGCTACAGTGGCACGGACTTCTGGACCGGTCAAGACATCTCGGCGACCGTCGACGGACCGACCGGTCGGGGCCGTCGGGAGGACGACGTGCCGCACCCGCCCGGTTCGACATCGGCCCGCGCGCCGGACCGTCCCGAGCCCCAGCCGGCCGCCCGGCACGGCGAGGGGCCGGGCAGCGGGTAGCCTGAGAGGTCGTGGCCACCACCGACTTCCCCGCCGAGATCCGCGCCCTGCGCACGACCCTGGAGTCCATCCAGGCCGTGAGCGACCCCACCGCCCTCGAGGCGAAGATCGCGCTGCTCTCCGAGCAGGCCTCCGCCCCGGACCTGTGGGACGACCCGGACAGCGCGCAGAAGGTCACCAGCGCCCTGTCGGCCACGCAGGCCGAGCTCGACCGCGTCAACCGGCTCGGCGGGCGCATCGACGACCTCGAGACCCTCGTCGAGATGGCCGCGGAGGAGAACGACGCGGACGCGCTCGAGGAGGCCGACGCCGAGCTCGTCGGCATCCGCAAGGACATGCGCGAGCTCGAGGTGCGCACCCTGCTCAACGGCGAGTACGACGCCCGCGAGGCCGTCGTGACGATCCGTGCCGGCGCGGGCGGCGTCGACGCCGCCGACTTCGCCGAGATGCTGCTGCGCATGTACCTGCGCTGGGCCGAGCGCCACGGCTACCCGGCCAGCGTCATGGACACCAGCTACGCCGAGGAGGCGGGCCTCAAGAGCGCGACCTTCGAGGTCAAGGTGCCGTACGCGTTCGGGCACCTGTCGGTCGAGGCCGGCACGCACCGCCTCGTGCGGATCTCGCCGTTCGACAACCAGGGCCGGCGCCAGACGTCGTTCGCCGCGGTCGAGGTGGTCCCGCTCATCGAGCAGACCGACTCCGTCGAGATCCCCGAGTCCGAGATCAAGGTCGACGTGTTCCGCTCGTCGGGCCCCGGCGGCCAGTCGGTCAACACCACCGACTCCGCGGTCCGGATGACGCACATCCCCACGGGCATCGTCGTGTCGATGCAGAACGAGAAGTCGCAGATCCAGAACCGCGCCGCCGCGCTGCGCGTGCTCCAGTCCCGGCTGCTGCTGCAGCGCCAGGAGGAGGAGCGCGCGGCCAAGAAGGAGATGGCCGGCGACATCAAGGCGTCCTGGGGCGACCAGATGCGCTCGTACGTGCTCCAGCCGTACCAGATGGTCAAGGACCTGCGCACCGAGCACGAGGTCGGCAACCCGTCGGCGGTCTTCGACGGCGACATCGACGACTTCCTCGAGGCCGGGATCCGCTGGCGCCGGGGCCTGCAGGCGGCGGCCGACGCCTGACGTGCCGGTGACGCAGGGGGCGTTCCGGGACGAGGTGGACACCTGTCCGCCACGCACCTCGATTCACAGGTGCGCCCGCGGCGTGTCCTGCTCGCGGGTCCTTGACGACGTTCCTACCCTCGGACAGGCCCGCCGGAGCGTGGGCGGCCGGGGCACGAGGTCTCGGCCCGAGGGGACGAGGTCTGCACGGTGATCCGGTTCGAGAACGTCACGAAGGTCTACGCACGCGGGGCGCGCCCCGCGCTGGACCAGGTGAGCCTCGACGTCGAGCGCGGTGAGTTCGTCTTCCTCGTCGGTGCGTCGGGCTCGGGCAAGTCGACCTTCCTGCGGCTCGTGCTGCGCGAGGAGCGCGCGTCCGCCGGGCGCGTGTTCGTCGCCGGCAAGGAGCTCGGCACGCTGTCGAGCTGGAAGGTCCCGCACCTGCGCCGCCAGATCGGCGCGGTGTTCCAGGACTTCCGCCTGCTGCCCAACAAGTCGGTGTTCGAGAACGTGGCGTTCGCGCTGCAGGTCATCGGCAAGCCGCGGCACCACATCCTCACCACGGTGCCCGACACCCTGGAGATGGTGGGGCTCGCGGGCAAGGAGAAGCGGCGTCCGCACGAGCTGTCCGGCGGCGAGCAGCAGCGCGTCGCCATCGCCCGCGCGTTCGTCAACCGGCCGTCGATCCTGCTCGCCGACGAGCCCACCGGCAACCTCGACCCGACGACGTCCCTGGGGATCATGCGCCTGCTCGACCGCATCAACCGCACCGGCACCACCGTGGTCATGGCCACGCACGACGACGAGATCGTCGACCAGATGCGCAAGCGCGTGATCGAGCTCGACTCCGGCAGCATGGTGCGCGACCAGTCGCGCGGCGTGTACGGCTCGGACCGCTGAGGGGGAGACGTGCGCTTCCAGTTCATCCTCTCCGAGATCGGCATCGGCCTGCGCCGGAACCTGTCGATGACCATCTCGGTCGTGCTCGTCACGTTCGTCTCGCTGACCTTCCTCGGGTCCGCCGCGCTCCTGCAGGCGCAGATCGGCAAGATGAAGGACGACTGGTACGACAAGGTCGAGGTGTCCGTCTTCCTCTGCCCCGCCGGGTCCCCGGAGCCCACGTGCGCCGGCGGCGAGATCACGCAGGACCAGCGGCAGGAGATCCTCGCCGCGCTCGAGGCGCCCGAGGTGGCGCCGTTCATCGAGCAGATCTACACCGAGAGCAAGGAGGAGGCCTACGAGGCCTTCCAGGAGCAGTTCGGCGACCAGTTCTGGGCGTCCGCGGCCACGGCCGACGACATGAACTCCTCCTACCGCATCAAGCTCACCGACCCCGAGCAGTACCAGGTGGTCGCGGACGTCGTCTCGGGGCGGCCCGGCGTCGAGGCGGTCGAGGACCAGCGCCGGCTCTTCGACAACCTGTTCCTCGTGCTGGACCGGGCCACGTGGGCGGCCGGCGGGCTCGCGGCGATCATGCTGCTCGCGGCGGTGCTGCTCATCACCACCACCATCCGGCTGTCCGCGATGAGCCGGCGCCGCGAGACCGGGATCATGCGCCTGGTCGGGGCGTCGACCCTGTTCATCCAGCTGCCGTTCATGCTCGAGGGCGCCCTCGCGGCGACCGTCGGTGCCGCGCTCGCCATCGGCGGGCTCTGGCTCGGGGTGCAGTACCTCGTCACCGACTGGCTCGGGCAGTCCGTCACCTGGATCCCGTACGTCGGCACGTCGGACGTGGTCGCGGTCGCCCCGTGGCTCGTCGTCGTGGCGATCGCCCTCGCCGCCGTCTCCTCGATCGTGACGCTGAGCCGCTACACGAAGGTGTGACATGAGCCACCGCACGCACCGCCTGCTCCGGGCCGCCACCGCCGCGGCCGCCGCCCTGGCCGTGGTCCTGCCCGCCGTCGTCGCCGGGCCCGCGCTGGCCGACGACCTGGAGAACAGGCGCACGCAGACGGAGCAGAAGCTCGCCGAGGCCGACGAGCGCGCGGGCGAGCTGGCCGCGGCGCTCGAGGACCTCGAGGGCGACCTCGCCGAGACCGTCGCCGAGCTCGCCGAGATCGAGGCGCAGATGCCCGCGGCGCAGGAGCGGCTCGACACCGCGGTCGCGGCGGCGCAGGAGGCCCAGCGCCTCGCGGACGAGTACGCGCTGCGGCTGCAGGACGCCGAGGCCGAGGAGGTCGAGGTCGCCGAGCAGATCGACGTCGACCGGTCCCGCGAGGACGAGGTGCGCGCGACCATCGGGCAGATGGCCCGCGAGGCGTACCGCGGCGGCCGGGACGTCTCCGGCATGAGCGTGATGCTCGACGCGGAGAGCTCGGAGGAGTTCGTCGAGCGGTACGGGCTGGTGTCCACGGCCATGCGCACGCAGGCGCAGGTGCTGGGCGACCTGCAGACGCTGGTCGCGGAGAACGAGAACGCCCAGGTCCGGCTCGAGGCGGTCCGCGAGAAGGTCGCCGAGCTCAAGGCGGAGGCGGACGCGGCGCTGGCCGAGGCGCAGCAGCGCGAGCAGGAGGCTGCCGAGGCCAAGGCCGAGCTGGAGGACCTCCAGGAGCAGCAGACCGCGAAGCTCGCGTCGATCGAGGACCAGAAGGCCGACGCCGAGGCGCAGGTCGCGAAGCAGGAGCGGGCCCGGTCGAACCTCGCGTCCGACCTGGCGAAGATCGTCCAGGAGCAGCGGGAGCAGCGCGAGCGCGAGGCCGCCGCGAACGCGGGCTCGGGCGGGTCGTCCGGCGGCGGGGGAGGCGGAGGTTCGGTGCAGCCGCCCGCGGCGCCCGCCGGCGCGATGTTCGCCAACCCCACCGCGCACAGCCCGATCTACGTGACGTCGGAGTACGGGATGCGCCTGCACCCGGTGCTCGGCTACTACCGCATGCACGCGGGCATCGACCTGCGCGACCGGTGCGGGGAGCCGGTCTACGCGGGCCGCTCGGGGACGGTGCAGTGGGCCCGGTTCCGCAGCGGGTACGGCAACCAGGTGATGATCGACCACGGCTGGGTCAACGGGTCGTCGCTCATGTCGAGCTACAACCACATGTCCGTGTTCACGGTGGGCGCGGGCTCGACCGTCAGCGCCGGCCAGCTCATCGGGTACGCCGGCAACACGGGGACGTCGGCCGCGTGCCACCTGCACTTCGAGGTGTACATCAACGGTGCGACCGTCAACCCCCGCTCCTACCTGGGCCTGTGACGGCAGCGGCCCGGGGCCTGCGCCCGCCCGGGCGCCCGGGAATCCGCTGGGTGGGGGCGACGGGTCGCAGGTAGGCTCGTCCGTCGGCGCGCGCCGGTCCGCGGCGCGCCCACGACGCCCTGCGGGGCGAGGACTGGAGGTGCGTCGTGGCCAAGGGCCGGGCGGACGGGCGCACGCTCGTCGCCGCGAACCGCAAGGCCAGGCACGACTACGTCATCGAGGACGTGTTCGAGGCCGGGGTCATGCTCACGGGCACCGAGGTCAAGGCGCTGCGCGCCGGCCGGGCGTCGCTGGTCGACGGCTGGGCCGAGGTCGAGGGCGGCGAGGCGTGGCTGCACGGCGTGCACATCCCCGAGTACGCGCAGGGCACCTGGACCAACCACGCGCCGCGCCGCAAGCGCAAGCTGCTGCTGCACCGCGAGGAGATCGACCGCCTCGAGGCCAAGACCCGCGAGAAGGGGCAGACCATCGTGCCCCTCGCGCTGTACTTCCTCGACGGCCGGGCGAAGGTCGAGATCGCGCTCGCCCGCGGCAAGAAGGACTACGACAAGCGCCAGGCGCTGCGCGAGCGGCAGGACAACCTCGAGGCGGAGCGAGCGATCCGCGAGAAGCGCGACCGCTGACGCCCCGCCCCGGGGCCGGTCGGGGTCAGGAGACCTCGACCTCCTTCCAGAACGCCACCCACCCGGCGAAGTCCGTGCCGACGCGCTCGATGGCGCCCGGGTACGGCTCCGGGTAGGACCAGGCGCGGTCGGCGAGCAGCGTGTCGCCGTCGCGGACCGACCAGTACTGGCACACGCCCTTCCACGGGCACGTGTACGGGGTGGGGGACGCCTCGAGCAGGTCGGCCCGCACGGTCGAGGGCTTGAAGTACACGTTGCCCTCGATGCGGACGACCTCGTCGTCGCCGGCGTGGGCGAGGACCGTGCCGTGGAGCGTGGCGGTGGGCATGACGACCTCCGGGGGGGGACGGGTGGGGCGGGTGCGGGTCGCACCCGACGAGCCGACGGTAGGGCGGTGCACGCCGCTGCGCGCGCCGGGCGGCCACGGACCTGGGTCCTGCGACCGCCCCGGACGGGCCCGCCTACGGTGACGGGGTGAGCGCACCCGTCACCCCCGCACCGGCCCGGCCGGCGGCGAGGCGGCGCCCGGGGCCCGGGTGGGTGCCGCGGCAGCACGGGGCTTGGGCGATGCTCGTCGTCCCGCCGGTGGTGGGCGCGACCCTCGGCGGGTGGCGCGGGGTGCACGTGCTGCTGCTGGCCGCATGGCTGGTGGGCTACCTGGCGTACCACGCGGCGGGGCTGTGGCTGAAGGCGCGGCGGCGGGCCCGGTACCGGCCGCCCGTCGTCGTGTACGGCGCCGCGGCGGGCGTCCTCGGCGTCGCGCTCGTGGCCACCGCCCCGCACCTGCTGGCGTGGGCGCCGGTGTTCGCCCCGCTGCTCGCCGCGTCGTTGTGGGCGTCGGTGCGGCGGGCGGACCGGTCGTGGTGGAACGACGCGGTCACGGTGCTGGCCGCGTGCCTCATGGCACCGGTGGCGGCGTCCCTGGGGAGCCGCGCGACCGGTCCGGCCGGTGCGCCGTCGTCCGGCCTGACGCCCGACGTGCTGCTGGCCACCGCGGTGCTGCTCGCGTACCTGCTCGGCACCGTCGTCTACGTGAAGTCGATGATCCGCGAGCGCGACGACCCGAGGGTGCGGCGCGCGTCGGTGGTCTACCACGCGGGTGTCGCGGCGGCGGGGGCGGTGGTGCACCCGCTGCTGCTCGCGGTCGGGCTGGCGCTCACGGTGCGGGCGGCGCTCGTGCCGGTGCGCTGGCCGCGGGCCACGCCGGCGGCGCTGGGCGCGGGGGAGATCGTCGCGACGGCCGTCGTCACGGTGGCCGTGCTCGTGGTCTGAGGTCGCCCGCCCGGGCGCACGCGGGCCTGCGCCCGGCTCAGAGGCCGAGGACCTGCGCGAGGTCGAACCGCACGGGCTCCTCGAGCTGGGCGTACGTGCACGAGCGCGGGTCGCGGTCGGGCCGCCAGCGGCGCATCTGCGCGGTGTGGCGGAACCGGTCGCCCTCCATGTGGTCGTACGCGACCTCGACGACGAGCTCGGGGCGCAGCGGCACGAACGACAGGTCCTTGGTGCCGGTCCACCGGCTGACGGCACCGGGCATGCGCCGTCCCTCGTGCGCGGACTGGTCGGCCCACGACCCCCACGGGTGGTCGGCGAGCTCGACGTCCCGGTACGGCGCGAGGTCGTCCAGCAGGGTGCGGCGCCGGGCCATGGGGAACGACGCGCTGACGCCGACGTGCCGCAGGTCGTCGCCCGACCACAGCCCCAGCAGCAGCGACCCGACGACGTCGCCGGACTTGTGCCACCGGAACCCCGCGACGACGCAGTCGGCGGTGCGCTCGTGCTTGACCTTCACCATGACGCGCTTGTCCGGCTGGTAGGTGCCGTCCAGCGGCTTGGCGACGACCCCGTCGAGCCCCGCGCCCTCGAACTGCGTGAACCACCGCTGCGCCTGCGCCAGGTCGCCCGTCGCGGGCGTCACGTGCACCGGCGGGCGGGCATCGGCCAGCGCCTCGACCAGCAGGGCGCGCCGCTGCCCGAACGGCACGCGCATGAGGTCGTCGTCGCCGAGCGCCAGCAGGTCGAACGCGACGAACGATGCGGGCGTCTGCTCCGCCAGCAGCCGCACCCGCGACGCGGCCGGGTGGATGCGCTGCTGGAGGGCGTCGAAGTCGAGCCGGTCGCCCTGCACCACGACGATCTCCCCGTCGACCACGCACCGCGGCGGCAGGTTCGCCTTCAGCGCCTCGACGAGCTCGGGGAAGTACCTCGTCATCGACCTGCCGTTGCGCGACCCGAGCTCGACGTCGTCGCCGTCGCGGAACACGATCGTGCGGAACCCGTCCCACTTGGGCTCCACGTGCCCCACGTCGGGGATCTGCGGGGCGGCCTTGGCCAGCATCGGCGCGACCGGCGGCATGACGGGCAGGTCCATCACCCCATCGTGGGGGACGACGCCCCGCACCGCACCGTGGTCGGGCGGTGGGTGCGTCCTACTCGCGTCTCAGGAGCTCCGGGCTGAGGCGGGTCCGCACGAGCGGCACCGTGGTGAGCGAGACGAGCACGCCGCCGATCAAGGAAGCGAGTGCGACGAGGACCACCTGCACCCCGTCGGACAGCGCGGGCCACTGGGCGAGTGCCGCGAACGCCCGCGCCATGAGCGCGCCGAGGGTGGTCGCCAGGGTGATCGCGACCGCCAGCGGGAGGAAGGTCTGGAGCACCTGGGACGTCCGCAGGACCCGTGCCGGCACGCCCACCGCCAGGTGGCGTGCGATCGAACGGCGCCCCTCGGCCGCACGGTCGAGGGCTGTCACGGCGAGGCTGAGCAGCCCGACGCCCACGACGATCGCGGACAACGTCGTCACGACCACGCGGACCCGGACGACCGCGTCGTAGTCGTCGAGCGGGTAGGGCCGCACCGTCAGGGACGAGCCTGCAGCGGCGGCGACGGCCTGCTGCACGTCGAGCCCACCGTCGGCGACGACTACCGCCGCGTCGGGGTGCGTGCCCGCAGCGACCGCGACGGAGCGGGGGACGAACACGTTGTACGGCGACTGGTAGACCCACCGCTCCTGGGTGGCCCCGGAGTCCTGCACCAGCGGCTCGCCGAGCCGCACGTCGGCGGTGGCGCCGTCCTCGCCGAAGCGGATCGGCAGGTGGGAGACGGTGTCGAGCGCGCCACGGTCCGGTCGCCACCCGTTGTCCGTCCCTGCGACGTTGCGCAGCTCGATCACACCGGCTGCGGTGTCGTCGCAGCCGGAGACCACCATGAGCTGGGCGAGGTCGGCGCAGGTGCCGACGAAGACGGCGGGGACGCACGGCTCGCGCTCGACGTCGCACCACCCCTCGACCGCGGCATCGAAGCGCGGGACGACGGCACGGACCCCGGGCACGTCGGCGAGCGGCGCGAGGCGGTCGGCTCCCAGCGGTGCTGGTCCTCCGGCGGTCTGGACGAAGATCTGCTGCGGTCCCTGCCGGATCGTCTGCAGCGCGAACCGGTACTGGGGCGTCGACTCGTAGGCGCTCAGGACGGCCAGGGCGGCGAGGACCAGGTAGACCGCCACGCCGACGCCGGCGACGAGCCGTGCCGGTCCCGCGGGCTCGGCCTGGAGTGCGCGGCCCGCCATCAGGGCCGATGTCGGGCGCGAGCGCACCAGGGCCTCGGCCAGCCACGTCGTGATCAGCGGGGTGGTGAGTGCGACGGCCAGCGCCCCGGACATCGCGCCGACCAGCAGCATCGCCACGCCCACCTCGTCGACGAGCGCGGCGGCCGGGCCGGGCGCCGCCACCGTGGCCATCAGCCCGACGGCGACGCCCACGAGCGCGATCCGCCACGGGCTGGGATCGCGTCGGGACGCCTCGGAGCGCCGGGCCGCGGGGCTGTGCGTCGTCCCGTGCTGCGTGGCCGCCCCGAGCCCCGCGGAGACGAGCACGACGCCGAGGACGACGGTCGCTGCCTGCGCGGGTGTCGCGCTGAGGGGCGCGCTGAACCAGCGGGGACCCGACGCGACGACGCGGTCGACGAGCGGCGCGGTCGCGAGGAACGCCACGAGGCCGGCCAGGGCACCGGCGAGTCCGAGGATGCCGTTCTCGAGCGCCGCCAGCACCGCGGTGCGGGCACGGGTCAGTCCGAGCAGCCGGAGGGCGGCGAGCCGTCGGTCGCGCACCGCGCTCGACGCGCGGCCCGCGGTCAGGAGCAGGACCGTCGCGGGCAGCAGGCTGAACGCGAGCACCGCCGCGACGTTCGCCCGCTCCACGGGGTCGACGGGTTGCCCGGCGGGGTAGAGCGCGGCAGGGATCGCAGCGGTCGTGCACAGCAGCGCCGTCGCGACCGCGTTGCCGATCCCGACGACCCAGGACCGGCGCGGCCCGCCGGCACGAGCCAGTCGCAGGCTCAGGGGCAGCAGAGCGCTCACCGTGACGGCACCGTGCCGGCGACCCGACCGTCGCGGATCTGGATCTCCCGGCCGGCCCACGACGCGACGCGCGGCTCGTGCGTGACCAGCAGGACGGCGGTGCCGGTCGTCGTCGCCGCGGTCACCAACGCCTCCAGGACCAGCTCGCCGGTCACGGTGTCGAGCGCACCGGTCGGCTCGTCGGCGAGCACGACGGCCGGCCTGTGGACCAGGGCCCGCGCGACGGCCGCCCGCTGCGCCTGGCCGCCGGACACCTCGCTGAGCCGCTTCCCCCCGACGTCGGCCACGCCGAGCCCGTCGAGAGCCTCCAGCGCCCGGGCACGCGCCGGCCCGCGGGCGACACCGGTCAGTCGCAGCGGCAGCTCGACGTTCTCGACCACGGTGAGCTCGGGGACCAGGTCGCCGAACTGGAAGACGAACCCGAGCCGCCGCAGCCGCAGGTCCGACCGCACGGCGTCCGACCGGTCGTCGATCCGCTGCCCGTCCAGCTCCACGGCTCCCGCGTCCGGCCGCAGGAGCCCGGCCAGGACGTGCAGGAGCGTCGACTTGCCCGACCCGGACGGCCCCATGACCGCGACGACCTCACCCGCGGCGAGCGACACGTCGACCCCACGCAGCACCGGCGTCGGGCCGAAGGACAGCCGCAGGTCGTGGCCCGCGAGCGCGACCCGTGTCATCGCTGGGCGCCGATGCGTGCCGCGACCTCACCCATCCGCGCTGTCGCCACCTCGACCCATCGCAGGTCGGCCTCCAGGTGGGCCATCTCGTAGTCCCTCGCGAGACGGTCGACGACGTCGCCGTCGTGGCGTGCCGCGGTGAGCTCGCGCATGCGTGCGAGGTAGGTCGCGCGCTGGGCGTCGAGGAAGGTCCCCGCATCGCGCCCGGCGACGAGCGAGAGCACGACCTTGGTGAACAGCTCGCTCGCGCGTGCGCCGGGGGAGTGGGGGGTGGCCAGCCAGTGGTCGAGCTCGGTGACGCCGTCGTCGGTGATGGCGTAGACCCGACGGTCCGGTCCCTCGCCGCGCTCGACCTCGAGGCCCCGCGCCAGTCCGTCGCGCTCGAGCCGCGCGAGGGTCGAGTAGACCTGCCCGGACCTCAGCTCGCGACCGTGGCCGAGCAGTGTGTCGTAGCGCTGCTTGAGGGCGAAGCCGTGAGCAGGTTGCTCGCCGAGGAACGCCAGGATCGCCATCGGAACGGTCATGGCGCGACTGTACACGCGGTGTAGACACTCGGTGTCTAGTTGGGTTTGCGGCTCTCCGCAATGCACAGGCTGCTCCCACCGTTCGTGCAGGCCGCCCACGGGCGGGTGGGGTGGTCTGGGGGACGGTCGGCGCCACCCGGGGCGCCCAGGACGAGAAGGTGACCTCAGATGGACGAGGGGACGATCACGCCCGGTGCCGCGCAGCGCGCCGCGGCACCGCAGACCACGAGCACCCCGCCCGACGCGACGGCCCCGGTGCCGCCCGTCGACGCGACGCAGCCGCTCCCGCCCGTGGACGCCACCCAGGCGCTCCCGGCCCCGGCGCCGGCGGCGGCACCCGCGCCGCTGCCGTACGGCACCGCGCCGTACACGCCCGCCGCGGCGACCGCGCAGGCGTCGCCCGCGCCGCTCCCCGCCCCGGCGCCCCCCGCTCCGGCGTCGCCCGCCCCGGTGGCGACCGCCGCTGCGGCGCCTGCCCCCGCGGCGACGAGCCCCGCGCCGCCCGTCCCGCCTGCTGCCGCTCAGCCCACCGCGCCCGCTGCCGCCCCGCCTGCCCCCGCGCAGCCCGGACCGGTGTACGCGGCGGCGTACGGCACGCCCTACCCGGCAACCCCCGCACCGGCGGCCCCGCGCCCGAAGCGCACGGTGCGCCTGGGGGTCGCCGCCGGTGCCGCTGCGGCCGCGCTGCTCGTCGGGTTCGTCACCGGCGGGGGAGCGGTGTCGTTCGTGACGCTCGTGGCCGACCGCACGTCCGCGGTGCAGGAGGTGCGCGGCGGCTGGTCCGACGACGGCCGCGTGCCCTTCGAGCGCTTCCAGCAGGAGCAGGAGGGCTCCACCGACTGACGACTCCCTGACGGGCACCGGTCCACGGCCCGCCCACCCGCGTCCTCGACAGCACGGGTGGGCGGGCCGTCGTGCGTCCGGCGCCACCTGGGCGTCCGCACAGGGCCGGGCGTCGTCTCTCAGGCTGCTCATGGGGTCCGGTCAGGGCGCTCCCGGGTCCGCGGGGTGGAGTAGGGGACATGACGGAGCAGCAGAACGTGAGCACGGCGCCCGGCGCGGAGCCCGGCGCGCAGGGGGCCCTCGCGGCCCCGGTCCCGCACGAGGGCGCCCCGGCGCCCGTGCGCACGCAGCGACGGGTCGGCCAGCTGCCGCTCGTCCTGACGACGGTCGCCGCGCTCGCGGTGGGCCTGGTCGCCGGCGGCGGGGTCGCGTACGCGGCCACGCACCCGGACGCCACGGCGAGCACGACGTCGACGACGGACACGGCCACCGACGACGCGACCACGGACGACGGCAGCGCCGCCGACGACGGCACGGCGGTCCCGCCGGGCTGGTCCGAGGGCACCCTGCCGGGTCAGGGCACCCTCCCCGACGCGGGGTCGAGCGGCTCGGCGGACGGCTCGTCGAGCACGCAGACCACCACGGCGGCGACGGACGAGCAGCAGGTCGGCGTCGTCGTCATCGACACGACCCTCGGGTACTCCGGGGGCGAGGCCGCCGGCACGGGCATGGTGCTGACGTCGGACGGCCTGGTGCTGACCAACCACCACGTCATCGAGGGCGCGACGGAGATCACCGTGACCATCGAGTCCACCGGCGAGACGTACACGGCCACGGTGCTGGGCTACGACGCGAGCGCGGACGTCGCGCTGCTGCAGCTCGACGGCGCGAGCGGCCTCGACACGGTCGCGCTCGACGACGACGGCGGCGTGACCACGGGCGACGAGGTCACGGCGGTCGGCAATGCCAACGGTGGCGGCGAGCTGCTCGCGGCGGCCGGTGCCGTCACGGCCACGGACCAGACCATGACCGCGTCGACGTCGTCGTCCGGGGACTCCGAGACGCTGTCCGGGCTGATCGAGTTCGAGGCGGCCGTCGTCTCGGGCGACTCGGGCGGGCCGCTCGTCGACGACGAGGGCGAGGTCGTGGGCATGACCACGGCCGCGTCGACCGGTGGCACCTACACCGTGGCGTACGCGGTGGACGTGCAGGACGCCCTGGCGATCGTCACGCAGATCCAGACCGGTGAGGAGACCGACACCGTGACCGTCGGGTACCCCGGGTTCCTCGGGGTGCAGCTCGCCAGCGGCACGGGCAGCGGGTTCGGGCCCGGCGGGCAGGGCGACCCGTTCGCCGAGACGGCCACCGGCGCCGTGGTCGGCGGCGTCATCGACGGCACCCCCGCCGCCGAGGCCGGCCTCGCCGCGGGCGACACCATCACCGCCGTCGACGGGCAGGCCGTCACCTCGGCCGACGACCTGTCGACGATCATGTCCGGCTACGACCCCGACGACGAGGTGACGGTCACCTGGACCTCGGGCACCACCGGTGAGCAGCAGGAGGCCACCGTGACCCTCGCGCAGGGCCCCGTGGCCTGACCCCGGCACCCGCCGCCCGGGCCCGACGCACCCCGTCGGGCCCGGGTGCGGTGCGTCCGTGCAGGTGAGAAGTCGCGCGCCCGCTCAGCGGCACCGGGCCACCGGCCGATGGGCGGGACGTGGACGCGCCGCTGACCGACCGGTCGACGACCGAGGTCCCCGCACGCTGGCGGGCCGAGGCCGCTGCGCGCGCGTCCGCACCGGCGAGCGCGGGGGTGCCGCAGCAGCGCCTCGCGCCGGAGCAGCTGACAGCTCCGCCCGCACCCGCGCCGCCGGTGCCCGCCCCCGTCCGCCACCGCGGCACGCTCCTGCCGATGCTGTCCGTGGTGGTCGGCGGGGCCCTGCTGGTGTCCCAGGTGGTCCGGTGGGTCGGCACGTGGGAGCCCGGGTGGACGGTCGCCGACGCCGTGCAGCACACCCGCATCGACATCGGCGGTCAGGTGCTGCTCGGCAGCACGGGCCCCGAGCCGGGCCTGGAGGAGGCCGCCGCACCCCTCGGGCAGCCGCCCGCGGTCGAGGACACCGGCGCCCTGTACGCGTTCGGGCAGACCCAGGACGGGGCGCAGGGCACCGCCACCCCCGTGGCGTGGTCGCCGTGCCGGCCCCTGCACTACGTCATCACCCGGGACGACGCCCCGCCGGGGTTCGCCGCCCAGGTCGACGCGGTCATGGCCGAGGTCAGCGCCGCGACGGGACTGCAGGTCGTCTCCGACGGCGTCACCGACGAGCCCGCGAGCCTCGACCGCTCCCACCACCAGCCCGAGCGCTACGGCGACCGGTGGGCGCCCGTGCTCATCGGTTTCGCCGACGAGCAGGCCGTGCCGTCGCTCGCCGGGGCCGTCGCCGGCCTCGCCGCACCCGTCTCCCTGACCCGTGCCGATCTCGACTACGCCGTGTACGTCTCCGGCGCCGTGGTGCTCGACACCGCGCTGCTCGACGAGCCGAAGGACGCCGCCGGCGACCCCGGGTACCTGCGCGTGCTGCGGCACGAGGTCGGGCACCTCGTCGGCCTCGGGCACGTCGACGACCCGGGCCAGCTCATGAACCCGCAGATCGCCCCCGACGTGACGACGTTCCAGGACGGCGACCGGTACGGCCTGGCCCAGCTCGGCCAGGGCACCTGCGCCCCCGACCTCTGACCGGCCGCCCGGCCCGTGCCCAGGCGTGGGGGAGCGGTCAGGCGCCGTCGGGCAGGTCCCGGACCCGCACCGACAGGCACGTCACGCAGCCCTCGAGCTTCTCGAACTCGTCGACCTCGACCGTGCGCACCGCGTACCCGAACGACGTCAGCAGCTGCGCCGTGCGCGGCGCGGACGCCGAGAGCAGCACCTCGTCCGGCCCGAGCACCACGACCGCCGCACCCTCCGGCTCCGGCACCGGGCAGAACCGCCCGAACAGCCGCGGCTCGTCCACGAACGGCTCGTACCCGATCACCGTGCCGTCCGGCAGCGCCGTCACCGCCGTCTTCAGGTGCAGCACCGTCGTCACCGGCACCGCCACCACGGTCGCCCCCAGCGGCGTCAGCACCCGCCGCAGCGCCCGCACGCCCTCGTCGTCCGTGCGGTCCGAGCGCCCCACGAACACCGTGGACCCGACCTTGAGCACGTCCCCGCCGTCCAGCGTGCCCGCCGGCAGGTGCACCACGTCCAGCCCCAGGTCCGCCACCACCGCCGCCGTCGCGTCCTGCTCGCCGCGCCGCGACGGGTGCCCCGGCCGTGTGATCACCGCCGAGCGCCCGTAGACCACCACCGTGTCCTCCACGAACACCGAGTCCGGGTGCGCGGGCGACTCGGGCACCTGCACCGTCCGCCACCCCGCACCCTGCAGCGCCGCCACGTACCCCGCCCACTGCTCGCGCGCCCGCGGCACGTCCACCGGCACCTTCTCGATGTGGTCCACCACCCCGGAGTCCAGGGCGTCGACGGGCGGGCGGACCAGGGCGATGCGCGACACGGGAGCCTCCGGCAGGGCGACGACGGCAGCAGCGACCGGGTGATCCGTGCGGGAATCCCGACGACGGGCCCCGGTGTTGTGACGTACGCTAGACCGCGCAGGTGCCCCTCGGGGCGCAGGCGCTTGACAAGTGCACACCACCCTGGGGGTGATCGGTTTCGACGGTGATCGTCGAGCCAGGAGAAGCGGGTCGAGGACGCACGGTTATCTCGTCAACGCTCCGTGCAACACACAGGTGCCGATTCCAAGCGCACCGACTTCGCCCTCGCCGCCTGAGCGAGCCTTCGAAGTCCGTCAGCCTAGACATGCTCTCGGTCTAGTTCCTGGCGTCATCTAGAGAGCCACTGCTGGTGACCTTCGTCAGTGAGGTCATCGGGACTCTTAGCTGACTGAGCCCGTCCGCGACTTGTCTGCGTGATCGCGGGGGCTGAGAAAATCTGCTGCAGACTGCACCCGGAGAATCCCTGGTTCCACGTCATCGGACGCGGGTTCGATTCCCGCCACCTCCACTGTGCAACCGAGTTCGTCGAACTCGGTTGACAGCGCCGCCGCGAGTTCGTCGTGGATCGAAGGCCGCTGCCCTGCGAAGGGCGGCGGCCTTCGTGCGTCGGGGGGCCGCGGCCTGTCGCGCTCACGGGCCTCCAGGTGTCCCCGGGCCTCGCTCCTGCGACGAGATCGCGTTCGCGAGCAGCCGATATCGGGCTCTTCGTCCTTGAGGGTGTAGGTGGCGGCGGGTCGGGGGTGCTAAGGATGGCGATCGACATCCCGCTGCGTCCTGATGTCGAGAGCGGACCGTCCTGCTCGGCTTCCGACAGCTGGTGAACGGAGAGATGAAGTGACTCGCCCGACCGCGCAGCATGCTGCGCCGATGTTGGTCGCCACGTCCCTCGTGAAGAAGCGAGGTGAGTTCGTGCTCGGTCCCGTGGACGTGGAGCTCGACGTCGGCGTGTCGGCCCTTCTGGGGGCGAATGGAGCGGGCAAGACGACGCTCATGCAGCTCGCGGCCGGGCTCCTCAGGGCTGACGGTGGTTCCATCGAGTGCACGGCGCCTCGCGGGGCTGCAGGCGGTGTCGGTTACCTCCCGCAGGACTTCGCCGGACCCCGTCGGCCGCGCGTGAGGGACTATCTCAGGTTCGTGGCCTGGTGCCGGTCGGGAAAGGGCCAGCAGATCCGTGAGAAGGACATCGACCACGCGCTCGCGCTGGTCGACCTCACCGAGCGGTCCGCGTCCCGCATCGGGAGTCTGTCCGGCGGCATGGTGAAGCGCCTCGGCATCGCTCAGGCTCTTCTCGGGGACCCGGCGGTCATCATCCTGGACGAACCGACCGTCGGACTGGACCCGATTCAGCGTCGGGAGATCCGAGGGCTGCTGCAGCGGCTCGGCGAGGACAGGTCCGTCCTCCTGTCGACGCACCTCTCGGAAGACGTGGCTTCCACTGCTGACCACGTCGTGGCCCTGCACGCCGGCCGTGTCGTCTTCACCGGCTCGACCCGTGGTCTGGCGGGCGGGAGCGCCACGGGGAGGCCCGCCGCGGAGGCCGTCGAGCGAGGTCTGATCGCGCTGATCGAGGGGCGTACCGCACATGCGTGATCCGCAGCTGTCGGGTCTCGACGGTGCCGCGCCATCCTCGTCGGCGGCATCTGCTCGAGAGGATGCATCGACGGTGAAGACATGGCGCGTCGTCCAGTACTTCGCGCGCAACGGCCTGGTGATGTGGGCTGCGCTGGCGACGATCGCCGCGGAGATCTCGGTCGCGCTGCAGCGCGGGATGCAGTGGCGCGGCGACCTGGTGTGGACGGTCGACTGGGTGCCGGTCGCCTTCATCGTCGTCGGTCCTGTCGTCGCAGGTCTCGCAGCGATCGATACCGCGCTCACCGTGCAGGGCGGGTCTCACCTCTTCAAGCGCCCGGTGACCCGAACCCCTGCCTTCGCGGTCACCCTCGCCTATGCCGCAGTGGTCGGAACTGCGCACCTCGTCGTCGTCGCCGGCGTGCTCGTGGTGTCCGCCCCACCCGTCGGGGATCCCGGGGTCGTCCTCGCCATCATGGTCCAGCTCGCGATGCTCACCCTCTTTGCTGCCATCGGCACGACCCTCGGTCGATTCGTCGGGGTCGTGATGGCCGGTGCGCTGGGGGCTCTGTCGGTCTTCGCGTTGCTGTTCTTCGCGTCTGCTCCCGGTGATGGGCTGGCGCTGCTGGAGTTCGGCGGGGCTACTCTTCCGCGTATCGGGTACGCCTACTCGCCGACGTACCTCGGTGCCCAGCTGCTCCTGCTGCTGATCACGACCGCAGCACTTCTCCTGCCACGCCCTGTCGATCCGATGCACAAGCCCCGGCCCTCCCGGTCGGAGGTCGCCGTGGCAGGTGCGGCTCTCGTGGCTGTCGCGGCGGGGTCGGTCCTCGTGCCGGGCGAGCGCCTGGTCCCGGTGGAGACCTCGCCGTCGTTGTGCGGCGCGGTCCAGACCGTGCCGACATGCTTCTATCCCCAGCATGAACGCGTCATGACGGGCTTTCAGGAGCAGTTCTGGGTTCTCGTCTCGGTGGCTCGCGAGAACGGTTATGGAGACCTGGTCCCACGACGGCTCGTCGAAGCGAGTCGGACGGAGCTGCCGCAGGAGGCGCGCGACGGGACGGCCGCGGTGTACGTGATGCCGGAGCACTTGCAGGGCCAGGAGCCCTCGCTCTGGGAGATCGCGAGCGGCATCGTGCAACCCGTCCACTGCGCGCAGGTCAAGGGAGATCTACCGCCGTCGGAGCGATACTGGGAGGACCTGCAGGCACTCGTCGTCACGTGGGTGAGCCTCGCGGACCCCGGAGTGGTGGAGGACGTGGCTTTCGAGGGAGACATCCTCTCGCCGGAGCAGGCGTCCGTGATGGCGCAGGAGTTCGCACAGTGCACGTACGCGCACTTCTGACGCCCGGTGAAAGTGCGGCACGTGCGGTGACGACCGTACGTGCCGCACTGAGTGCGACGGGGTTCGGGGCGGCGGTGCCCTACTTCGCCGGGGGGCTCGTCATCGGGCTCGTCTTCCGTCAGGAGTACATCAGTCGGATCGGTCCGATCGCCGTCCAGCCGCCCTTCGCGGCGACGATGGTCGTCCCGCTCCTGCTGGCACTGGGCACGGGCGTGGCGCACGGCACGTGGCCGTCAGCTGTCCTCCGTCGTACCTTGCGGACCGCTGCCGTGCGTGCAGGTTCGTACCTCCTCGCGTCGCTGGTCTCACTGGCCGTCGTGGCTGTCGCGGCGGCAGCCTCGGACGCCGCCGTGGGCCCGGGCATGGTCCGGAGCCTGTTGTTGTTCAGCGGCTTGACCATGGGAGCCGGCGCCATCTGCGGGATCGCCTTCGCCTGGTGCCCCGCGGTGGTGATCTGCAGCGTCGCAGTGCTGTCACCACCGTCGACGAGTCCCCTGAGTCTCGGCTCGATGATCTTCTCGGGGGAGGCGACCGGGTCTCAGTTCGTCGTCGCGTGCTCCGTGTACGTGGCGGGGCTCGCTGTGGCCGTCGTCGACGTGGCCAGCCGCGGGTACGTCAGGCGATCGTGGCGGGCCGAGAGCTCGACCCGCAGCGCCGACGGGGGCCGCTACGTGTACTGACCTGCAGCATTGTTGACGCGGTCGACCAGTCGATGGAACTGCCCCGACTTCGGTTGACCCGTATCGGTGGGGGCGTTCACCCCAGGCATGATCGGTGCATGCTGCTCCTCCTGCCGGCTGATCCGCTCGACCCGCGCCGCGTCGACGAGCACTTCCGGGCCGAGGGGATCGCTGCGCGGGAGGCCGGCTGCCTCGTCGGACTCGTGGATCATGACGCGTTGGCGGCGGGCCGCCCCGACGAAGCGATCGTCCGCCTCCCCGAGGGGGACGACGACGTCGTCTATCGCGGCTGGATGCTCCGTTCCGAGGACTACCGGCAGCTCGAGGAGCGTCTTGCCGCGCGTGGCCGTCACCTGCGGACGTCCGCGACCGCGTACCGCACCGCGCACGAGCTGCCGGGCTGGTTCGCCGCGCTCGCCCCGGTGACGCCGGAGTCGTTGTGGACCCACGGGCCGGACCTCGACGAGCTCGAGGACCGGTGCCGTGCGCTCGGACCAGGCCCCGCGGTGCTGCGGGACTACACGAAGTCGCTCAAGCACCACTGGGACGAGGCGGCATACATCCCGGACGTCGCCGACATCCCCGTCGCGCGCAGGGTTGCCGGGCGCTTCGTCGAGCTGCGCGGCGAGGACCTGGTCGGTGGGCTCGTCGTGCGACGGTTCGAGAGGTTCGTGTCCGCCGAGGCGCGCACGTGGTGGGTCGACGGTGAGTGCCGCCTGATCACGGCTCACCCCGACACGCCGGAGATGATGCCGCCGCCCCCGGATCTCACCGACGTCGCACCGCGCGTCGCCGCCCTCGGCCTGCCCTTCGTGACCGTCGACATGGTGCTCCGGGAGGACGGAGCATGGCGGGTCGTCGAGCTGGGGGACGGACAGGTCAGCGACCGCCCGTCGAGCACGGCTCCCGAAGCACTTGTCGCGGTCCTGCGCAGGCCCGGAGGAGTCGTGCAGGGCGGAGGCGCGTGATGCGGCGCGTCAGCGCGTCGTCGGAGGGATGGTCCAGGTAGGCCGCAGTCTCGGCTGTTCATTCTGCAGAGAGTCACCCTGGAGGTCACTCTCTGCAGAATGAACACCTTGCCGGACATGACGCGTCAGGGTGGTTCCTGGCCGCGGCGGTGTTCCTGGTCGACGAGGGCGTCGCGGTCGCGGAGGCGGGTGAGGCCGGCGAGGGGCTGGGCCATGCGGTGGTTGGGGGAGAGGGTGTCGCGGTTGCGGTGGAGGAACCACCAGTAGCCGGCGGTGAAGGGGCAGGCGTTGTCGCCCACGCGGACGTCGGGGCGGTAGCGGCAGCCGCCGCAGTAGTCGGACATGCGCTTGATGTAGGCGCCGCCGGAGGCGTAGGGCTTCGTGGCCATGAAGCCGCCGTCGGCGTGCTGGCTCATGCCGATGACGTTCGCTGCCATCACCCAGGCGTAGCCGTCGACGAAGGACTCGTGGAACCAGTCGGTGAGCGCGGCGGGGTCGTAGCCGCGCTGGAGGGCCCAGTTGCCGAGCACCATGAGGCGCGGGATGTGGTGGACCCAGCCGGTGTCGCGGACCTGGGCGAGGGTCTCGCGCAGGCAGCGGGCCTCGACGGCGTCGGCGTCGAGGTCGGTGAACCAGGTGGGCAGCGGGGTGCGGGCGTCGAGCGCGTTGCTCTCGCGGTAGTCGGGGCCGGTGTGCCAGTAGACGTGCCAGACGTAGTCGCGCCAGCCGAGGAGCTGGCGGACGTAGCCCTCGACGGAGGCGATCGGGGCGTGGCCGGTGCGGTAGGCGTGCTCGGCGCGGTCGATGGCCTCGCGGGGGTCGATCAGGCCGAGGTTCATGGGGGCCGAGAGCATCGAGTGGGACATCCACGGGTCCGCGGCGAGCATGGCGTCCTCGTAGCGGCCGAACGTCGGCAGGCGGTGCTCGACGAAGCGGTCGAGGGCGGCCACGGCCTCCGCGCGCGTCACGGCGAACCGGCGCGGGCCGTCGCGGCCGACGAAGGTGACGTCGCCGTCGGCCTCCCAGTGGTCGAGGTCGGCGCGGACCTCGGCGTCGATGTCATCCTCCTGCGGCAGCCACGGGCCCGGCACGTCGAGGCGGGGCGTGCGGGGCGGGGGTTCGCGGTTCTCGTGGTCGAAGTTCCACCGGCCGCCTGCGGGGGCGTCGCCGTCCATGAGGACGCCGTGCACGCGGCGGGCGGTGCGGTAGAAGTGCTCGAGGCGCAGGCCGCCGCGCTGCGCACCGGCCCAGCGCTCGAAGTCGTCGCGGGCCGTGACGAATCCCCGGTGGGGGAGCACCTCCAGCCCGGGTCGGCTCTCGACGAGACGCAGCGCGCCGCGTGAGGTGGGGGCGCACACGTCGAGGGGCTCGTCGACCTGGGCGAGGGCCTCGCCGTACGTGTCGGCGCGGACCACGACGGCCTGGTCGCCGAGCTCGGCGGCGCGGTGCCGCAACGCGGACAGCACCAGGTGCGCCTTCTGCCGGTGGTAGCGCCGACGACGGAACGCCGCCCGCGACTCCACGAGCAGCACGGGCTGGTCCGGGTGGTCGAGGAAGTGCGGCCCGAGCTGGTCGGCGAACAGCCACCGGCGACGCAGCCCGTGAGGCGTGGAGGTCACCGGCCCATCCTGCGGGGCGCGCGGTGACCGTGCCCGGTGTGCGTGTGCGCCGGAGGGCCCGGCAGGTGGACCTCGGCGGGAGGGGTGAGTCGGGGCTCGTGATGTCCTGGCACGCTGGTCCGCGTGACCAGGGCATCGCAGCGGCAGGCCCGTCCCCGGGGCTGGAGCGGGGACCCGCGGGTGCGGGCCGGCGTCGCACCGCCCGCGCCGGCGCAGGGACGTCGGTTCGCGTGGTGGGGCGTCGCCCTCCAGCCCGTCGGGGTCGTGCTCGTGCTGGTGGCGCACGGGATGTTCGTCGATCCGGCCCCGCGCGGGCCCGAGGGGCCGATGCTGCTGCTCATCGGCGCGCTCGCCGTGGCCGGGCTGGTGCCCGTCGTCGTGCAGGGCTGGCGCGTGGGAGGCCTCGGTGCCGTCGCGGGGCGGCTGCTCGGCTGGGGCTTCGTGCAGTCGTTCGTCGGGATCGGTACGGCGCTGCTCGTGCGGGTGGTCGCGGGCATGGAGTGGTCGCAGGTGGCGATGTTCGCCGCTGCGGCCGGCGTCCTCGCTGCGGGACTGTGGCTGGTGCTCTTCGTGGTCTGGTTCGGCGCCACCCTGCTGCTCGGTGCAACCGGGGCGGCTCGCGAGGACGGGGGACGGCTCTCGGCCCCGGCGCTCATCGTGGGTGGCACGGGCCTGGCCCTGCTGTCGTCGCTGGTGCTCGCCGTCGCCGCCTCCGTCGCCGACGGCCCCGGGGGCGGCCGCGGTGGCGCGGCCCTCGTCGAGGTCCTCCTCTGGTCGTCCCGGGTGGACGGGCCCGCGGCGTGGGCGGCGCGGCTCGGCGGGGTGGGCGTGCTGCTCGGGCTGCTCGGCGTCGTCGGAGGCGTCGCCCGGTTCCTCCTGCACGGACGCGCGGGTGCAGGGGCCGAGCCGCAGGGCAGCGCCGGTCGCGGTGACGGGGCGTCGGCCGGGCGTCCGTAGGCTGGGCGCGTGCCTCCTCGTTCACCGCTCCCGTCGCGGCACGGGCTGGACGCCGCGCGGATCTGCACGCCGAACAAGGTGCGGGGGCGGGCGGACGGCTGGGCGACGATGGGCGCGTGGCTGCGGCACCGGCTGCCGGAGCACGTGGACGTCGCGGCGATGCTCGACGCGGGGCGGTTCGTCGACGCGGACGGGCGGGCGGTGCGGGACGGCGACCCGTACGTGCCGCAGTCGTTCGTGTGGTTCCACCGGGACCTGCCGGCGGAGGCGGACGTGCCGGGCGAGGTCGTGGTGGTGCACCGCGACGAGCGGCTCGTGGTGGTGGACAAGCCGGCGTTCCTGGCGACGATCCCGCGGGGTCGGCACGTGATGCAGTCGGTGGTGGTGCGGCTGCGCGCCGAGCTGGGGCTGCCGGAGCTCTCGCCGCTGCACCGGCTGGACCGCGTGACGTCGGGGCTGCTGATGCTGGCCACGGAGCAGCGGTGGCGTGGGCCGTACCAGACGGCGTTCGAGCGGCGGGCGGTCACCAAGACGTACCGGGCGCTGGCGCCGCTGCGCGAGGACCTGGAGCTGCCGGTGGTGGTGCGCAACCACATCCGCAAGCAGAACGGGTCGTGGCAGGCCGAGGTGGTGCCCGGCGCCCGGGTCAACGCCGAGACGCTCGTGGAGCTGGAGGGTGAGGCCGGCGGGCACGGGGTCTACCGGTTGTCGCCGCGCACGGGGCGCACCCACCAGCTGCGGCTGCACCTGTGGGGGCTGGGCGTGCCGATCGTCGACGACCCGTTGTACCCGGTGGTCAAGGACGTGCCGACCGACGACTTCCGGCACCCGTTGCAGCTGCTCGCGGCGGAGGTCGCGTTCACCGACCCCGTCGACGGGCGCGAGCGGCGGTTCCGCAGCGTGCGGTCCCTGCCGCTCGCGCCCGAGGGCGGGGTGCGGGTCGGGCAGCCGACGGCCGCTACTTGATCGCCCCCTGGGTGACACCGGCCATCACCCAGCGCTGGGTGAACAGGTAGACGACGATCGCGGGTGCCATCGCCATGAGGTACGACGCGAACGCGACGTTGTAGTTGCTGCTGAACTGCGTCTGGAACACGCTCTGCAGCACCGGCAGGGTCTGCAGCGTCGAGTCCGCGGTGATGAGCGACGGCATCATGAAGTCGTTCCACGACGCGAGGAACGCGAAGATCGCGACGGTCGCGCTCATGGGCGCCATCATCGGGAAGACGACGCGTCGGAACACCGTCCACGTGCTCGCCCCGTCGAGGCGGGCGCTCTCCTCGAGCTCCTCGGGCAGGCCGCGGATGAACGCGGTGAACAGCAGCACGCTGAACGAGAGCTGGAACATCACGTGCAGCAGCGCCACGCCCACGGGGTTGGCGAGCCCGACGATCCCGGTGAGCTTGACCTGCGAGAGCGCCAGCACGGGGAACGGCAGGAACATCGCGGCCAGCAGGTAGAAGAACGACCAGCGGAAGAACCGGCGGTCCCAGTTGCGGGCGATCGCGTACGCGGCCAGCGACGCGAGCGCGACGGTGCCGACCACGGTCACGGCGGTGACGAACACGGAGATCGCGAACCCGCGGGGGAAGTTCGTCAGCCGCCACGCCTCGACGAACCCGTCGACGCTGACCGGCGACGGCAGGGAGAACACCTGCCCGTCCACGGACTGCGACGTCGTCTTGAACGCCATCGTCGCCGTCGCGTACAGGGGGGCGAGCACCGCCAGCGTGCACAGCGCCAGGATGATCGTGGTGCCCCAGCTCGTGCGGTCCTCGCCGCCGCCGCGGCGGCGGAACCGGCGCCGGGCGACCGGCACCTGGGCGGGGGTGGTCGTCGGCAGGGTCTGGGCGGTCACAGGGCGCTCCTTCCACGGGTCAGGCGCAGCTGGACGACGGCGAGGACGACGGCGATGAGGAAGAAGATCGTCGCGTTGGCCATCTGGTAGGCGTAGTCGCCGCCGGTGAACCCGGAGAAGATCGTCATGGCGACGCTGCGGGTCGCGGTGCCGGGACCGCCGTTGGTGAGGCCGACGATGATGTCGTAGGCGTTGAGGAAGTTCTTGAAGCCGATGACGAGGTTGATGACGACGTACCCGGCGACCAGCGGCAGGGTGATCGACACCAGCCGGCGGCGCGCGGACGCCCCGTCCATGGCGGCGGCCTCGTACACCTCGCCGGGGATCGACAGGATGCCCGCGATGTAGATGAGCAGCGCGGACGGGATCGCCTGCCACGCGGTGACGATCACGATCGTCGTCCACGCCAGGTCGGGGTCGGCCAGCAGGCTCTGCTCCAGCGGGCCGATGCCCAGGGCCTGCCCGAGCTGCGGCACCGAGTTGGAGAACAGGAAGTTGAAGACGTACGCGATGACGATGCCCGAGATCACCATGGGCAGCACGAACACCGTACGGAGCGCGATCTTGGCCCGGATCCGCGCGGTCAGGCCCACGGCCAGCAGGAACGCGACGACGTTGACGAGCAGCACGGTGACCAGCGCGAACCCGATGGTGAACAGGTACGAGCTGCGGATCGCCGGGTCGGAGAACAGCGCGACGTAGTTGGTCAGGCCGGTGAACGAGAACTCCCCGAACCCGACGGAGTCGGTGAAGCTGAACGTGATGCCCATGACGGCGGGCAGCGTGATCGACAGGGTGAACACGACGAGCGTGGGGACGAGGAACAGGTAGAACGTCCGCGGGACGCGGTGGCGGCGGTCGGCGGGCCGCGGCGTCGGTGCCGCGGTGCCGGCGCTGCCCCGCCGGGTCGTGCCCCGGGTGGCTGGTGCGGTGACCATCGGGTGTCTCCGTTCGTGGGTGGGCGGCGCGCGGCGTCAGGAGCGGAACGCGAGCCGCCGCCAGTCGGCGTCGAGCGTGGCCAGGACCGGCTCGGGGGCGGCTCCCGCCGCGAGGGACTGCGTGTAGTTCTGCAGCGGGATCGACTGCGGGACCAGCTGGGACGCGCCCACGTAGAACGCGGCCCGGTCGTAGTACTCGCGCAGCTCGACGAGCGTGGGGTCCGTGACCGGGGCGGCGCCCTCCGTGACGCCGAAGCCGAGGGCGTGGGCGTTGTACGCGTCGATGATCTCCGGCTGCATGAGGAACGCGAGGAACTCGCGCGCCGCCTCCTTCTTCGTCGAGCGCTCCGGGATCCACAGGGCCAGGTCGACGTTGACCCGCACCCGGCGGTCCGCGGGGTCGTCCGTCATGGGCAGCGGGAACGCACCGACGTCGAGGTCCGGGGTGGTCTTGGCGATCTCGCCGAGCGCCCACGGCCCCTGCAGGTACATGGCGGCCTCGCCCCGCGCGAACGCCACGTTGCCGTCGCCGTAGCCGCGGCTGGCCGCGTCCGGGTTGGTGAACGCGACGAGCTCCTGCATGCGCTGCACGGGCTCGAGCATCTGCTGCTGGAACGCAACGGGGGAGTCGGGCCCCACGTCGGTGCCCTGCGCCTTGAGCTGCGTGAAGAAGTCGGTGGTGTCGACCAGGCCGCCGACCGTGTAGTCGAAGTGGCCCTGCGCGATCGTCCACGGGTCCTTGAACGTGGAGTAGATCGGCGTGACGCCGGCGTCGGTCAGCGTCCGGCACAGCGTCAGCAGCTCGTCCCACGTCGTCGGGGGCGTCAGGTCGAGATCGGCGAAGATCTGGCGGTTGTAGAGCACCGCGGCCGCCATGAGCGAGTACGGGACGACGCTCGTGCGGCCCGGGTAGGTCGCCGTGACGTCGATCAGCGGCTGCAGCTCGGGCAGGACGCGTCCGGCCTCCGGCATGTCCGACAGGTCGGACAGCGCGCCGCGCTCCACGTACCGGGAGATCTCGAAGTTGTAGTTGAGGCACCCGATGTCCGGCGGCGACTCCCGCACGAACGACCCCGCGAGGTTCGACGTCGAGTCGTGCCGCACCCGCACCCGTGACTGGGACTGGTGGAACTGCTCGATGAGCTCGCCGAAGTACCCGATCACCTCGGGCTTGGACTGGTAGAACACGATCTCCGTGGTGCGCGACGACGCCGAGGCGCTCGCGCACGACGCGAGGGCCAGCCCCGCGCCCGCGGCCCCGACGCCGCGCAGGAACCCGCGCCTGCTGAGCGTGGCCTGCATGAGGGTGCTCTCTGACGTCATGCCGTCGCCTCCGGGTGGTCGAAGTCGCCGCGGCACCGTTGCCGCGTCCCCTGCCGGGCGGGTGCGCCGGTGCACCCGCCCGTCCCGCGTCAGTCCTGCGTCGTGCCCTGGTCCAGCCACACCGTCGTCTCGGGCGGCACGCCCGTGCCGTCGAGCGGCCCGCTGGCGAGGACCACCCGGCCCGCCGGCACCGGTGCCGGGGTGCTGCCGAAGTTCGTGACCGACGTCCAGCCGCCGGGCCGGCGGAACGCCACCACCGTCGGCGGGACGTCCGTCAGCCACTCCAGCATCTCCCCGGTCTGCCGTCGCCGCCGCTCGGCGAGCGCTCGCCGGTACAGCGCCAGCGTCGAGGAGTCGTCCGTGGCCTCGGCGTCGGCGGCGAACCGCGCGAACGACGCGGGCACGGGCAGGTGCGCGCGCTGGTCGCCGAACCCGAGCGTCGGACCGTGGGACGACCACGGCAGCGGCACCCGGCAGCCGTCGCGGCCCTTCTGCGTCCCGCCGGACCGCACGAACGTCGGGTCCTGGAGCGCGTCGCGCGGCAGGTCGGCGACCTCCGGCAGGCCCAGCTCCTCGCCCTGGTACAGGTACGCCGAGCCCGGCAGCGCGAGGACCAGGAGCGTCGCGGCGCGCGCCCGGCGCAGGCCGCGCTCCTCGTCCGGGGCGGGGTCGGTGCCGTCGGCGTTCAGCCATGCGGCCAGGTCCGTGCCGGGGGGCAGGGCGTACCGGGTGGCGTGCCGGACCACGTCGTGGTTCGACAGCACCCACGTCGACGACGCCCCGGACTCGTGGGCCAGCGCCAGGTTCGTGTCGATGATCGACGCGAACGCCGCCGCGTCCCAGGGCGCCTCGAGCAGGTCGAAGTTGAAGGCTTGGCCCAGCCCCTGCGGCGAGGCGTACCGCGAGCGCCGGTGCGCCGGCACCCACGCCTCCGCCACGGCGGTGCGCGGCGGGTCGTACCGGTCGAACAGGCGGCGCCACTCGCGGTAGATGTCGTGCACCTCGTCGCGGTCCTGCAGCGGGTGCGTGCCGTCGCCGAGGTGCGCGTCGAGCTCGGCCTGGCTGGGCAGCGGCTCGGTGAGGTCCTTGGCGAGGGCGTGCGCGACGTCGATGCGGAACCCGTCGACGCCGCGGTCGGCCCAGAACGCGAGCGTGCGCAGGAAGTCCTCGCGGACCTCGTCGTCGGCCCAGTTGAGGTCGGGCTGCTCGGGGGCGAACAGGTGCAGGTACCACTCGCCGTCGCCGACGGGCTCCCACGCGGGGCCGCCGAAGCTGGCGGTCCAGTCGCTGGGCGGCAGCTCGCCGTGCGGGCCGCGGCCGCGACGGAACACGTAGCGCTGCCGGCTGCGCGAGCCGGGCGGGGAGGCGAGGGCCTCGACGAACCACGCGTGCCGGTCCGACGTGTGGTTGGGGACGATGTCGACGACGAGGCGGATGCCGGCGGCGTGCAGCGCGGTGCGCAGCGCGTCGAAGTCGTCGAGGGTGCCGATGCGGGGGTCGACGGCGCGGTGGTCGTCGACGTCGTAGCCGCCGTCGGCCAGGGCCGAGGGGTAGAAGGGGCTCAGCCAGACGGCGTCGACGCCGAGGTCGCGCAGGTGGCCGACCTTGGCGGTGATGCCGCGCAGGTCGCCGACGCCGTCGCCGTTCGAGTCGGCGAAGCTGCGCGGGTAGATCTGGTAGACGACGGCCTGCCGCCACCAGGTCGCGTCCTGCGCGGGCCCTGCGGCCCGCACCTGGTCGATCCCCGTCACCGTCGTCATGCGTCCCCCCGGGATGGCCCGTCTTGATCTAGGACCTAAATTTAAGACCTGCCACGAGAGTGACCGCGAAGCCCGAGGAGGTCAAGAGGTGGTTCGGACCCCGGTGTCGTCCCGGCACCTGCGCGACGCCAGCGCACGGCTCGTGCTCGACCGGCTGTGGGACCTCGACGAGGTCACCGGCTCCGCGCTCATCGAGGCCACGGGCCTGTCGCGCGCCACCGTGCACGACGTCTGCGACGAGCTCATCGCGCGCGGCTGGGTCGCCGAGCTGGAGAGCCGGCGCACCGGCGCCGACCCCGGCAAGGGCCGGCCCGCCCGCCGCTACGCCTTCGACCCCCGCGCCGGCGTCGTCGTGGGCGTCGACGCCGGGCAGCACCGCATCAGCGCGACCGCGACCGACCTGCGCGGCGGCACGCTCGCCCGCACCGTGCTGCCCGCGTCGCCCGAGGACCCCGGCGCGGCGCGCCTCGACCGCATCGAGCAGGCCGTGCTCGCGGTCCTCGACGACGCCGGCGCGTCCCCGCGCAGCGTCCTGGCGGTCGCGGTCGGCGTGCCCGCGCCCGTCGACCGCGACGGACGCACGACGTTCCGCGACAACCCGTTCTGGGAGCGGATGAACCCCGGCATCGTCGCCCACCTGCACGACCGGCACGGCTGGACGACCCTCGTCGACAACGACGCCAACCTGGCCGGCGTCGCCGAGCACTGGCTGGGGCACGGCCGGGGCGTGCGGTGCCACGTCACGCTGCTGGCCGGCGAGCGGTTCGGCGCCGGCGTCGTCGACGACGGCCGCCTGCTGCGCGGCGCCCATGGCGGCGTGGGGGAGATGCGCTACCTCGACCTCGTCGACGGCGTCGGCTCGGCCACCGGCATCGCCGCCCTCGTGCGCGACGACGCCCTCGCCCAGCTCGCGCGGCTGGGCCGGGACGACGGGCACCACGGGTCCTCGCTGCAGGACGTCGACCCCGCGGCCCTCGACGCGGCCGACGTCTTCGCGGCCGCCGCGGCCCAGGACCCGCTGGCCCTCGGCGTCGTCGAGCACGTCGCCGCGCTCGTCACGCGCGTCGTCGCGACCTTCGCGAGCATCTACGACCCCGAGCGCGTCGTCGTCGCCGGTGCCGTCGCCGCGTCCTGCGAGCCGCTGCTCGCGCTCGTGCGGCGCGACCTCGACCGGTACGTCGACCCCCCGGGCGTCGAGGTGCTCGCGTCCGCGCTGGGCCGGGACGTCGTCACCCTCGGAGCGGTCCGGCGGGCCCTGGACCACGTGCGCGAGCACGCGCTGACGATCGTGCCTGCCGCGCTGCGCTGACCGTCGGCAGACCGTCCGGACCGGAGGCGGGCCGCGCGCGCAGCAGCGCCGTCGCCGTCAGCGCCACGGCCCGCGCCGGGTCCGCGGCCAGCACCGTCAGCGCGTCGTCCGCCTCCGGCCCCGGGATCTCCGCGAGCGCGCCCGTCAGCCGCCGGCGCGCCTCGGCCGGGGCGTCGGCCGCCGCGGCCCCGATCGCACGGACCACGCCCGCCGCGGGGCCGGGCTGCACGGCGAGCCGGCCGAGCACGTCCGCGGCCTCGACGTCGTCGCGCCCGTCGGCGACGAGGGCGACCAGCGCGGGCACCGCGTCGACGTCGCCCAGCGCCCCGCGGGCGAGCGTCGCCCGGGCGTCGACGAACGGGTCGGGGTGCCCGGCGGCGGCGGCCAGCGCCGTGAGCGCCCGGGGCGAGGCGATCTTCGCCAGCGCCGCGACCGCACGGCGGCGCCGGTCCGCGTCCGTGGACGTCAGCGCCTGCGCGAGCTCGTCGACGGCGTCGTCGCCCTGGCGTGCCAGCGACCAGTACAGGGCACCCGCCACGTTCGGCTCGGGCTCGCGCAGCGCCGCCTCGGTGAGCGGTCCGACGCCCGTGCCGGTCTCCCCGGTGAGGGCCAGGACGAGGCGTTGGCGTGCCGACGGGTCGTCGGCCTCCAGCCCTCGCAGGAGGGCGACGGTGCTGAGGGCCTCCGACCAGGCCGCGGGACCGCTCGACCGCACGCGGGTCAGCAGCTGCAGCAGCTCCTCCTCGCGGGCCAGCCGCTCGCGCGTGCGCTCGACGAGGCGCTCGACCATCGGGGCGGGGTCGAACTCCAGGTCGGCCAGGACGGTCGCCACCTCGGGCAGGCTCAGGCCCAGGGAGCGCAGCCCCTCGACGTGGAACAGGCGGCGCAGGTCGGACGGCACGTACTGCCGGTACCCGCCGCCGGTGCGACCGCCGGGCCGCACGAGGCCGATCGTGTCGTAGTGCCGGAGCATGCGCGTGCTGATCCCCGTCCGCGCGGAGACCTCGCCGATCAGCACCGGCTCACCCCGGCACCACGGGTGCGTCCCGCAGCGCGACGAGGCGGCGGGCCTCGTCGACGGCGGCGTCGAACCCCGCGTCGGGGTCTGCGAGGAGCCGGGCGGTCGCGGTCGCGTGCGCCCGCACCCCCGGGTCGGGGTGGCTCGTCGCGCGCTCGACGACGGGGACGGCCGCATCGCCCAGGGCGACGAGCGCCCGGCTCAGGCTCAGCCGCACGTGCCGGTCGCCGCGGCCCAGCTGCGTGGCGAGCGTGACCGCGAGCGCGGCCTCCTCGCCGGCGGGCACGAGGTCCGCGGCGGTCCGCCACGCGGCACGCGCCACGTCGTCGTCGCCGTCCTGCAGCAGCGCCGGCGTGATCGCCGACCACGTGCCCGGTCGGCCGATCTTGGAGAGCGTGTGCAGGGCCTGCGCCCGCGCCTGCGCGACGTCGGACCCGAGCTCGGGCAGCAGCCGCGCGACCACCGCCGAGGGGTCGTGCCGGGTCAGCGCCCAGGTCAGCATGTCGCGGACGAAGAAGTCCGGCTCCACCGCGCACCGGCGCACCAGCGCGTCCACCTGCTCCGGCGCCGGGTCGCTGCCCGCCGCCAGGGCTGCCTGCAGGCGCACCGACGACGTCGGCGCCGCCAGCGCCGCCGTCACCCTCGCCGTCCGGTCCGGCGTCCCCGTCATCTCGACCACCTCCGTCCCGCATCCAAGACCTTGTCACGGTGTGAAGGTCAAGGGTGTGCCGCCCCGGCGTGCACCGCGCGCGCATCCGCGCCAGGCTCGCACCACCTGTCGCCGACGACCCGAGGAGCACCGTGCTGCGTGCCGAGCAGATCACCGACCCCGTCGCCTACCACGGCGAGGGGCCGTGCTGGTCGCCGACCTGGGGCGGGCTGCGCTGGGTCGACATGCTCGCCGGCGACCTGCTGACGTTGCGCGACGGCGGCACCGTGGACCGCCTGCACGTCGGCGACGTCGCCGCCTTCGTCCGGCCCCGCACCCGCGGCGGCTACGTCGTCGGGCTCGAGCGCGGCATCGCCCTGGCCGACGACCCCGACGGCCTCCCCACCGCCCTGCCCGAGCTGTGGTCCGACCCCGGCGTGCGCATGAACGAGGGCGGCTGCGACCCCCGCGGCGCCCTCTACGCCGGGTCCATGGCGTACGACCGGGCCCCCGGCGCCGCCATGCTCTACCGCATCGCCCCCGACGGCGACGTCCAGGTCGTGCTCGACGACGTGACGATCTCCAACGGTCTCGACTTCTCGCCCGACGGCACCCGCGCCTACTACGACGACACCGCCACCGGCCGCACCGCCGTCTTCGACGTCGTCCGCGGGCGGCTGACCAACCGCCGCCCCTTCGCCGGACGCCCCGGGGAGCGCCCCGACGGCCTCGTCGTGGACTCCGCGGGCAACGTGTGGGTCGCGCTGAACACCGCGGGCCGCGTGCGGTGCCACTCGCCCGCCGGCGACGTGATCGCCGAGGTCGAGCTGCCCGTCCGCCTCACCACCGCCTGCACGCTCGGCGGCCCCGACCTGCGCGACCTCTACGTCACCACGTCCCGCGAGAACCTCGACGACCCCGAGCCCGCCGCCGGCGCCCTCTTCCGCGTCCGCGTCGACGTGCCCGGCCGCCCCGTCCTGCCCTTCGGCGGCTGACTCTCCCGACGCCGGTGGCTGCGGAGGCAGCTCGACCGTCTCGTCGTCCGCGAGGAGTGCGCACGCGGCGAGCGGACCGTGCTCGTCCCCGGTCGCCGGAAGGTCCCCACCTTCGGCGGTGCGCGTGGGCCGTCGACGGTTCCGGTCGATCAGCGGTCGGCAATAGGTTGCATCTCTACCTAGATCGGTGTTCGATTCTTCCATGACGGACGCGGCGTGGCCGGTCGAGTGGCAGCGGGGGTTGCTGGCCACGGCGATCCTGGGCGCCGTCGGTGGTGCGGAGCCGGTCTACGGCTACGCCATCTCCCAGCGGCTCGAGCAGCTGGGGTGGGGCTCGGTCACCGGTGGGGCGCTGTACCCCGCGCTGCGGGCCCTCGAGGCCGCCGGTCTGGTCACCAGCCGGTGGGACCCGCAGGCGTCGGGACCGGCACGCCGCTACTACGACCTGACCCCGGAGGGGCGTGACGCGATCCGTCGCCACCAGGACTCGTGGCCCCGGTTCTCGGGGGCGATGACCGCACTGCTCCACGGCGAGGAAGGCCCGCGATGACCACGACCACGAGCAGGTACACGTCCGAGCTCGGACGGCGGCTGCGGCTGCGCGGCCTCGGCGATGCCGAGATCAGTGAGGCGATCTCGACCGTCGAGGAGCACGTGCGCGAGAGCGGCCACGCTCCGACGGAGTCGTTCGGGACCCCGCGCGCCTACGCGCGCACCTTCGCTGCCCGGGGTGCCGCGCCGCGCCGCGCGTGGGTGTACGTGCTCGGTTGGCTCGTCGCCGCTGCCGCTGGGGCTCTCCTGTGGTTGGGCATCGATGCGCGCGCCGACCAGGGTCGGGTCTTCGACCTTCTCGACGCCGACATCGCGGTCGCGGTCTCGGTCGCCGTCCTGCTCCTGTGGGTCGGGGCGCTGGTCCACCGGCTGACGCGGGCACCGCGGGGCTGAGCAGCGGCCGGTGACCCGGCCCGGAGGACCTCAGGCAGGTCCTCCGGGGGGCGCCATCGCGCCGTCGTCGGGCGAGACCAGGTGCCGCCCGTCATCTGCCTCCTCATCTGCGCCCGGGCGGCCGCGCACCCTTCTCCGTCGCGCCCGACGCAGGGAGCTCGTCGTCGCGGCCGCTCCCGACGTCGGTAGCGGGGCGCTGGGGCCGCGCACAGTCCGTGCCTGCCCGCCTTCACCAGCATGTCGTCGCGCTCCTTCTGCTTGGCCGCCCTCATCTGCTGCTCGCCGCGGAGCGTGGCCCGGTCGATCTGTTCGAGGACGCCGTCCGCAGGGCCCTCGTGGAAGACGGTGCCGTAGCGGATGCGGCTGAAGACGTCGACCATCCTGGTGCGCAGGTAGGTGGCGGCGAGCCGGCCGAGCAGCCAGGCCGCTCCGACGCCGTTGCGAGGCCGACCACGATCATCAGACCGATGATCGTCAGCGCTGTGGTGGCCGCAGGCAACGGCGAGCCCGCGCTCTCGGTCGACGTCCTGCGCCAGCTCGTCGACCACGTGCGCGACACCGACGTCGCGCCCGTGGGCCCCGGGCCCGGACCGCTGGCGACGCTGACCGACCGCGAGCAGGAGGTCGCGCTCGCGGTGGCCGAGGGACTGTCGAACAGCGAGATCGCCGAGCGGCTGTACCTGTCGGTCGGCAGCGTCAAGGCCGACGTGTCGAGCGCGCTGACCCGCCTGGGCCTGCACAACCGGGTCCAGCTCGCGATCGTCGCCCACGAGTCCCGGGGCGCCCGTCGTGGGTGACGCGGCCCACCGCGGTGCTCCGCGCCGTCGTATCGCCGCCTGGCACGATCGGGCCATGGCGGGCGACGACGGGTGGTTCGCGGGTGCGGACGGCCGCGGCGCGCACGAGGTGGCGTTCCTCGACCGGCTGCGCGCGGACGCGCCCGACGTGCTCGGTGAACGGGTCGCACCCGAGGCCACCGAGGCGGTGCCCGGGATGGCGCCCACCTTCGTCCGCCTCGACGTGCCCGGCCTGACGAGCCCGCGTCGGGAGCTGCAGCTCGCGTTCTGGACCTCGCCGGACTGCGCGACCAGCGCCGAGCGGCCCACGTTGCAGGGGGCATGGAGCGACCACTACCAGGGCGACGACTACGCCGCGGACGACCCCGAGTGCCTGACCGTCGTGGGAGTCGACGCCACCCCTGAGCAGCACGCCCGGTGGGCGCTGGCCTGGATCCGGCGCCAGCTGGACCGTCCCGTCGTCCGCGAGGAGTGGACCCGTGGCGAACGGACCGTGGCGACGCGGTGGGTGCTCGACGACACCGGCGCACCGCTGGGCAGCCGAGGCATGGTCCGGCTGCGCCGGCGGCCCGCGGACCGCCGGACGCGGGAGCGCTGACGTGAGGCCGACGGACGACCGCTCCCGCGCGCTGCGCTGCGTCGAGGTCCTCACGTTCGGCGGGTACACGTGTGTCGATCCCGCGACGGGCCGCCCGCCCCCGGTCGTGGAGGCGGAAGAGGCCGTCGACGCGCGCTTCGGCACGCCCCTGCTGCTGCAGGCGACCTGCTGCGGCGGCAGGCTCCTCCGGGCGAACAACGAGACGCACCTGGAGTACCTCGCGGCCTACGTCGCCGGCCGGCTGCGCGAGCACCGACCTGGGCCCGCGCCGTTGTCCGCGAAGCTGCCGACGTGGATCAAGGCCGCGAAGAACCGCGACGAGGTCCTGCGCCACCTCGACCGGCTCCGACGCCTCGTCTAGCGTCGCCTCGCGGCCGGGCTCCCTGGTGCCACGCTCGCGCCCGGCGTCCGCCCGATGCTGCGTTCGGCGAGGCGGAGCTTCTTCAGCGCCCAGGCGTAGTGGCTCGCGGTGGCCGAGACCAGGTAGTCGCCCAGTGACGTCGTGCCCGTCCAGGGGTAGCGGCGCTTGGTGAACAGCTCCTCGTCGGAGTAGCGGCGGATCAGGTTCTGCACGCTCTCGTGGCTGGTGTCGAGCGCAGCGGGTCGTCGCGAGGTCCACGTCCTGGCACCGGACCCAGATCTCCTGGTTCAGGGCCGGCAGCGTGCGCCACGTGTGACCGGGCGCCGGGATCGCGGGCCTGCCGCCCGCCATGCCCTCGTCGTGCCAGCGCAGCATCATCAGGTGCCAGGCGTGCAGGTGCCCGAGCACGTCCCGCACGCACCGGTCGCGGTCCGGGAAGGGGAACGCCTCGTCGATCGCGCCCGGGGAAGGCGCTCGAGGAGCGCCATCAGGGCGGTGCACCCCGCCTCGCTCGCCGCAAGCAGGTCGTCCCGGGGGGTCGCTCTGGGCACGGTGCGCTCCGTCGCCTCGACATCTGGTCCGTCCAGCGTCCGCCGCTCGGGTGCCGTGCTCGACGGACGAAGGGCCCGGACGGTCCTGCGCGTGATGCCTGCCGTGGTATTGCTGTCGCGGCGTCCGCGACCGGGACGTCCCGACCGTCGAACGGGGACCCTGGTGGTGCTGAGGCTCATCGGCGCGTGGCGGACGGACGAGCGGCCCGAGCTCCCGGACCCCGTGGACCTCGTCGACGAGACCTGGGACCACCACGACCGCCGCACGGTCACCCGCTACCTGGCGACCGGCACGTTCCTCCGCGAGGTCGACGGGCCACCGCCCTGCCCGTTCTGCGCTCGTCCTGGCGGGGACCACCGCACCGACGGGGTGCTGGCATGGCCGGCCGTGCTGGCGCACGAGGTCGGTGAGCACGGCGTGCGGCTGCCCGGGGCCGTCGAGGCGTACGTGCTGGACCGCGTCGCGCGGCTGGGTGCCGCGACCGTGTCGGCCGACTGGTGGGAGGCGGGCGCACCCGACCTCGAGCCGCTGGCACCTCCCGAGCGGCTGGTCTGGGGCGGCAACGTCCAGCTCGTGCAGCAACCCGGTCGGCGGTTCCCCGGGCTCCTCGTCCAGGGCGACACCCTCGCGAGCCACGTCGACGGCCCGCGGTCGGCCCGCCTGCTGCGCGACTACGAGGAGATGATGTCGACCGCAGGGCTCGACAGGCTCCCGTACTGACTCGCCGTGGTCGGTCCCTCGCGGCACAGCGTCCACGGCGGGCCCCGCCGACGTCGTCCGACCGCGTTGCTAGCCTCGGGCCGGTGATCCGACCCCCGTACGTGCGATGAGCGACGTCCTCGACGCGTTGCGGCGTCATCCCGACCTCGAGGCCCCCAACCTGCACGCGGTGGACGCGACCGACAGGCTTCTGCTCGACGAGGCGGCCCCGGCGCTCGCGGGCGCGGCGGACGGCACGGTCGTCGTCATCGGCGACCGGTACGGCGCGCTGACGCTCGGGGCGGTCGCCCGGCACGGCGTCACCGGGGTGCGGACCCACCAGGACCGGCTCACGGGCGAGCGCGCGCTGCACGCCAACGCCGAGCGCCTCGGGATCGACGGGTTCACCTCGCACCCGCTCGACGCCTCGCTGGTCGCGGGCGCACGCCTGGTGCTGGTGCAGCTGCCGCGGTCGCTGGACGCGCTCGCCGAGATCGCAGCGCTCGTCGCCGAGCACGCCGACCCGTCCGTCGTCGTCCTGGCCGGGGGCCGGGTCAAGCACATGACGACGGCGATGAACGACGTGCTCGCGCGCCACCTCGGGCACGTCGAGGCCCGGCTCGCCCGGCAGAAGTCCCGGGTGCTGGTGGCGTCGCACCCCCGCCCGGCCGCCGAGCGTCCGGCCGCGCGGTGGCCCGAGCGCGTCGAGCACCCCGACGTCGGCGTCACGGTGCGCGCGCACGGGGGCGCGTTCGCCGGCACGGGCGTCGACATCGGCACCCGGGCGCTGCTCGCGCACCTCGACGACCTGCCGCCCGCCGACGGCACCGCGCTCGACCTGGGCTGCGGCACCGGCGTCCTCGCCGTCGCGCTGGCCCGGCGGCGGCCCGGCGTGCGGGTCGTCGCGACGGACGAGTCCGCGGCGGCGGTCGCGTCGGCGCGGGCGACCGTCGAGGCCAACGGCGTGGCCGACCGCGTGACGGTGCTCCGCGCGGACGGGGCGGACGCGCTGCCCGACGGGTCCGTCGACGTCGTGCTGCTGAACCCGCCGTTCCACGTCGGTGCGGCCGTGCACCCCGGGGTCGCCCGTGCGCTGTTCGCCGAGGCCGCACGCGTGCTGCGCCCCGGCGGCGAGCTGTGGGCCGTGTGGAACTCCCACCTGCGCTACCGGCCCACGCTGGAGGCCGTCGTCGGGCCGACCCGGCAGGCCGGGCGTGACCCGAAGTTCACCGTGACGGTCTCCACCCGACGCGGTCAGGGTGCCGCCGACGGGGTCCGTGGCACGATCGACGGGTGACGACGGACGTCGAGGAGCAGCGGCTGCGGGACCTGGTGCGGCTGCGGCGCGTGCGCGACCGGATCGACCGCGAGTTCGCCCGCCCCCTGGACGTCGAGGCGCTCGCGCGCGGCGCGCACATGTCCGCCGGGCACCTGAGCCGGGAGTTCCGGCGGGTGTACGGCGAGTCGCCCTACGCGTACCTGATGACGCGGCGGATCGAACGGGCGGCGGCGCTGCTGCGCCGCGGGGACCTGTCCGTCACGGACGTGTGCTTCGCGGTGGGGTGCTCGTCGCTGGGCACGTTCAGCACCCGGTTCACCGAGCTCATGGGTGTCCCGCCGAGCGTGTACCGGCGGCGGGAGGCGGGCGGGGAGATGCCGTCGTGCCACACCCTGCAGGTCACGCGACCGGTCAGGATCCGAGAAGCGCGCGCCCGCGTCCGCTCCTAGCGTGGCGGGCATGGACATCACCCTGCACCACGCGTTCCTGCCGCACACCGACCCCGAGGCGTCGCTGCGGTTCTACCGGGACCTGCTCGGCCTCGAGGTCCGCAACGACGTCGGCTACGAGGGCATGCGGTGGATCACCGTCGGCCCGCCCGGCGGTGCCGGCACCTCGGTCGTGCTGCACCCGCCGGCCGTGGACCCGGGGATCAGCGACGACGAGCGGCGCACGATCCTCGAGCTCATGGCCAAGGGCAGCTACGGCGCGCTGACGCTGGCGACCCCGGACCTCGACGGCACCTTCGACGCCCTCGTGGCCGCCGGCGTCGACGTCGTCCAGGAGCCGACCGACCAGCCGTACGGGGTGCGGGACGCCGCGGTGCGGGACCCCGCGGGCAACCTGCTGCGGATCAACGCCGTCTGATCCGTCGGCGCCCGCCCGTTCCGCGGTCCGGCGCGGGTCCGTCCCGGTGTCGGACGTGCTGGCTACGTTGGGTCCCTGCCTGCGCGCCGCCTCACTGACGGAGGAACGATGAGCCCGGCCACGCCACCCCCCGCCCCGAGCACCACGAGCGCCGCCGCCGGCGGGCACGTCGCGGACGCCCACGACCTCATCCGCGTCCACGGCGCGCGGGAGAACAACCTCAAGGACGTGAGCGTCGACCTGCCCAAGCGGCGGCTGACGGTGTTCACCGGCGTCTCCGGCTCCGGCAAGAGCTCGCTCGTGTTCGGCACGATCGCCGCCGAGTCCCAGCGGCTCATCAACGAGACGTACTCGGCGTTCGTGCAGGGGTTCATGCCGTCGCTGGCCCGCCCCGACGTCGACCTCCTCGAGGGCCTGACCACGGCGATCATCGTCGACCAGGAGCGCATGGGCGGGAACCCGCGATCCACGGTCGGCACGGCCACCGACGCGAACGCGATGCTGCGGATCCTGTTCAGCCGCCTGGGGGACCCGCACATCGGCCCGCCGTCGGCGTTCTCGTTCAACACCGCGTCGGTCCGCGGCAGCGGGGCGATCACGGTGGAGCGCAACGCGGCGTCGTCGAAGGCCGTGAAGGCGGAGTACGAGCGCCTCGGCGGCATGTGCACGCGCTGCGAGGGCATGGGCGCTGTCAACGACGTGGACCTCGCCCAGCTCGTGGACGACTCGAAGAGCCTGGTCGAGGGTGCGATCACCGTGCCCGGGTACAGCGCCGACGGCTGGTACGGGCGGATCTACTCCGCGGTGGTCCCGGGCGACAAGCCCGTCGCGGCCTTCACCGCGAAGCAGCGGCAGGAGCTCTTCTACGGCGAGGCGCGCCGCATCAAGGTCGACGGCATCAACGTGACCTTCGAGGGCCTGGTGCCGAGGATCCAGAAGTCGATCCTCTCCAAGGACGTCGACGCCCTCCAGCCCCACGTGCGCGCTTTCGTCGAGCGTGCCGTCACGTTCACCACCTGCCCCGAGTGCGAGGGCACCCGGCTGGGGCCGGGGGCGCGGTCGTCGAAGATCGCCGGCATCTCGATCGCCGACGCGTGCGCCATGCAGATCACGGACCTCGCGGCGTGGGTGCGCGGGCTTGACGTGCCCTCGGTCGCCCCGCTGCTCCAGGGCCTGCGGCACCTGCTCGACTCGTTCGTCGAGATCGGCCTGGGCTACCTCTCGCTGGACCGGCCCGCGGGCACGCTGTCGGGGGGTGAGGCGCAGCGGACCAAGATGATCCGGCACCTCGGCTCCTCGTTGACCGACGTGACGTACGTCTTCGACGAGCCGACGATCGGCCTCCACCCGCACGACATCCAGAAGATGAACGACCTGCTGCTGCGGCTGCGCGACAAGGGCAACACGGTGCTCGTCGTCGAGCACAAGCCCGAGGCGATCGCCGTCGCGGACCAGGTCGTCGACATCGGCCCGGGCGCCGGCACCGCGGGCGGCGAGATCGTGTTCCAGGGCACCGTCGAGGGGCTGCGCACCAGCGGGACGCTCACCGGTCGCCACCTCGACGACCGCGCCCGGCTCAAGCCCGCGGTCCGCACCCCCACGGGCGTGCTGGAGGTGCGCGGCGCGAGCACGCACAACCTGCGCGGCGTCGACGTGGACGTGCCGCTCGGCGTGCTCGTGGTCGTCACGGGTGTGGCCGGGTCGGGCAAGAGCTCGCTCATCCACGGGTCGGTCGTCGGCCGTGAGGGCGTCGTCGCGATCGACCAGGGGGCGATCCGCGGGTCGCGCCGCTCCAACCCCGCCACGTACACGGGTGTGCTGGAGCCCGTGCGCAAGGCGTTCGCCAAGGCCAACGGCGTCAAGCCCGCCCTGTTCAGCGCCAACTCCGAGGGGGCGTGCCCCACCTGCAACGGTGCCGGCGTCACGTTCACCGACCTCGGCATGATGGCGAGCGTCGCCAGCACCTGCGAGGAGTGCGAGGGCCGGCGCTTCCAGGCGTCCGTGCTGGAGTACCGGCTCGGCGGCAAGGACATCGCCGAGGTCCTGGCGATGCCGGTCACGCAGGCCGCCGCGTTCTTCGCCGAGGGCGAGGCCCGCACGCCGGCCGCGCACGCCGTGCTGGAACGCCTCGTCGACGTCGGGCTCGGGTACGTCGGCCTCGGCCAGCCGCTGACGACCCTGTCGGGCGGGGAGCGCCAGCGCCTCAAGCTCGCGACGCGGATGGGGGAGAAGGGCGCCGTGTACGTGCTCGACGAGCCCACGACCGGTCTGCACCTCGCGGACGTCGAGCAGCTGCTCGGCCTGCTCGACCGCCTCGTCGAGTCCGGCCGCTCGGTGATCGTGATCGAGCACCACCAGGCCGTGATGGCGCACGCCGACTGGATCATCGACCTCGGCCCCGGCGCCGGGCACGACGGCGGCACGCTCGTGTTCGAGGGCACCCCCGCGGACCTGGTCGCGTCCCGCTCGACGCTCACGGGCCAGCACCTGGCCGCCTACGTCGGTGCCTGAGCGGTCTGTTCATTTCTTGGTCCTGTTCATTCTGAATGAACAGTGGTCGTTGACCGGGCGGTCGCTGCTGCCGTCCGCGCAGGCCAACCGGCCGGACGTGGGTGGTCGGGCGTGGGCCTCGGCGGGTGTCGACCGACAAGGCCGAGGCCTGTGAGCAGCGTGACAGCGCCGTCGGGCGGGCGATGAGGCAGACTAGGGGTGGCTCTGCGCGACTTCTGGATCTGCGCGGGCCCGCGTCCCGGGTGCGATGGCTGCCTGGTGGGCGCCCCCACGACGCCCCGAAAGGCGACCACCCTGTGACCAGCTTCTCCTCCCTCGGCGTGCCCGAGATCCTCGTCCGTGCCCTCACCGCGCAGGGCAAGACCGAGGCGTTCCCCATCCAGGCCGCGACGCTGGCCGACACGCTCGGCGGCCGTGACGTCCTCGGCCGCGGCCGCACCGGCTCGGGCAAGACCCTCGCGTTCAGCCTCCCGCTCGTGGCACGTCTCGCCGGCCTCGTGCCCGGCACCCACCTGCCCAAGCGGGTGCCGAGCCGCCCCCGCGGCCTCGTTCTCGCCCCGACGCGCGAGCTCGCCACGCAGATCGCCGCGACGCTCGAGCCGCTGGCCAAGGCCGCCGGGCTGCACGTCACCACCATCTTCGGCGGCGTCTCGCAGCGCCCCCAGGAGTCCGCGCTCAAGGGCGGCATCGACATCGTCGTGGCCTGCCCCGGCCGGCTCGAGGACCTCATGAAGCAGAAGGTCATCTCGCTCGCGGACGTGCAGATCACGGTCCTCGACGAGGCCGACCACATGGCCGACCTCGGGTTCCTGCCGGGCGTCAAGCGCATCATGGCGGCGACCCCGGCCGGCGGGCAGCGCATGCTGTTCTCCGCGACGCTGGACAACGGCGTCGACAAGCTCGTCACGGCCTTCCTGCGCAACCCGCTGCGGCACTCCGTCGACACGGCGCAGTCGCCCGTCTCCGCGATGACGCACCACGTGCTCACCGTGGCCGACGCGACCGTCAAGCGCGACGTCGTGCAGCACCTCGCCTCCGGCACGGGCCGGCGCGTGCTGTTCATGCGCACCAAGCACGCCGCGAAGAAGCTCGCCAAGCAGCTCACCAGCGCGGGCGTGCCCGCCGTCGACCTGCACGGCAACCTCAGCCAGGGCGCGCGCGAGCGCAACCTCGACGCGTTCTCCAACGGGGGCGTGCGGGTGCTCGTGGCCACGGACATCGCGGCGCGCGGCATCCACGTCGACGACGTCGAGCTGGTCGTCCACGTCGACCCGCCGGCCGAGCACAAGGCGTACCTGCACCGTTCGGGCCGCACCGCGCGCGCCGGGTCGGGCGGCGACGTCGTCACGCTCGTCCTGCCCGAGCAGATGGGCGACGTGCGGGACCTGACGCGCCAGGCCGGCATCAAGGTCACGCCGCAGCCGGTGCGCCTCGGCTCGCCCGCCCTGGAGCAGCTCGTCGGCACCCTCGCTGCGCCCGTGGCTCCGACCGCGGCCGCTCCCGCTGCCGCCCCGGCACGCTCCGGCGGCGGGCGCTCGGCCTCGGCCGGGTCGTCGCAGCCGTCGCGCCGTCGCCGTGGCGGGTCCGGCGCGGGCGGCGGTGCCGCACGCACCGACGTCGCCTCGGCGCCGGGCACCGGGGGAGGGCGTCGTCGCGGCGGCGCCTCGGCCGGTGCAGGGGCCGCGCGTCGCGACGGTGCCCCCGCCGCGGCCCGCAGCCAGGGCTCGGGCGCGCGCCGCTCGGCAGCCCCGGCCCTCGCATGGACTTCCGAGAGCACCCCCAGCACCCCGAGCCGCCGCCAGGGCCCGCGCCGGGCCGGCCGCTCGACCGGCGCGCCCGCCGCCGGCGGCGAGCGCCGCGGCTGACGTAGCATCGCCTCGACCGGCACCTCACGGTGCCGGTCGAGGCCCAGGACGAGGAGCGAGTGGTGCGGAACCCGACCGCAGGCTGCGAGGCGGCCGCACAGGCCTGCTCAGGCACGCCGCGCGACCGCGTCGCGCCCCGCTGACCTCGTCCTGACCCACGCCCGCCATCGCGCGGGCGGCATCTGACGACCGGTCGCCGGGCCCCGGCGCGGGCACCCGCCCTCCCGGCCGCCCCGGCCCGCTGACGCACCGCGCAGCGGCGCGCACGCTCCCGTGCGCCCGGTGGCGGCCAGCCGACCCACCGGAAGCGCAGACCTGCCATGAACCCCCTGACCGAGCGCGACATCCGCGCCTGCTTCGTCAACGCGTCCCGCCGCGAGGCCACCCAGGCCACCCTCCCCGACCTCGACGCCCAGGACTGGGACCGTCTCGACCTGCTCGGCTGGTGCGACCGCAAGGCGCCCCTGTCCGCGTACGTCGTCCTCGAGGTCGACGGCGCCCCGACCGGTGTGCTGCTGCGCGCCGGTGACCGCGCCGGCACCCTCGCCCGGCGCCGCACCGTGTGCGCGTGGTGCGAGGACGTCGTCGTGACCGACGACGTCACCCTCTACGTGGCCCGCCGCGGCGGGGCGTCGGGGCGGCGCGGCAACACCATCGGCACGCTGATCTGCACGCACTTCCTGTGCTCGGCGAACGTGCGTCGTCCGCCGACCCGCACGGAGGCGGGCTCCGACGCCGACCAGGTGCGGGACGCGATCGTCGCCCGCCGCGTCGCGGGGCTGCGCGAGCGCTCGGAGCGGTTCGTGCGCGAGGTGCTCAGCACCCGCTGACCACCGGTGGGGCCCGGCCCGGTCGGGCCCCACCGCCGCGTCAGCCCGCGTCCAGCACCTCGCGCAGGCGGGTCGCGAACGCCTCCGGCTGGCCCGGCATGCCGAGCTCAGGGCCCATGAAGCCGCCGTGGTGGCTGGGGAACACCGTCAGCCCGACGCCGAGCGCCTCGGCCAGGGCGGCACTCGTGCGCCACGTCATGAGGTCCTTGCTCTCGATGCCCGCGGCGACCACGACCCTCGTCGGCGCAGCCTGCAGCGCGGCCACGTCCGGCGCGTAGCCCGTGACGGGTGCCGACGCGCCCGAGAGCAGCGGGTCGTCGCGCGAGCCGTCGTCCTCGGCGGGCATGCCGAACGCCGCCGGGTCCGGCAGCTCGGCGAGGCTGTCCGCGGTGAACGGGCCGGGCACGGACGTCATCGCGACGAACGCCGCCATGCCCGCGCCCCAGCCCCGGGCCTGGTAGGCCGCCTGCACCCGCTGCCACACGACCTCCGCCTGCGCGGCGTCCGGCAGCACGGGCAGGGCGGGCGGCTCGTGCGCGACGAGCGTGCGCACGTCCTGCGGGTGCGCGGCCACCAGGGCGAGCGACGTCACCGCGCCGCCGCTGCTGCCGAAGACGTCGACAGGCCCGCCGCCGAGCGCCCCCACGAGGGCGTGCAGGTCCTCGGCCTGCTGCACGGGGTCGTGCGTCGACGACCCGTCCGTGCGGGTGCTGCGCCCCAGACCCCGCGGGTCGTACGTCACGACCGTCCGCTCCGGGAGCAGCCCGGCGAGGGTGGCGAACCCGGTCGCGTCCATCGGCTGCCCCACGAGCAGCAGCGGCGGCTCCCCGTCCGCCGTGGGCAGCGGTCCCCGCACGTCGTACGCGAGCACCGCCCCCGGCACGTCCAGGCTCCGCTGCGTCGTCCCCGTCATCTCCGGCTCCCGTCCTCGGTGTGCACGTCCACCCTGCTCGACCCGCGCCGGGGGCACGACTCATCGGCACCGGCGTGTCTCCCCTCCGGGGCTGTGCCGGGGCAGCACGTCGACCGCCGTCCTGGGCACCGAGCGCGGGCCGCGGCCGGCGGGCGGCAGGATGTGCCGGATGAGGACGAGGACAGCAGTCATGGGGGTCGTGGCCGTCGCCGTCGTCGCCGGGGTGGCGACCCTGTCGGTCGCGTGGGCGGTCGGTGCCGTGGGCTGGACGCTGGTCGAGCTGCCCGGTGCGGACAACGACATCCTGCGGGAGCTGACGCTGGCGGCCCTCGGAGCGGCGTTCCTCGGGCTCGGGGTGGTCGGCGTCGTCGTCGGTGCAAGCGCCCGGGGGGCGCGCCCGGTGCCCGGTGCCGCGGTCGGTGCCGCGTGGGCGCTCGCAGCCGCCTCGCTGCTCCTCGCCGTCGGAGGGGCCGGGATCGTCGCTGCACGGTCCGCGGCCGACCAGCTGTCCCCGGTGCTCGCCACCCCCGACCTCCTCGACCCGCCCGCTGCGGACGGCCGGGTCGTGGTCCTGGTCGCGGTGGGGCTGGCGGTCGCCGCCCTCGGCGTCCCGCTCGTCGCATCCCGCCGCGGACCGGCGGAGGCCTGTCCTCCTTGAGCAGGAAGGCGCCGCGCGTGTGATGGGTCGAGCCGCGACGGGCCGCGGAGGCTCGGCCCTCACGGATGTGCACCGAGGAAGGGAGAGCGCCCGGCGTCATGAGGGCGAAGGCGTACGCTTGTCACCTGAGAGGTCACAAGCAAGGAGCTCACATGCGAGAAGCGCCTCCGCCGCTGCTGCCCATCCTGCGATCACAGGTCCAGGGACAGCTGCTCGCGACGACCTACCTCAGCCCCGACGACGAGTTCACGGTGACGGACCTCGCCCGGCGGGCCGGGGCGAGCGTCAAGGCCATGGCGCACGAGGTCAGCAGGCTCGTCGCCGCCGGCCTTCTGAGCGACAGGAGGGTCGGCACCGCCAGGCTCGTGCGGCGCGGTCCCCGCACGCCGATGACCGGGCCCATGACGGACCTGCTCGCGGTCACCTACGGTCCTGTCCCGGTCCTTTCCGAGGAGCTCGCCGGCGTGCAGGGCGTCGAGCAGGCCTTCGTCTACGGGTCGTGGGCGGCACGGTTCCACGGCGAGCCGGGTCCCGTGCCGGGCGACGTCGACGTGCTCGTCGTCGGTGACGCCTCGCTCGACGCCCTCGACGACGTGGCACAGCGGGCCGAGGTCAGACTCGGTCGGCAGGTGTCCGTGCACCGCGTCAGCCGCGACCGCTGGGAGTCCCCGCCTCCGGCCGACGCGTTCCTCGCGTCGCTCCGGTCACGTCCCCTCGTCCCGCTGACCCTCGCGAAGGATGACGCCTCATGAGATGGAACCAGGGTCGTGCGGAGGTCGAGCAGATGCTTGCCCGCTCCGAGCTGCAGCGTGTCCCGCCCAGTCGCGAGCACGCTGACCGACTCCTGCACCAGGCAACGCAGCACCTGCGCACCGCCGAGACCGTCGCACCGACGGACGCGGAAGGCGCGTACGCGCTGGCCTACGACGGCGCGCGCAAGGCGCTCGCGGCTGTGCTCGAGAACGAGGGGCTGCGCGCCACGAGCCGCGGAGGACACATCGCCGTGCTGCGGGCGGTCAGCGCCCAGCTCGACCCGCCACTCGGGCCGGTGCTCCGGCCGTTCGACCGGATGCGCAGGCGCCGCAACAGTCTCGAGTACCCGGACTTCGAGTCGCCCGACCTGGTGGTGGAGGACGTCATGGACGACCTCGCCCGGGCTCGCGCGATCGTCGATCTCGCCACGAAGACCATCGACCAGATGTCGCCGTTCTGACGCCGGGTCAGCGGGTGCGGCCGGCGAGGCCCGTCTCGTAGGCGAGGACGACGGCCTGGACGCGGTCGCGGACCGCGCACTTGGCGAGGATCGCGCCCACGTGGGTCTTCACCGTCGCCTCCGACAGGAACAGGCGCTGGGCGATCTCCGCGTTCGACAGGCCCTCGGCGACGTGCCCGAGCACCTCGAGCTCGCGCGGGGTCAGGGCGCGCAGCCGTGGGTCGAGGCCGTCGGGCTCGGGGGCGCCGGCGGGCAGCCGGTCGGAGAACATCTCCAGCATCCGGCGGGTCACGCGCGGGGAGACCACGGCGTCGCCCGACGCGACGGAGCGGATGGCCGCCACCAGGTCCGAGGGGTGCGCGTCCTTGAGCAGGAACCCGCTCGCCCCGGCGCGCAGCGCCGCGAACGCGTACTCGTCGAGGTCGAACGTGGTGAGGATGAGCACGCGCGTGCCCGGGTGCGCGTCCACGACCCGCTGCGTCGCCTCGATGCCGTTCGTACCGGGCATGCGCACGTCCATCAGCACGACGTCGGGCGCGAGGGCCGCGACCTGGTCGAGCGCGGCACGCCCGTCACCGGCCTCGCCGACGACCTGCAGGTCGTCCTCCGCCTCGAGCACGAGCCGGAAGCCCATGCGCAGCAGGGCCTGGTCGTCGACCAGCAGGACGCGGATCATGCAGGGATCTCCTCGGGGTCGGGCGCGGGGCCCGGGTCGGTGCCGGCCGTCGGCCGGTCGTCGGGGTGCGTCGGTGCGTCGCAGGGCAGGGTGACGTGCACGCGCCAGCCGCCGCGCACGGTGGGGCCGGCGTCGACGGTGCCGCCGTACACCGCGGCGCGCTCGCGCATGCCGATCAGGCCGCGCCCCGCGCCGCCGGCGTCGGCGACGGGCAGGGACGTGCCCTCGTCGACGACCTCGACCTCCACGGCCCGGTCGGTGCGGCGCAGGTCGACCAGGACGCGCGTGGTGCCCGGGGCGTGCCGCAGGGCGTTGGTCAGGGCCTCGGCGACGATGCGGTGCACGGCCAGCCGGAACGTCGTCTCCTCCGGCAGCGGGGTGCCGAGCCCGCGGGCGTGCACGGGCAGCCCCGCCGCGCGGAACCGCTCGACGACGCCGCCCAGGTCGTCCTGGCCGGGCTGCGGCTCCAGCGGTGCGTCGTGGCCGTCCAGCACCCCGAGCACGCGGCGCATGTCCGCCAGGGCCCCGCGGCCGGTGCTCGACAGCTCGTCGAGGGCGGTGCGCGCGGCGTCGGGGGAGCGGGTCAGGGCCGCGCTCGCGCCGTCGGACAGCGCGACCATCACGGTGATGGAGTGCGCGACGACGTCGTGCATCTCGCGGGCGATGCGGGTGCGCTCCGCGGCACGTGCGAGCCGCGCCTGCTGGTCGCGGTCGCGGGCCAGGGCGTTGGTGCGCTCGACGAGGTCGGCGACGTGCAGGCGGCGGTTGCGCACGCTCGTGCCGATCGACAGCGCGATCAGCAGCACCACGAGCAGCCCCGTCGTGCTCAGCACGTGCGACTGCCAGGGTGTCGTCGACAGCACGGGCGTGACACCGCCCGGGTCCTCGGGGCTGATCACCGTGATGTCGGGGTTCGTCAGGTCCGTGCGCTCCCACACCCACCCGGCACCCGCGACCACGAGCATCGTGCCGCCGAACGTCAGCCACGCCGTGCGCGGCGGGCGGGACGCCGCGACCGCGTACAGGCCGCACGCGAGCGCCAGGTCGAGCGCCCCGAGGGTGCCCGAGACCAGCAGCGACGCCACGGCCAGCACCGCGAGCGCGGCCGTCACGACGACCGGTGCGGCCCGGCGCCACACCAGCGCCGCGGCCGCCAGGACGCTCGTGCCGACGCCGCACGCGAGGAGCAGGCCGACCGCGCGGTCGTCGTCGGCGAGCAGGCCCGAGTCCAGGACCATGCCCGTGGTCGTCAGCACGGACAGCAGCGCCAGGACGAGGAACACGACCACGACGACGGCGTCCATGACCCGCGGGTGCCGCACGAGGAACCGGCGCAGCGGACCGAGCCGCCGCGCCTGGAGCTCGGTGAACACGCCCGGCACGACGCCCGCCCCCGCGGGACGGGCGTCGTCGCCGGGCGTCGGCGGGTCGGGGGTCACGAGGTCACCCTGCCACGGTCGCGCGTCGGGTCACGCGTCGCGGCGGCGGAGCAGGACCGCGGCGAGCGTGCCCAGCACGACGACCCACGCGAGGAGGACGCCGTACCCCTGCCAGGCGGTGAGGAACGGTGCGTCGTTCATGCCCCGCGTCGCCTCGAGCATGTCGGGGTCCGTCATGATCCGCGAGCCGGCCGTCGACGGCAGGAACGCCCCGATGGTCGCGGTGATGCGGTTCGGGACGATGTACAGCACGGGCTCGACGACGAGCAGCAGCCCCATCACGATGGCGATGGCACCCGCCGAGTGCCGCACGAGCGCGCCGACCGTCAGCGCCAGGAGCGTGAGCGTGGCGAGGTAGAGCACGGTGCCGCCGAGCACCCGGACCGTCCCGGCGTCGCCGAGGTCCAGCGGTGCGACGCCGTCGAACGGCAGCGTCGCGACCCACGCGAGCGCGAGGCCCAGGACCGTGACGACCGCCGCGGCGATCGCGGTGACCACCGCCTTGGCTCCGAGCACGGGCAGGCGGGACGGCACCGCGGCGAACGTGGAGCGCACCATCCCGGTCGAGTACTCCCCGGTGATCAGGAGCACGCCGAGCACGACGAGGGCGAGCTGGGCGACCTGGACCCCGCCCGTCAGGACCACGAGGTTGCTCATCCCGCTGGTCTCGGCGGCCTCGGGGACCGACGTCGACACCAGGGCCAGCATCACGGCGATCGCGGTCATCGCGAGCACCGCACCCGCCAGCGTCCACGCGGTCGAGCGGAGGGTGCGGAACTTGATCCACTCCGAGGTCAGCACGCGCAGCGGCGTGACGCCCGGGCGGGCGGGGGCGCCGGCGCGCACGCGGGCGGGGGAGGTGAGGGTGGACGTGGTCATCGGACGCTCCCGTCGGACGTGACGGCGCCCGCGGGGGCGGGCGCGGGGCTGGCTGCGGGGCTGGTGCGGTACTCGACCTCGTCGGCCGTCAGCGCCAGGTACGCGTCCTCGAGGGAGCCGCGCACCGGTGCCAGCTCGTGCAGGACGACGCCCTGCGCGGCGGCCTGCTCGCCGATCTGCGCGGCGGTCACGCCGACCACCTCGAGCAGGTCGTGCTCGACCTGGGTGACCTGCGCACCCGCGCGCCGCAGGGCCTCCTCGAAGGTGCCGGTCTGCGGGGTCCGCACGCGCACGAGTCCACCGCCCTTGGCCTGCGCGACGAGCTCGCTGACGGGAGCGTCGGCGATCACGCGGCCGCGGCCCACGACGATGACGTGGTCGGCGGTCAGCGCCATCTCGCTCATCAGGTGGGAGGACAGCAGCACCGTGCGGCCCTCGGCGGCGAGCGCGCGCACGAACGTGCGCACCCACAGCACGCCCTCCGGGTCGAGGCCGTTGACGGGCTCGTCCAGCACGAGCGTCTGCGGGTCGCCGAGCATCGCGGCGGCGATGCCCAGGCGCTGGCCCATGCCGAGGGAGAACCCGCCGACGCGGCGACGGGCGACGCTGTCGAGCCCGGTCATGGTGATGACGTCGTCGACGCGGCTGCGGGCGATGCCGTGCGTCGCGGCCAGGGCCCGCAGGTGCGCGTACGCCGTGCGGCCGGTGTGCACGCCCTTCGCGTCGAGCAGCGCCCCGACCTCGTGCAGCGGCGCGCGGTGCTGGGCGTACGGGCGGCCGTTGACGGCCACGGAGCCGGCGGTCGGCCGGTCCAGGCCGACGATCATGCGCATCGTCGTGGACTTGCCGGCCCCGTTGGGGCCCAGGAAGCCCGTGACGGCCCCCGGGCGCACGGTGAACGTCATGCCGTCGACGGCGGTCGTGCCGCCGTACCTCTTGGTCAGTCCTCGGGCCTCGATCATGGGTCCCTCCTCGGTCCGGTGTCGGTCTCGACGCTACGGACGCGGGTGGCGCGGCGGCACCGTCGCGGTGCGGAGATCGGGGTCCGCGCGCGCTCATCCTCCAGACGGAGGCCCCCGTCGTGCGGCCGAGACGCGGCCCCCCGACGGGGGCGGCGGGACCGGTGCGCAGACCGGTGCCGCGACCGCCGGACGCGGGACAGGTCCACCGCGTACGCTCCCGGCACCGCGGGCCCGACGCAGGACCCGCTCCGACCGTCCGGAGGACCCGTGCGCCTGCTGACCGTGCCCGCCGTCGCCGACACGATCGCCCGGCTGATGCAGCGCGGTCCCGGCCCGCGGGTGCCGGACGAGATCGCGTTCGCCGAGATCCCGGCGACGACGACGGCCGTGACGGTGCCCACCCGGCACGGCGACGCGCCCGCGGTGGTCTACGCGCCCCCCGGCGGCGTGGAGGGGGCGCCCGTGCACGTCAACCTGCACGGCGGCGGCTTCGCGCTCGGGCACCCCGAGCAGGACGACCCCTGGTGCCGGTACCTCGCGCACGAGGCCGGCGTGGTCGTCGTCAACGTCGACTACGCCCTCGCGCCGCAGCACCGGTTCCCCGTCGCGGTCGAGCAGGCGTACGACGCCCTGGCGTGGGCGGCGCTGGACGGGCACGGCTGGGACGGGTCGCGCCTGACCGTCGGCGGGCACAGCGCAGGCGGGGCGGCCGCGACGGCGGCGGCCCGGCAGGCCCTGGCGGCGGGGACGCCGCGCGTCGCGCTGCAGGTGCTGCAGTACCCGCCGCTGGACCTGGTGACGCCGGGCGGGCGCAAGCACGCGGCCGGCCGGTCGATCATCTCCGTGCCGATGACCCAGGTCTTCGACACCGCGTACGTGCCGACGCGCGCCGCCAAGGAGCACCCGCTGGCGTCGCCCGCGTGGGACGGCGACACCGCCGACCTCACCGGGATCGCGCCCGCGGTCGTCGTCACCTGCGCGCTGGACCGCCTGCACGACGAGGGCGTGCGGTACGCCGACCGCCTCGCGGCCGCGGGCGCGCTGGTCGAGCACGTCGACCTGCCCGACCAGGACCACGGCTACACCGTGCTGACCCGCGACCGTGCCGTCGTCGAGCGGGTCTACGCGCTGCTGGCCCGGCACGTGCGCACCGCCGTGGGCTGACGGACCGCTCGTCCGGGTGAACCCGCAGGCCCACGGGCCGCCCGGTGGTGACCGTGTCGGTGGCGGACGCTACCGTCCCGGCTCGTGGATCAGAGGTGGTCGGCCGAGCAGGTCGTCGCGCTCGCCCCCGACGCGTCGTCGGCGAAGGCGGGGCACAAGCTGTCGAGCCCCGGGCCGTGGTCGAGCACCGGGGCGAGCGCCCGCCCGGCCGCGCTGTGGGGTCTGTGCCAGGGCTCGGGCAGGACGCCCTACGCGACCGTCGTGGACCTCGCCGCCCCCGCGTACACGTGCTCGTGCCCGAGCCGGAAGTTCCCCTGCAAGCACGCCCTCGGGCTGCTGCTGCTCTGGTCGGCCGGGCACGTGCCCGACGTCGCCGAGCCCGCCGAGCACGCCGCCGCGTGGCTCGCGGCCCGTGCCGACCGGGCCGAGCGGGCGACGGCCGCACCGGCCCGGGCCCCGTCGGACCCCCGGGCCGCCGCCCGCCGTGCCGCCACGCGCGCCCGTCGTTCCGCCGAGGGTGTCGCGGACCTCGAACGGTGGCTGCACGACCAGGTCGAGCACGGCGTCGCCGGGGCCGACCGCGCCGGGTACGGACCCTACGAGCAGGTCGCCGCGCGCCTCGTCGACGCGCAGGCGCCCGGCCTGGCCGAGGCCGTGCGCCGCCTGCCCGCCGTCGCGGCGAGCGGGGAGGGCTGGCCCGCCCGCCTGCTCGACGAGCTCGCGCTGCTGCACCTGCTCGTCCGGGCGCACGGGCGGCTCGACGCGCTCGACCCCGCGCTCGCGGCGGTCGTGCGCCGCCGCGTCGGCGAGGCGACCCGGACGCAGGACGTGCTCGCCGCACCGGCCGAGCGCGACCGCTGGCAGGTCCTCGCGACCCGCGACGGCGCGGACGGGCGCGTGCGGTTCCGGCGCGTCCACGTGCGCGGCGAGCGCAGCGGGCAGGACCGCGTGGTCGTCGCCTTCGCCGCCTCGGGCCAGCCCCTGGAGGTGCCGCTGCTCGTCGGCACGCGCGTCGACGCCGACCTGCACGTGCACCCCGGCGACCCGACCCGCGCCGTCGTCGGCGCACGGCACGGCGAGCCCGAGACCCTGGGTCCCGTGACGGGCGTCCCGCTGGACGAGGCCGAGCGGGCCTGGTCGCAGGCCCTGACCGCCGACCCGTGGTGCACCGCGGCGCCCGTGGTCGTCGACGGTCTCGCACCGGTGCCCGGCCCCGGCGGCGGCGAGGACGGCTGGTCCGTCGTGGCCGACGGCGCCGGCGCCCTCCCGCTCGTGCCCTCGTCCCGACTGTGGCGCCTCCTCGCCGTCAGCGGGGGCCGGCCGGTCACCGTGGTCGGCGACCGGGTCCCGGCCGGGCTCGACCCCCTCGCGGCGTGGGACGGCACCGGGCTGGTGGCCCTGTGAGCGCCCGCGACGACCTCGTGACCGCGGGGCTGCTCGGGCTGCGCCGTCACCCCGTCAGCACCGACGGGCTGCCCGGTGCCGTCGGCGACGTGGTCCGCTCCCTGCCCGCGTCGGACGCCGCCCCGGCGCTGCTCGACGCGCTCGCGGTCGACGCCGTCGCGCGCCGGGCCGCGTCCGTGCCGCCGCGGGCGCCCGGGTCTGCCGGGGCCGTGGCGCCGCCCGAGGACGGCCGCGTGGCGGGTCCCGCCGCCGCTGCCCGCCTCACCGCGCTGCTCGCCCGGACCGACGCCCGCGGTCGGGCCCTGCTGACCGTGTGGCTCGCCGCCGCGGCGGAGCGGGGGGTCGTCGCGCCGGCGGCGGTGCTGCCCGAGCTGCTCGACCTCGCCGCAGGCCCGGCGGGCCCCGGGGCGGCCGTCGTCCCCGTGCTGGGCGCGCGCGGGCGTTGGCTCGCGGCCGCACGCCCCGGGTGGTCGGACGCGCTCGCGCGGCGCACCGCCGGGCGGACCGATGCGGACGCGGCACCGGACGAGGCCCGCGCGGCGATCGCCGACCCGACGTTCGGCCGTCGGCCGGCGTCCGAGCGTGCCGCGCTGGTCGACGCGCTGCACGCGGCGCTGGTGCGGTCGCCCGCCCGGCCCGACGACGAGGAGCTGCTCGTGAGGGCGCTGGCGGACCGGGCCGCGAGCGTGCGGCACGCCGCGGCACGCGCGCTGGTCGACCTTCCCGGGTCGGCGTTCGCCCGGCAGTGCCAGGACCGTGCGCTGGCCCTCGTGCGCCGCGAGCGCCGTGCCCTGCGCCAGGTGCTGGTCGTCGACCTGCCGGAGCCCGACGACGGGTCGCCGCTGCTGGGCCCCGGCACGACCGGCGGGCGGCGCGCCGCGCTGCTGGAGGCCCTCGTCGCCGCGACCCCGCCGCACCGGTGGGAGGAGCACCTGGGGGCCACGCCGGCCCAGCTGGTCGGGCGGACGGTCGACGGCGACCGGGACCGGGAGCTGCACGCCGGCTGGCGCGGCGCGGCCGTGCGCACCCGTGACGCCCGGTGGGCGGCCGCGCTGGTGGCGCGCCACGGGCCCGACCCCGGGCTGCTGCGGGTGCTGCCCCTCGCCGAGCAGGTCGAGGCGCTCGTCGCCCGGCTGCACGTGCGACGCGGCGTCCGTGACACCTCCACGCAGGGCGTCGAGGAGCTGTGGGACGTGCTGCCCACGCCCTGGCCCGACGCCGTGGTCGACGCCGCGATGCACTGGATGATCACCGGGCCGCCGCTGCCGGCGTGGTGGCAGACCGGCATCGGCGACCGGCTGGCGGTCGCCCTGAGCCCCGACCCCACCACCGAGGCGCGCGTGCGGGGCGCCTCGATGCGCACCACCGACCCCGCCACGATCGCCACCCTGCGGGACGTCGCCGACGTCCTGCTCGTCCGCCGACAGATGCTCGAGGAGCTGGCATGACCGACGTCGAGACCCTGCTGCGACCCCACGCCGAGCAGGCGTTCGCGCACGAGCTGGCCGCGCTCGACGCCGCCGACGACCGGCCCCGGCCGCCCGCGTGGAGGCTGTCGCCCTGGGCGGTCGTCACCTACCTGCTCGGCGGCACGCTGCCGGACGGCACGGTCGTCACCCCCAAGTACGTCGGTCCGCGCCGCGTCGTCGAGGTCGCCGTCGCGACTCTCGCCACGGACCGTGCGCTGCTGCTGCTGGGCGTGCCCGGCACGGCCAAGACGTGGGTGAGCGAGCACCTGGCGGCGGCGGTCTCGGGCAGCTCGACCCTCGTCGTGCAGGGCACGTCCGGCACGTCGGAGGACGCGATCCGCTACGGCTGGAACTACGCGCGGCTGCTCGCCGAGGGGCCGAGCGAGCGCGCGCTCGTGCCGTCGCCGGTGATGACCGCGATGCGCACGGCGTCGATCGCGCGGATCGAGGAGCTCACGCGCATCCCCTCGGACGTGCAGGACGCGCTCATCACGGTGCTGTCGGAGAAGTCCCTGCCCGTGCCCGAGCTGGGCACGGAGGTGCAGGCCGCGAAGGGCTTCAACGTCATCGCGACCGCCAACGACCGGGACCGCGGCGTCAACGAGCTGTCGTCCGCGCTGCGACGACGGTTCAACACCGTCGTGCTGCCGCTGCCCGCGACGCACGAGGAGGAGGTCGCGATCGTGACCCGCCGCGTCGAGCAGCTCGGGGTCGCGCTGGAGCTGCCGCCCGTGCCGGCCGCCGCCGACGAGATCCGCCGCGTGGTGACGGTGTTCCGCGAGCTGCGCTCCGGGCGCACCGTCGACGGCCGGCAGGCGCTGAAGAGCCCGTCGGGGACGCTGTCGACCGCCGAGGCGATCTCGGTCGTCGCGCACGGCATCGCCCTGGCCGCGCACTTCGGCGACGGCGTGCTGCGGCCCTCGGACGTCGCCGCCGGGATCCTCGGCTCGGTCGTCAAGGACCCCGTCGCCGACACCGCGGTGTGGGTGGAGTACCTCGAGTCCGTGGTGCGCGAGCGCGACGGGTGGCTGGACTTCTACGGCGCGTGCCGCGAGGTCACCGGATGACGACCGCCCCGGCCCGCCGCGCCCCGGCGGACGAGCCGCGCGTGCGGGTGCTCGGGGTGCGGCACCACGGGCCCGGCTCCGCACGTGCCGTGGCGGCCGAGCTCGACGCGTGGGCGCCGACCGTCGTGCTCGTCGAGGGTCCGGCCGACGCGGACCCGCTGCTGACCTTCGTGGGGCACGAGGCCATGCAGCCGCCCGTGGCCCTCCTCGCGACGACCGCCGACGAGCCCCGGCGCGCCGCGTGGTGGCCGTTCGCCGTGTTCTCGCCCGAGTGGCAGGCGCTGCGGTGGGCGGCCGAGCACGACGTGCCCGCACGGTTCGTCGACCTGCCCGCCGCCGTCTCCCTGGCCGTGGAGCATGACGCGCCGACGGAGGACCCTGCGCCGACGGAGGACCCTGCGCCGACGGAGGACCCTGCGCCGACGGAGGACCCTGCGCCCACGGAGGACCCTGCGCCCACGGAGGACCCTGCGCCCACGGAGGACCCCGCGCCGGCGGGAGACCCCACGCCGGACGAGGCCCCGGCGCCGGCCTGGGCCGAGCTCGACGCGGTGCGGACCGACCCCGTCGCGACGCTCGCGCGCGTCGCCGGGTACGACGACCCGGAGCGCTGGTGGGAGGACGTCGTCGAGCACCGGCCCGACGGCGCGACACCGTTCGACGTCCTGACGGAGGCGATGCAGGCGCTGCGCGAGGCCGCCGACGACGCGGCGGCGCGCGGCCCGCTCACGCGTGCGGCGGAGCACGCCGCGCTGCACGAGGCCCGCCGCGAGGCGCACATGCGCCAGCAGGTGCGGGCCGCGCTGCGCGAGGGGCACGAGCGCGTCGCCGTGGTCTGCGGCGCGTGGCACGCACCCGCGCTCACCGGTCGGCTCGGCCCCGCCGCGCCCGACGCCCGCCTCCTGACGGGCCTGCCGCGCCGCAGGGTCACGCTCACCTGGACCCCGTGGACGGCGTCCCGGCTGGCGTCGGCGTCCGGGTACGGCGCGGGCGTGGACTCCCCGGGGTGGTACCACCACCTGTACACCACCCCGGACGACGTCGTGGCCCGCTGGCTCGTGCAGGTCGCGGCCGTGCTGCGCGCCCGCGACCTGCCCGTGTCGTCGGCGCACGTCATCGAGGCGACCCGGCTGGCCCAGATGCTCGCCGTGGTGCGCGGCCGGCCCGCGGCCGGGCTCGCCGAGGTCACCGAGGCCACCCGCGCCGTGCTCTGCGAGGGCGACGACGCGCTGGTCGCGCACGTCACCGCCGAGCTCGTCGTCGGCGAGCGCATGGGCGCCGTGCCGGACGACGTGCCGACCGTGCCGCTCGAGGCGGACCTGCGCGCGAGCGCCCGGCGGCTGCGGCTCGCGTTCGACGCGGCGCCGCGCACCCTGGACCTCGACCTGCGCAAGGACACCGACCTCGCGCGCTCGCGCCTGCTGCACCGGCTGGCGCTGCTGCAGGTGCCGTGGGCGGTGCGGGAGCGGTCGGCGGCCCGGAGCACCGGCACGTTCCGCGAGACGTGGGTGCTGCGCTGGACCCCCGAGCTGGTGGTCGCGCTCGTCGAGGCGTCCACGTGGGGCACGGCCGTGGCCGAGGCGGCCGGCGCCCGGGTCGTCGCCGACGCGCAGGCCGCGGCGCTGCCGACCGTCACCGCGCTCGTCGAGGCGACGCTCGTCGCGGACCTGCCCGACGCTCTCGACCGGCTGCTGCCCGTGCTCGACGAGCGGGCTGCGCGCGACGGCGACGTCGCGCACCTGCTGCGCGCCCTGCCCCCGCTGGTGCGCGCGCACCGGTACTCCGACGTGCGCGGCACACGCGTCGACGCGCTCGCGCAGGTCGCCGACGCGCTCGTCGTGCGCGCCTGCGCCGCGCTGCCCGGTGCCGTCACGGGCCTGGACGACGACGCCGCGCGGGCGCTGCGGGAGGACCTCGACGCGGCGCACGACGCCGTGCGGCTGCGCGACCACGCCGACGGCACGACCCTGTGGCAGGCCACGCTCGGGCGTCTCTCGGGGCGCACCGACGTCTCCGGGGTGCTCGCCGGCCGGGCGACCCGGCTGCTGCTCGACGCGCGGGCGCTCGACGCCGAGGACGCCGCCGGCCGGTTCGGGCGTGCCCTCTCGCGCGGCACGCCGGCCCGCACGACGGCGGCCTGGGCGGAGGGGTTCCTCGACGGCGGCGGTCTGCTCCTGGCGGGGGACCGGACGCTGCTGGGCATGCTCGACGCGTGGGTGGCGCACCTGCGCGAGGAGGACTTCACCGACGTCCTGCCGCTGCTGCGCCGCACGTTCGGGGCCATGCCGGTGGGGGAGCGGCGGGCCGTGGGCGACGCGGTGCGCCGCCCGACGGCGCACGGTGCGGCGGCGGTCGACGACGACGTGGTGATCGACGCGGTGCTCGCGGCGGGCCCGCTCGCGACGGTCGCGCGGCTGCTCGGCGGGACCGTCCCGGACGGTGCGGGGGCTGCGTCGGCCCCGGCGCCGGTCGCGGCGGGGGCGGGGTCATGACGGCGGGCGACGGAGGCGGGGTGGACGTGCAGGCGACGGACCAGGCGCAGGGCGTGCCGCCGGGCGCGGGCGGGGACGCGGTCGACGAGGGCACCCGGCGGCGGCGCTGGCGGCTGCTGCTCGGCGAGGCCGGCACCCCCGACGCGGCCGGTGTGCCGCTCACCGACGCCCAGCGGGCCATGGACGAGGCGCTCGCCGCGCTCTACGACGACGGCGCACGTGGCTCGGGCGGCGGGGAGCGCGGCGCGGGGCTCGGCGGGTCGGCGCCGCGGGTCGCGCGGTGGCTGGGCGACATCCGCACGTACTTCCCGTCGACGGTCGTCGAGGTCATGCAGCGCGACGCCGTCGACCGGCTGGGGCTGCGGCGGCTGCTGCTCGAGCCCGAGCTCCTCGCCGCCGTGCAGCCCGACGTCGGCCTGGTGTCCACGCTCCTGCAGCTGCACCGCACGATGCCGGAGACGACGCGCAGCACGGCCCGGCACGTCGTCGCGCAGGTCGTCGCAGAGATCGAGCGCCGCATCGCGACGTCGACCCGGTCGGCCGTGACGGGCGCGCTGCGCGGGGACCGCACGCACCGCCCGCGCCCGCGGGACATCGACTGGGACGCCACGATCCGCGCCAACCTGGCGCACTGGCTGCCCGAGCACCGCACGGTCGTCCCGCACCGGCTCGTCGGGCGCTCACGGGCGCAGAGCATGGTCGCAAGGGACGTGGTGCTCGCCGTCGACCAGTCCGGGTCCATGGCCGAGTCGGTCGTGTACTCGGCGGTGTTCGGGGCGGTCCTGGCGTCGATGCGGTCGCTGCGGACGTCGCTGGTGGTGTTCGACACCAGCGTCGTCGACCTGACCGACCAGCTCGCCGACCCGGTGGACGTGCTGTTCTCCACGCAGCTGGGCGGCGGGACGGACATCAACCGGGCGGTCGCGTACTGCCAGTCGCTGGTCGCCCGCCCGACGGACACGATGTTCGTGCTGATCAGCGACCTGTACGAGGGCGGGGTCCGCGACGAGCTGCTCCGCCGGGTCGCGCAGATGGTGGCCTCGGGCGTGCAGGTGCTGGTGCTGCTGGCGCTGAGCGACTCGGGGGCGCCTTCCTACGACCGCGACAACGCGGCGGCGCTCGCGGCGCTCGGGGTGCCGGCGTTCGCGTGCACGCCCGACGTGTTCCCCGACCTGCTCGCCGTCGCCCTGGCCCGCGGCGACGTCGCGGGGTGGGTCGAGCGGTACGAGGAGGGGCGCGCCCTGGTCAGGTGAGAGGCGCGGTACGGTCCGCGCATGGCTGTGGTGTGGACGACCGCGTTCCTCGACCTCCCCGCACCGGTGCACGCGGTGGCGACCGAGTTCTGGCGGGCCGTCACCGGCGGCACCGTGTCGTCGTCGCGCGGAGAGGACGACCAGTTCGCGACCCTGCTGCCGCCCGACGGCGACGCCTACCTGGCGGTGCAACGGCTGGGGGATGCGCCGCGCGTGCACCTCGACCTGCACGTCGACGACGTCGCGCACGAGGCGGACCGGGCCGTGACCCTCGGCGCGGACGTCGTGCTGCGCGCCGACCACGTGGTGCTCCGTTCCCCGGGCGGGTTCGTCCTCTGCCTCGTCCCGGACCGCGGGGAGCGCACCCGTCCGGCGCCGGTGCCGGACGGGCACGGTGCGGTGCTGGTCGACCAGGTGAGCCTCGACGTCCCGGCGGGCGGACGTGCCGGCGAGCTGGACTTCTGGTCGGCGTTCACGCGCTGGCCGGCGCGCACGGGCTCGCGCCCGGAGATGACGGTCCTCGACCGCCCGGCGGGGATGCCGCTGCGGCTGATGCTGCACGAGCTCGGGGCGGACGACCCGCGCGAGGTGGTCACCGCGCACCTGGACCTGGCCTGCGGCCCGGACGTGGAGCAGGTCGCGGCGCACCACGTCGCGCTCGGGGCGGCACGGGTCGCCCCGGGGCACGGGTGGACGGTGCTGCGCGACCCCGCCGGGGCTGTGTACTGCCTGACGGGGCGCGACCCGGTCACCGGTCTCGTTCGGCCCTGACCCGTCCGTCCCTGACCCGTCCGGCGTCGTCCTGCGGCGCGGGGCACGCGCGTGTCGGGGCCCCTGCGTACGGTGCGAGGCATGGTGACCGACGTGCGGCCCGCGACGGGGCGGTTCGAGGACTTCGCGACCGTGGTGGGCACGCAGCGCCCGGACGCGGGTGGCTGCTGGTGCACGGCGTACCTGAACTCGTCGGTGCCGAACGCCGAGCGCCCGGCGTACATGCGGGACCGGTGCGCGAGCGACCCGGGCCCCGGCGTGCTGGTCTACGTCGACGAGGAGCCCGCCGGCTGGTGCTCGGTCGCGCCGCGCAGCACCTACCGGCGGCTCATGCGGTCGCGCACCATCCCGTTCGTCGACGAGCAGGACGTGTGGTCGGTGGTGTGCTTCGTCGTCCGGCCGGCGTTCCGGCGCCGCGGGCTCATGCACGTGCTGCTCGCCGGGGCCGTCGAGCACGCCGCCGCGCACGGTGCGCCGGCCGTCGAGGGGTACCCGGTCGAGACCGGGGGAACGCGGGTCGACACGATCTCGGGCTACGTGGGCACGGTCGAGCTGTTCGAGGCGGCGGGGTTCGTCCGCGCGGCGCCGACGCGCGCCCACAGCGGGCACCGCGAGCGCTGGCTGATGCGCCTGGAGCTGGGCTCCTGAGCCTGGTCGGCCTGCGGCGCGGCCGCGGGTCGGCGCTCAGCCGGGTGCCTCGGGGGCGGCGAAGCCCTCGCCGACGCGCAGCAGGCTCGCGCGCGTGAGCGTCCCGCTGCCGAACCGGGCGGCGACCGCGTCGACGGCGCCGTCGAGCCCGTCGCGGTCGGGACCGCCCAGCGCGAGGGTGGGCTGCACGACGTCGTCGGACGCGAGCTGCGTGACGGACACGCCCACGAGGGTGAGGCCGCGCTCGGCGACCCGGGGCGCGGCGTCGGCGAGGAGCCGCAGCGCGACGGCGGTGAGGTCGGCGCCGGACGCGGTGGCGTGCGGCAGGGAGTGCGAGCGGGTGGCGCGCGTGTAGTCGGCGAACCGCAGCCGCAGCACGACGGTGCGGGCGGTGCGGTGCCCGGCGCGCAGCCGCCGGCAGACGCGGTCGACGAGCCCGCGCAGCGCGGCGCGCACGTCGTCGGGCGTGTGCGGGCCGGGGCCGAGGGCGCGCTGGGCGCCGACGGACGTGCGCGTGCGGTCGGTGACGACGCGCTCGGGGGTGCGGCCGTGGACGACGGCGTGCAGGTGCCGGCCGGCGGCCGGGCCGAGGACGCCGACGAGCACGTGCTCGGGGAGCGCGGCGACGTCGCCGGCGGTGGCCAGCCCGTACGAGCGCAGGCGTGCGGCGGTGACGTCACCGACGCCCCAGAGCATCTCGACGGGCAGGGGGTGCAGGAAGGCGTCCTCACCGTCGGGCGGCACGTGCAGCAGTCCGTCGGGCTTGGCGACGCGGCTGGCGACCTTGGCGAGGAACGGGGTGCGGGCGACGCCGACGGTGATCGGCAGGCCGACCTCGGCGGCGACGCGGGCGCGCAGGCGTGCGGCCAGCTCGACGGGCGGGGCGTCGATGCGGTGCAGGCCGCGCACGTCGAGGAACGCCTCGTCGATGGAGACGCCCTGGACCTGCGGGGTGAGGTCGCGGAAGATCGCGAAGACGGCGCGGCTGGCCTCGACGTACGCGTCGAACCGCGGGGGCACGACGACGAGGTCGGGGCACAGCCGCCGGGCCTGCCGCCCGCCCATCGCGGTCCGCACCCCGCGGCGCTTGGCCTCGTAGGAGCAGGCGAGGACGACGCCGCCGCCGACCGCGACGGGCCGGCCGCGCAGCCGGGGGTCGTCGCGCTGCTCGACGGCCGCGTAGAAGGCGTCGAGGTCGGCGTGCAGCACGGCGGACCGCCCGGTCGGGTCGAACACGTGTTCGATCATCGCGCGCGGGTGCGACCGGCGCCAGGTCCCGTGCGGGTGACGTCCGTCGGGCGGGTCGGGGCCGGGGTGCTCAGCGGCTGGTCTGGGCGTCCCAGGCGAACGACGCGAGCCAGTGCGTGGCTACGAAGTCGGGCCGGTCGAGGGCGGGCAGGCCGTACGCGAGGAGCGCGTCGGCGGCCTCGGCGAGCGCCGGGCGGTCCAGGGCGCGGGCGAGCCGGTGCAGCGCGCCGGCGCGGGAGAGGTTGAGCCCGTCGAGGTGCACGGCGTGCCCGTCGGTGGGGTCGACGACGCTCGCGGGCGTGGTGAGGGCGAGCGGGTCGGGCAGGAAGGCGTCGAACCAGGCGGGCAGCTCGTCGGCGGGCAGCGTGCGGGCCATGAGGTCGGCCTCGCACAGCCCGGGGGAGAGGAAGTCGTGGCCGCTGGTCTCCCACCGGGTCGCCCAGGCGGTGTCGTCGACGAAGAGGCGCCGGGCCTGGGTGCGCAGCGCGGCCGCGTGCGCGTCGGCGCCGAGGTCCTCGGCGGCGGTGACGAGCAGGGCGAGCCCGAACGCCGTGGACGCGTGCGTGCCGTGCCGCACGGGCATCCCGGCCCGGGTGACCCACGGGACGGCGAGGTCGAGCACGGTCGCGGCCAGCGGGGCGGTGGCGTCGGCCCAGCGGGCGGCGTCGGGGTCGCCCGCGTCGGCGGCGGTGCGGCAGGTGGCGGCGAGCCGGGCCGCCCAGGCCCAGCCGTAGGGCCGCTCGAACGCGGGGTGCGCGCGCAGGTACGCCACCTCGCCGGCGATCGCGTCGGGGGTGAGGGTCCGGTCGAGCAGGTGGCGCAGGGCGTCGTCCCGGTGCCCCGAGGCGAGCACCTCGACGCCGAGCCAGTGCATGTGCACGCACGAGTGCCAGTCGAAGGAGGTGTGGAAGGCGGGGTAGAGCTCCGCGGGTGCGCGCACGTCGTCGGGCCCGTCCGCGAGGTGCACCAGGTGGTACGGCCAGCGGGTCGTGAGGTTGGCGCGGACGATCTCCGCGCAGGTCGCGGCGCTGACGTTCGGTGCACTCACGCGTCCCAGCCTCGCACGGGGTTGTCGGGCGGGGGGTACCGGCGTAACGTACAACCACATGGTTGTAGATCAGGTCCGGAGCAGTGACGACGTCGACCGGCTCTTCCACGCGCTCGCCGACGCCACGCGCCGCGACATCGTGCGGCGCGTGCTCCAGCAGGAGGCGTCCGTCTCGTCCCTGGCACGGCACTACGCCATGAGCTTCGCGGCGGTCCAGAAGCACGTGGCCGTCCTGGAGCGGGCGCACCTCGTCGTCAAGCAGCGGCGGGGGCGCGAGCAGGTCGTCCACGGGGACGTCGACGCCCTGCGCACCGCGACCCGGCTGCTGTCCGAGCTCGAGGAGCTCTGGCGGGGCCGCGTCGACCGCATGGAGGCCGTCCTGGCCGATCTCGACGACCCGCACCGACCCACCGGAGGAGCAGCATGAGCGTCGTCAGCACCACCCCCGACCCGCAGGCCCTGACCCTGACCCTCGTCGCCGACCTGGCCGCACCGCCCGTCCGGGCGTGGGCGCTGTGGGCCGACGCCCGCCGCCTCGAGCGGTGGTGGGGCCCGCCGACGTGGCCCGCCACCTTCGACTCCCACGACCTGCGCGCGGGCGGGACGGCGAAGTACCACATGACCGGCCCGGAGGGGGAGGTCGCGCGCGGCCACTGGCGCTTCGTGGCCGTCGACGAGCCCCGGGCGATCGAGATCGACGACGCCTTCGCCGGCGACGACGGCGAGCCCGACCCGACGATGCCCGTCACCCGCATGGTCGTGGCCCTCGAGGCCGGCGGCTCGGGCACGACCATGACGATCACGTCGCGCTTCGCCAGCGCGGAGCAGATGGAGCAGGTCGTCGCCATGGGCATGGCCGAGGGGATGGCCGAGGCGGTCGGCCAGATCGACGCGCTGCTCGCCGCCGCCTGAGCCGCGGGCGGTCGGGCGGGATCAGCCGCGCGCCCCCCGCACGACCGCCTCGCCGGCGGTGCGCAGCGCGCGGCCGACGGTCGCCGGGTCCACGCCGGGCCCGGCGGCCATCGCACCGTCGCGCAGCATGACCAGCTGCACCGCGACGTCGCTCGCCCCCCGCACGCCGAGCGCGGCGAGCAGCTCCGCGGCCGTGGCGCGCAGCCACGCCCGGTGGTCCTCGGCGACGCGGCGGACCGCGTGCTGCGGGTCGGGGTACTCGGCGACGGCGTTGAGGAACGGGCAGCCTCGGAAGCCCTCGCCGCACGCCTGCGCGGCCAGGTGCTCCGCGTACGCCTCCAGCACCCGGCCCGGCCCGAGGTGCGCCCGCCAGTCCTCGACCGCCGCCCGCTCGGCGGCGGCGACCGTGCCGAGGTAGGCGGCCACGAGGTCGTCCTTGGTGGGGAAGTGCCGGTAGAACGTCGCCTTGGTGACGCCCGCGTCGGCCATCACCGCGTCGGCGCTGACGGCCCGGATCCCCTCGCGGTAGAACCGGGGGCCCGCGGCGGCCAGGATGCGCCGCGCGGTGTCCGACTGCCCGCCGTCCCGCCGCGGCCGGCCCACGACCGGCGCGGCGGGATGGTCGAGCCCGACCGGAGACGTCATCGCCCGTCCCCGGGGCGGGCGGCCAGCGCGGCACGGTGCGCGCGGAACGCGCGCCACGCACCCGTCGACCACAGCGACCACAGCACCAGCACCACCTGGAACGGCAGGCGGGCCAGACGCTTGGCGTCCGTGTCCAGCCCGAACCCGTCCTTCTGCTCCAGGTACTGGGCGACGTTGCCGGGGAAGATCGCGACGAAGAAGAGCGCCGCCGCCGCGCCGACCCACGGCCGCCACCGGCGCGGCGCGAACGTCAGCGCCAGGCCCAGCGTGATCTCCACGACGCCCGACGCGAGCACGACCAGGTCGGGGTCGAGCGGCACCCACGACGGCACCTGCGCCTGGAACTCCTGCCGCGCGACCGTCAGGTGCGTGGTGCCGGCGAACGCGAGCGTCAGCCCGAGCCACACCCGGCCGACGGTGCGCGCGACCCCGTCGCGCGTGCTCGGGGCCGTGCTCGTCGTGCTCATCCGGCGTCCCCGTCGGTCGTCGTGGTCAGGCGCACCTCGATGTTGCCACGGGTCGCGTTGGAGTAGGGGCACACCTGGTGCGCGAGCTCGACGAGACGCTCGGCCTCGGCCTGCGCCAGCCCGCCGATCTCCACCTCGAGCGCAGCCTCGATCGTGTAGGCGCCGGACTCCAGCGGCAGCAGGCCGATCTGCGCGACGACGGCCGAGTCGCGCAGCGTGACGCGCTCGCGGGCGGCGACGGACTTCAGGGCGGAGTGGAAGCAGGACGCCCAGCCGGCGGCGAACAGCTGCTCGGGGTTGGTCCCGCCGCCCGGCCCGCCGATGGCGGCGGGGATCGCGAGGGTGACGTCGAGCAGACCGTCGTCCGACCGGGCGCGGCCTCCGGCGCGGCCCTCCCCGGTGGCGGTGGCGACGGCGGTGTAGACGGCGGGCATGGGTCCTCCAGAGGTAGACGTACTAGTTCGTCTACCTTACGTCGGCGGGGAGGGTGCGACCAGGCCGCAGGTCCCTGGCCCGCCGGCCCCGAGCGGTCCGACCGTCAGCTCCCGGCCACGATCGCGATCAGGCGGGCGTGGTCGGCCCGCGCCGCCGGGTCGGCCAGTCGCGGGTCGTCCGGGGTGCGTCCGCCGAGCACCGCGTCGAGGTACCGGCGGTCGGCGTCCAGGCGCGCCACGGGGTCGTGCGTCGGTGCACCGTGCCCGGGCACGAGCACGTCGGCGCGCGCGACCCACGGTGCGAGCGCGTCCAGCCCGGCGAGGTACGCCGGCACGTCGTCGGGGTCGAACGGCAGCGGCACCTCGACGTCGCTGAGCATGTCCCCGACCAGCAGCACGCCGCGCGCAGGCGCCCACAGCGCCGCGTGGCCCGGTGCGTGCGCGTCGTGCACCACCGCCAGCAGGTCCTCGTCCGGCCCGTCGGCGCCGAACGGCTCCGGCACCCGCAGCACCGTGCCCGCCCCGCCCGACCCGCCCGCCCCGCCCTGCGGCGACGCGGAGCCGCCCGGCAGCGGCCGCACGTCCCCGAACCGCTCGACGAGGTCGGCGGGCCACGGGCCCTCGGCGGTCAGGTCCGCCAGCAGCGCAGCCCGGTCCCGGGTCGCCACCGCGCACGTGCCGGTCGACGCCCATCGTGGCGCCGCGCCGAAGCGCGGGTGCCACAGCAGGTGGTCGTGGTGGGCGTGCGTGCTGAACCCCGCGGTGACGCGCACGTCCAGGGCGTCCAGGTCGTCGGCGATCCCGGACAGCTCGTCGGGCCACCACGCCGGGTCGACGAGCACGCCCCGGCCACCCGTGACCAGCAGCGTCGACGTCGTCGACATCGTCCTGCTCGACGCCACGAGCACGCCGTCCGCCACCCGCAGCAGCCGCACCCCCCGACGCTAGCGGCCGCGCGGCGCCGGGGCAGCCTTCTCACCCGCGCGCGGGACGAACGTCCCCGGGCCCGACGGCCCGCCGCGCCGATCGGACGGGGAACGCGAACAGGTTCACCAGGGGGAGCACGCCGTGCTGCAGCGAGTCAACGTCCTACGTCATGCGAGCACGAGGGTGCAGGTGCTCGCCGTCGCCGCCGTCGCGGTGCTCGTCGCCCTCGTCGTCGGCCTGCTCGGGCTCAGCGCCCTCGGGACCACCCGGGACGCCACGGTCACCATGTACGAGGACGACGTCCAGTCGATCCTCGACGCCGCGGTCATGCGCCGCGCGACCAACGAGATGCGCCTCAACGTCGTCAACCAGGCCCTCGCCTTCACCGACGAGGACATGGACACCTACGAGGAGCTCGCCCGGGCCTCGCAGGCCGAGGCCCGCGAGGCCGCGGCGAGCTACGAGGCCCGCGCGGCGCAGGACCCGGAGCGCCAGGCCTGGGTGGCGGACTACCTCACCGCGCTCGACGCCTACACCGTCGTCCTGGAGGACAAGCTCCTCCCGCTCGGGCGCGTCAGCGACACCGAGCAGTGGGTGCAGGTCCGCGACGAGGAGGCCGGCCCCGCGATCGACGCGATGATGACCGCCGTCGTCGCCATGGTCGAGGACGCGAAGGCCGACGCCGCCGCCACGTCCGCCGCCGCCGAGCAGTCCTACGCGTCGAACCGGGTGCAGGTCCTGCTGCTGCTCGCCGTCGGGGTCGCGGTCGCCGTCCTGGTCGCGTTCGCCGTCGCCGGCTCCATCGTCGGCGGGCTGCGCCGCGTCGAGCACGTCGCCCGTGCCCTGGCCACCGGCGACCTGACCCAGACCGCCGCCCTGACCACCCGCGACGAGACCGGCAACGTCGGGCGCGCGCTCGACGACGCCGTCACCACGCTGCGCGGCGTGCTGGCCGAGATCGACGCGTCCTCGATGGCGCTCGCGGGTGCCGCCGAGCAGCTGTCCGCCGTCTCCGGGCAGACCGGGTCGAGCGCCGAGGAGACCTCCGCGCAGGCGGCCGCCGTCTCCGCCGCCGCCGCCCAGGTCTCGGCGAACACGCAGGCCGTCGCGGCCGGCGTCGAGGAGATGGGCGCGTCCATCAAGGAGATCTCGTCCAGCGCCACCGGTGCGGTGCGCGTCGCCGAGGAGGCCGTGCGCGCCACCTCCACGGCCGGGCAGACCATCGACCGGCTCGGCGTGTCGAGCCAGGAGATCGGCAACGTCGTCAAGCTCATCACGCAGATCGCCGAGCAGACCAACCTGCTGGCCCTGAACGCCACGATCGAGGCCGCGCGTGCGGGCGAGGCCGGCAAGGGGTTCGCGGTCGTCGCCGGCGAGGTCAAGGAGCTCGCCCAGGAGACGGCCAAGGCCACGGGCGAGATCGCCCAGCGCGTGGAGTCGATCCAGGTCGACACCCGGGCCGCGGTCGACGCGATCGGGTCGATCGAGGAGGTCATCGGCTCGATCAGCGACCACCAGTCGACCATCGCGTCCGCCGTCGAGGAGCAGACCGCCACGACCGCCGAGATCAGCCGGTCGGTCGCCGAGGCGGCCGGGGGCTCCGGCGACATCGCCGCGAACATCGAGGGCGTCACGACCGCCGCCGAGCTGACCGCGCGGGCGGCCGTCGAGTCGGCCCAGGCCGTCGGCGAGGTCGCCCGCATGTCGGCCGACCTCAAGGGCATGGTGGCGCGCTTCACGGTGTGACGGTGCGCGGGCCCCGCAGCGGCGGGGCCCGCGTCCGTGGCGCCTCAGGCGTCCCAGTCCCCGACCTGCCGGGCGGCCGAGCGCAGCAGCGCGGCCGCGGCGCCCGGGTCGACGCGGGCCAGCGTCAGCCCTGCGACCTGCAGACCGGTGAGCAGCGCCGCGCGGTGGGCGCGCGCGTCGTCGTCCAGCCCGGGCCAGCGGTGCCCGACCGCGGCGCCCATGGCGGCGGTCACGCGCTCGCGGTAGGCGGCCACGGTCGCCCGTGCGTGCGGGTCGCGGCCCGCGAGCCCGGCCGCGACGCCCAGCAGCAGGCACCCCTGCCGCGGGTCGTCGGCCGCCCGCGCCCCCACCGTGCGGGCGAGGCGCTCGAAGTGCCGGGGGAGCGTCGCCGCACCGGGGTCCTCCCGCAGCGGGCGCAGCAGCGGCTCCACGACCGTCGCCAGGTAGTCCTCGACGGCAGCGTCGAAGAGGCCGTGCTTGCTGGTGAAAGCGTGGTACAGGCTCGACCGCGACAGGCCGGTGGCGTCCTCGAGGTCGGTCAGCGACGTCGCGTCGTAGCCGCGCGCCCAGAAGACGTCGCGGGCGGCCGTCACGGCCTGCGCGTGGTCGAACGAGGGCGGTCGGCCCACGGCCCCTCCCGGGTGCGGTCGACGGTGGTGCTGGAACGATCGGTACAGTACATTGTGTACCGATCGATTCAGAAAAGGGAGGGCCTCGTGCTCACGCTCGGACTGGTGCTCGTGGCGCTCGGCGCCCTGCTGCACGTGTGGATCTTCGTCCTGGAGTCGCTGCTGTGGACCGCGCCCGTCGCGCGCCGCACCTTCGGCGGAACACCGGAGCAGGCCCGGGCGACGGCAGAGATGGCCTGGAACCAGGGCTTCTACAACCTGTTCCTCGCGGTCGTCGCCGGCGTCGGCGTCGCCCTCGTCGCCACCGGCGACCGCTCCGCCGGCGTCGCCCTCGTGCTCGCCGGCGCGGGGTCGATGGTGCTGGCCGGCGTCGTCCTCGTCGCCCGCACGCCGTCGCGGCTGCGCTCCGGCCTCACGCAGGCCGCGCTGCCCGCGCTCGGGCTGGTCGCGCTCGCGGTCGCGCTGCTCGGCTGAGCGCCGCGCCCGGCCCGCCGGTGGCGCCCGTCGGGCGCGACCGGCCCGGCCCGTAGTCTGGGGCGGTGCGCTGCGGGTACTTCGACGCGGGGACGTGCCGCTCGTGCACGCTCCTCGAGCGCCCCTACCCCGCGCAGGTCGCCGGCAAGCAGCAGCACGTGCGCACCCTGCTCGGCGACCCGCCCGACCTGCACTGGCTCCCGCCGGTCACGAGCACCGAGGCGGGGTTCCGCAACAAGGCCAAGATGGTCGTCGGCGGCACCGTCGACGCCCCTACGCTCGGCATCCTCGACGCCGACGGCCACGGGGTCGACCTGCAGGGGTGCCCGCTCTACCCGCCCGCCCTGACCGCGGCCCTGGCGCCCCTGGCCGCGTTCGTCACCCGCGCGCGGATCGAGCCCTACGACGTCCCCGCCCGCCGCGGGGAGCTCAAGCACGTGCTCGTCACGGTCTCGCCCGACGACGAGCTGATGGTCCGGCTCGTGCTGCGCAGCACCGAGGCGCTGGCCCGCATCCGCAAGCACCTGCCGTGGCTGCAGGACGCGCTGCCCGGCCTCGTCGTCGCGTCCGTCAACGTGCAGCCCGCGCACGCGGCCGTGCTCGAAGGGCCGGACGAGATCGTGCTGACGGCGCACGACACCCTGCGCATGCGGGTCAACCACCTCGACCTCCACCTGCGCACCCGCAGCTTCTTCCAGACCAGCACGGACGTCGCCGCGGCGCTGTACCGGCAGGCCGCCGCCTGGACCGACGAGCTCGCGCCCGCGAGCGTGTGGGACCTGTACTGCGGCGTCGGCGGGTTCGCCCTGCACCTCGCCGCGCCCGGGCGGCACGTGCTCGGGGTCGAGACCAGCGCCGAGGCGGTCGTCGGCGCCCGTCGCAGCGCCGCCGACGCCGGCCTCGTCGACGTGCGCTTCGAGGCGGGCGACGCCACCGCCGCGGCGCTCGGCGCGTCGACGCCGCCGGACCTCGTCGTGGTGAACCCCCCGCGCCGGGGCATCGGGCCCGAGCTGGCCGGCTGGCTGGAGGCGTCCGGGGTCGAGCACGTCCTGTACTCCTCGTGCCACGCGGGGTCGCTCGCCCGCGACCTGGCAGCGATGCCGTCGCTGCGCCCGCGGCGCGCCCAGCTGCTCGACATGTTCCCGCACACGAGCCACTACGAGGTCCTCACCCACCTCGCCCGCACCTGACCCGCGCGGCGAGGCCGCGCGGGTCGGCAAGGCCCGTCAGGCGAGGGCGTCCGCGAGGAGGCGGAGCGTGGCCTCCCGGGCCGGCGAGCGGTCGGCGGGCGTGCCGCGCACCGCCCCGGCCACCGGGGTGACCATCACCTCGTCCGTGCCGAGCCGCTCCGCCAGCTCACGGACCTGCGCCGCCGCCCCGGCCGGGTCGTCGACCACCCACGACGCGGTGACCGCCGCGAGCGCGGCGTCCGCCGACGCGGGCAGGGGAGCGGCCTCGGCGTCCTCGACGAGCTCCTGCGGCTCCAGCCGCACGCCCTGCCGCAGCCGCCACATGGTGCGCACCTGCGGGAGCGCGAGCCGGCGGGCCTCCTCGGCCGTGGGCGCGACCGCGGCGTTGACCACGGCGATCGTGCGCGGTGCGGCCAGCTCGTCCGAGGGCACGAAGGTGCGGCGGTACAGCGCGACGGCCTCGTCGGTGCCGCGCCCGGCGAAGTGGTGGGCGAACACGTACGGCAGCCCGAGCCGCCCGGCGAGCTGGGCGGAGTACGACGACGAGCCCAGCAGCCACACCTGCGGCACGGTGGTGGCGCGCGGTGTCGCCCGCAGGGGGTAGGTGCCGGTGCCGACCCGGACCACCACCCCGTCGGGCCGGACCAGGGAGCGGAGGGTCTCGACGTCCTCGTCGAAGGTGTCGACGCCGTCTCCGCCGGACTGCCCGCGCCGCAGCACGTGGCTCGTCACGGGGTCCGAGCCCGGGGCGCGGCCCAGGCCCACGTCGATGCGGCCGGGGTGCGCGGCCTCGAGCAGGGCGATCTGCTCGGCGACCACCAGCGGGGCGTGGTTCGGCAGCATGACGCCGCCCGACCCGACCCGGACCCGCGTCGTCGCCGCCGCGACCATCGACATGAGCAGGGGTGCGTTGGTGGCGGCGACCGCGGGCATGTTGTGGTGCTCGGCCACCCAGTAGCGGTGCGCCCCGACCTCGTCCGCGACGCGGGCCAGCGCGAGCGTGGCCGCCAGCGCGTCGGCGGTGCTCTGGTCGGATCGGACGGGCACGAGGTCCAGCACGGAGAGGGTCGTCACCCTGGTCCCAACCGGGTGCGGCGTCCGGGGCATTCCGTGACGAGAGCCACGGGCGCAGCCCGTCGGAACGGGGAGCAGGCACGACCTGTGCTCCCCGTGTGATCAGAACGGGTGAAATCTGTGAGAACCGGGCACTTCGCCGTGCCCGGCACCGCTACGTTTCGCGCCATGCTCACGCTTCTGTCCCAGACCACCACGACGGTGGACCCGGCCGCGGCCGCCGGTGCCCTCGTCGGCTCGCTCATCTCGATCGTCATCGCCCTCGTCGTCGTGGGCCTGCCCGTCGGCGGGATCTTCGTCAAGGCCGGCGAGGACCGCTGGAAGGGCTTCGTCCCGCTCTACAACACGCTCGTGCTGCTGAAGATCGTCGGCCGCCCGTGGTGGTGGTTCCTGCTCCTCTTCGTCCCGGTCGTCAACGTCGTGGTGATGATCCTGCTCATGAACGACCTGTCGCGGTCCTTCGGCCACGGCACGGGCTTCACGGTCGGGCTCGTGCTCCTGACGATCGTCTTCTACTACGTCCTGTGGCTCGACTCGAGCACCTACCGCGGCCCGGCCGCCCTCGCCGCCCCCACGGCGGCCCCCGCCCAGGCCTGACCGGCCCGGTCGACCGCACCGCCGGTCGCCCCGTCGACCACCCGCCCGCCGACCCCGTCGTCGGTGACGTCACCGCTCCTGGTGCCGTCACGGACGACGGGCTCGGCGGGCGTCGTCGTCCCGGTCGGCTCGCACCCCCACCGCCGAGCCCGTGATCGCCGGTGGGCCGGCTGGCGACGACGTCACCGATGACGGGGTCGGCGGGGTGGGTCGGGGGCGGGGGATCAGTCCAGGAGGCCGCCCGTGACCCAGGTGCGGATCGCCGTCACGTCGCCGGCCGTGAGGTCCATGCGGGCGCCGCGGCACAGACCCACCACGTTGTCCGCCCACGCCGACGCGATCGGTCCCACACCGGGGCGGGCGTCGAGCGACAGGCCCGTGTAGAGCACGCCGGACAGCACGAAGTTCACCGTCGACCGGCCCACCATGGCTCCCGCGGACTGGCAGGCCTCGTAGACCCGTCGCGTCGTGGCCTGCCGGTCGAACGCGTGCGCCGCGACGTCCTTGGCCAGCGTCTCCAGCAGCACGCGGTAGTGCCGCTGGCTGAGCCCCGGGGTGTCGGTCACCGCGATGACCTGCCGCTGCAGCGCCGTGGGGTCCGCGTCCGCGACGGCCCCGGGCAGGTCCGCCTCGCCGAAGCGCTGCGGGTCCCACACGTGACCCGGCGGGCGCGTCGACACCGCGACCTCGGGCACGGCCCGGGCCAGCCACGCGGCGAACCCGCCCGCACCCGCCCACCCGGTGCCGCCGAGCGCGGGGTCGGCGTCGAGCGCGACCTGCGCCACCGCGCCCAGGGTCATCGGCCGGTCCGCGCGGCGCACCGTGCGGAGCACCGCCTTGCGGGCCCGGGCGTCGGACGTCGCCAGCACGGCCGCGACGTCGGGCTCCGGCTCCGTGCTGCGCTGCGCGGGCAGCTCGGCGGTGCGCGCCGCCGGTGCGGCCGCCGGGGGCACCACCACGGGCGCGACGGGCGGCTGGTCCAGGGGCGTGACCGACGGGCTCACGAGGTCGGCGAGGGCGTCGGCGCCGATCACCTGGTCCGCGACGGCGCGGTAGGCGCTGGCCGCCGGGCTCGCCGTGATGATCGTGACGCGGCGGTCGTCGGCGCGGCAGCGCTGTGCGAGCGGCGTGAAGTCCGCGTCGGCCGAGACGATGACGAACTCGTCGTACCGGGTGCGCGCCGCGAGCGCGTCGACCGCGTCGAGCACGAGGTTGATGTCGGCGCTGGACTTGCCCTGCTGCGTCAGCGACGGGCAGTCCACGACCTGGAAGCCGGCGCGCGTGAAGTTCGGCCGGTACCGGGAGTACACCGACGGGTTGAGGTAGCAGGCGAGCACGAGGAACCGGCGCGTGATCTCCCCGTCCGTGCCCGACCCGTGCGCCAGCTCGGCCAGCCAGTGGCCCGGGTCCGTCGCGAACGCCTCCGCCGCCTCGGCGTCGAGCCGGGTCAGGCCGATGTAGACGTTGTCGAAGTCGACGAACAACGCCGATCGCAGGTGGCGGGGCGTACGGGTCTCGGAGACGGTCACGGACCCATCCTGCCCGCCCGGCGGCCGTGACGACGTGCGAGGACGACGTGCGTCGGTAGCCTCGACGCGGACGGGCCGCCGGTCCGCCCCTGGCCGCGCACCCCGGAGGACCTGCCCGTGATCCGTCGTCGAGCCGTCGTGCACGGGCTCGTGCAGGGCGTCGGGTTCCGCTGGTCCGCGGCGCGCGAGGCCGCACGCCTCGGTGTGGCCGGCTGGGTGCGCAACCGGCCCGACGGCACCGTCGAGGCCGCGGTCGAGGGCCCTGCAGGCGACGTCGAGGCCATGCTGCGCTGGCTCGGCCACGGACCGGCCGGTGCTGTGGTCCGCGCGGTCGACGTCGCCGACGAGGAGCCGACGGGCACGACGGGGTTCGTGGTCGAGCCGTGACGGCCGCAGCCCCGGCCGACGACCTGGCCCCGGCCGACGCCCTCGCGCCGGACGGCACGGCACCGGCCGCGCCGGGCGCCGCCACCGCGACCGCGACCCCCGCGCCGGACACGACCACCGTGCCCACCGCCGTCCCCACGACGGCTCCCGCGGCGCCCCCGACCGACGACGCCACCCCCGGCCCGGACCCCGCAGCCACCACCACGCCCGTCCCCACGTCGCCGGCCACGACCGCCCCGGCCGTGCCGTCGGCCCCGGTGACCCCGCCGGGGCAGTCGCCGAGCGCGACCACGACCACGCCGGCGGTCGAGGTGCCCGCCTTCACGTCGCCGCCCGCCGTGACGGCGTCGGGCCTGCCGGCCGGTGCGCTCGTCGTCGCCGCGCTCGTGCTGCTCGCCGTGACCGTGCTGGTGGTGGCCCTGTGGCGGTCGACGCGGCGGACCGGCGCGGAGCCGGCCGGTCCGCACGCCGCGACCCCCGGCGACGACGGCGGACCGGCCACGCTCGTGCTCCCCGCCCCGGAGCGCGCGGGGTCGGAGGACCCGGACGCCCCGCCGCCGGCCGTCGACGTCGTCGCCGCCGACCCGCACCCCGCGGCGCGGCAGGCGGAGACCGTCCGGTTCCTCGTGGCGCTCGGGCAGGCGCTCGTCGACTCCTCGGCGCCGATCGTCCAGGTCAACCGGACGCTGGAACGGGTCGCCGCCGTCAACGACCTCCCGGACACGCAGGTCGTGACCTTCCCGACCGCGCTGCTCGTGTCCGTCGCCGGGGAGGGCGGCGTGCACACGGCGGTGTCCGGCGCCGGGGCGCGGACCCTGCGCCTCGACCAGGTGCAGGACGTCCTCGACCTCGCCGCCGGTGCGGTGCGCGGCGACGTGCGTCCCCGTGACGGGCTCGGCGCGCTCGCCACGACGCTCGCCGCGCCACCGCCGTCGACCCCGCTGGTCCGCCTGGTCGGCTACCTCGCGATCGCCGCGGGCCTGTCGATGGTGCTCGGCGGCGGGTGGGCGGACGTGCTCGTCGCGACGGTGCTGGGCGGGGCCGTCGCCGCGGTCGTGCTGCTGACGGGCCGGGTGCCGGGCGCCTACCAGGGGCTGCTCGTCGCGGCGTGCGCGTTCCTCGTGTCCGTGCCGGTGCTGCTGCTCGCGCGCACGGGGCTGCCCGTGGGCCTGCTCGCCCCGCTCGTCGCGCCGCTGGTGACGTTCCTGCCGGGTGCGCAGCTCACCACCGGGGTGATCGACCTGGCCACGCGGCAGATGATCGCCGGGTCCGCGCGCCTGGCCGCGGGCGTCATGCAGCTCGTGCTCCTCGCGCTGGGCATCACCGCGGCGGCCGGGCTCGTGGGCGTCCCGGCCACCGAGGTCGGCACGGCCAGCGCGCACCCGCTGGGCTGGGCGGGCCCCTGGGTCGGGGTGCTGGTGTACGCGGTCGGGGTGGTGCTGCACAACGACGCACGACGCACGTCGCTGCCCTGGATCGCGGTGGTGCTGCTCACCGCGTACGCCGGGCAGGTCGTCGGCGGGCTGCTGCTCGGCGCGGTCGTCTCCGCGTTCGTGGGTGCCCTGGCGATGACGCCGGTGGCGATGCTCGCGGCCTCGCGCACGCGCGGCCCGGCGTTCCTCGTCGCGTTCCTGCCCGGGTTCTGGGTGCTCGTGCCCGGGGCGCTCGGGCTGGTGGGCGTCACGTCGGCGCTCGGCCAGGGCACGGAGCAGGCGGTGACGACCATCGTGACGACCGGCACCACCATGGTCGCGATCAGCCTCGGCGTGCTCGCGGGTCTCGCGCTGGGGGCGGGCCTGCAGCGTCGCCTCGCGCCGGACGCCCCCGCGATCCTGTGACGGCGGGCGCCGGGCACGCGCGCCGTGGCACCATCAGCCCCGGCGCCCCACCCCGGGGCCGCCCGGTCCGCGGCGAGCCGCGGTGCGAGCTGGAGGACCGATGCCGCAGACGGTGCGCGGGTCGCAGGCACCGAGCGGGCTGAACGTCCGCATCGACCGGGTGCGGCTGGGCGGGCTGGCCCTGCGCACGTGGACGACGTGGATCGACGCGACGCACGACGTCCCCCTCGAGGACCGGCACGACATCGTGCTCGTGCACGGCCTCGGCGTGAGCTCGCAGTACTTCGAGCGGCTCGCGGTCGTGCTGGGGCGCGTCGGTGCCGTGCACCTGCTGGACCTTCCCGGGTTCGCGGGCGTGCCGCGCCCGCACGGGCACCTGGAGATCACCGACTTCGCCGAGCTGATCGCGCGCTGGGTGCAGCACGCCGGGCTGGAGCGCCCGACCTTCGTGGGGCACTCGATGGGCTCGCAGATCGTCACCGAGGTGCTGGCGTCCCACCCCGGCATCGCCACGCACGCCGTGCTGGTGGGGCCGCCGGTGAACTCCCGCGAGCGGTCGGTGCCGCTGCAGGCCGCGCGCCTGCTGCAGAGCTCGTGGCACGAGTCGGCCCGCACCCGGGCGGTCGCGCTCCAGGGGTACGTCGAGTGCGGGCCGCACTGGTTCGCGTCGGTGCTGCCGCGGATGCTGCGCTACCCGATCGAGGAGCGGCTGCCCGCGGTGGACGTGCCCGTCGTGGTGGTGCGCGGCGAGCACGACCACGTGGCGCCGCGCGCGTGGGTCGCCGAGCTCGCGGACCTCGCGCCGCAGGGCCGCTGGGTCGAGGTGCCCGGCGCGTCGCACGCGGTGATCTACGAGCACTCGCGCCAGGTCGCGGACCTGGTGCTCGAGCACGTCGGCACGTAGCGGCACGGCGTGCGGCGCCAGGTGCCGCACGCCGGGAGCGCAGGGGAGGCGCGGTGGGCAGGACGTGGGGGGCGGCAGGGGCGGGACGGGCCGCGGCGCGCGCCCGGGAGGTCGCCGGGCGGGCTGCCGCCTGGGGGCGTGACTACGCGTGGATCGCCGGGGCGCAGGGTCGGGCGGTGCTGCGCCCGCCGGACCCGCGGGCGCTGGCCTCGGGGCACCGCGCCCCCGTGGTGCTGCTGCCGGGCATCTACGAGACGTGGCCGGTGATGGCCACGCTCGCGCGGGCGCTGCACGCCGCCGGGCACCCGGTGCACGTGGTGCCCGCGCTGGGGCGCAACCACCGGCCGCTCGACGCGTCGGCGCGGCTCGTCGCGCGGCGGATGGCGTCGCTCGACCTGACCGGGGCCGTGCTGGTGGCGCACTCCAAGGGCGGCCTGATCGGCAAGCTCGTGCTGGGCCTGCCCGCCGGTGCGCCCGCCGCGGACGGCACGCGCACCGGGCGCGCGGTCGGGCTCGTGGCGGTCAACACCCCGTTCGCCGGGTCCGCCTACGCCCGGTGGTTCCCGGTGCGGGCCGTGCGTGCGCTGTCACCGGGCGACCGCCAGGTGCTGGCCCTGGCGCGGGAGGTGGCCGTGCACGCCCGCGTGTGGTCGGTGCACGCCCGGTTCGACCCGCACGTGCCCGCCGGGTCGTGGCTCGCCGGAGCCGTGAACGTGCGGCTCCCGCTCGACGGCCACTTCCGCGTCCTCGACGACCCGCGCGTGCACGCGGTCGTGCTCGACGCGGTCGAGCAGCTCGCCGCGCCGCGCGAGGGACCGCCGGACGAGCCCGCCCCCGGCCGGTGACGTCGTCCCGGTCGGGGGCGGGCAGGTGCGTCGGTCGGTGCGCGACGCGGGCCGCGGCGTCCGTCAGTGCGCGACGACGGCCGGGGCGTCCGCCGGGGCCGGGCGCACGCCCAGCGCCAGCGGGATCGCGACGAGCGTGAGCACGCCGCCCACGAGGAACGCCGCGTGCGTGCCGGCCGCGGTCGAGGCGACGAGGTCGGCGCCCCCGACGGTCGCGCTCGTGCTCACGGCGGTGAGCACCGTGACGAACACCGCCGTGCCGGCGGCCCCGCCCACCTGCTGCACGGTGCCGATCATGGCGCTGCCGTGCGAGTACAGCCCCGGGGCCAGCGATCCGAGCGCCGACGTGAACAGCGGCGTGAACACCAGCGCGAGCCCGACCGACATGGTCATGTGCGCCGCGACCAGCATCCACGGTGCGCTCTGCTCGCCCAGCAGGGTCAGCCCCCACACGGCGGCGGACACCGCGACGGTGCCGGGGACCAGCAGCGGGCGGGGCCCGAACCGGTCGTACCCGCGGCCGACGAGCGGGGCCAGCAGGCCCATGACGAGGCCGCCGGGCAGCAGCAGCAGCCCGGTGGCCAGCGTGTCGAGGCCGAGCACCCGCTGCGCGTAGATCGGGATCATGATGATCACGCCGAACAGCGACATCATCATGATCGCCATGGTGGCGACGGCCGAGCCGAACGTCCGCGACCGGAACGTGCGCAGGTCCAGCAGGGCCGCGTCGGTGCGCTGCAGGCGCAGCTGGCGCGCGACGAACAGGCTCAGCGCGGCCCCGCCGACGACGAGCGCGACGACGGTGCTCGCGTGGACGGTGCCGGTGGCGGCCTCGCCCAGGTGCGACAGGCCGAACACGAGCCCGCCGAACCCGAGCGCGGACAGCACGACGGAGAGCACGTCGATGCGTGCGGTCCCGGGGGTGGTGACGTCGGTCAGGCGCAGGGCGCCCAGCACGAGCGACCCCAGCGCGATCGGCAGCACGAGGCCGAAGATCCACCGCCACTCGAGGGTGCTGAGCACCAGCCCGGACAGGGTCGGGCCGAGCGCCGGCGCGACGGAGATGACGACGGAGATGTTGCCCATCGTGCGTCCCCGCCCCGCGACGGGGGTCACGGTCATGACCGTCGTCATCAGCAGGGGCAGCATGATCGCGGTGCCGCCGGCCTGGACCACGCGCCCGACGAGCAGCACCTCGAACCCGGGCGCGAGCGCGCACACCAGCGTGCCGGCCGAGAACAGGCCCATGGCGGTGAGGAACGCGGTGCGCGTGGTGACGCGCTGGAGCAGGAACCCGGTGACGGGGATGACGACGGCCATCGTCAGCAGGAACCCGGTGGTCAGCCACTGCCCGGTGGCCGCGGTGATGCCGAGGGAGTCCATGAGCGACGGCAGCGCGACGCCCATGGTGGTCTCGTTGAGGATGACGATGAACGTCGACGTCAGCAGCAGGCCGACCGCGAGGCGGTGGGCCGGGGTCATCGAGGTCGGGGCCACGGGGGCCGGGCCGGCCGCCACGGGTGGCGGGGCGTCGGTGGTCAGGGGGCGCGTGGCGTCGGTCACGGGGTCTGCCTGTCTGCTCGTGCGGGACGCGGGCACGCCGCCCGCGCGGGCGGCCGCCGGGGCGTCCTCAGTCTCGTCCCGACAACCCGGGGACGGGCAAGGTGATTCCCGCGGCGGCGTCAGGGGCAGACCGCCGTGACCGCCCGGACTCGTCGGGCGGCCACGGCGCAGGTGCGTCGCTCAGCCGGCGACGACGGCCCGCAGAGCGGCCACGACCACGGCCGCCGAGCGGTCCGCGGCGTCGTCGACGTGCGTGAGGAAGTCGTCGTCGGCGGCGGGCCCGCACAGGTCGGAGATCCCGCGGACCGTGACGAACGGCACGGCGTACTGGTGGCAGGTCTGGGCGAGCGCGGCCGACTCCATGTCGGTGGCGAGCGCCTCCGGGAACGCCGTCCGCAGCCCGTCGACGAGGCCGGCGTGCACGAACGCGTCGTTCGACAGCACCGTGCCGACGAGGACCCGCTGGTCCGCGGTCCCGAGCGCACCGGCGGCCGCGACGACGGCCTCGTCGCCCGGGTAGGTCGCGGGCATGCCCGGCACCTGGCCGAGCTCGTACCCGAACGCCCGCGCGTCGGCACCCGCGTTCACGCAGGTCCGGCCCACGACGACGTCGCCGACGTGCACGCCGACGCCCAGCCCGCCGGCGCTGCCCGCGCTGACCACGACGCGCGGCCGCACGCGCTGCAGGGCGACCGCCGCCGCGGCGGCGGAGTTCACCATGCCGATGCCGCACTGCACGAGCAGGACGCGCACCCCGTCCAGGTCGAGCACCCGCTGGCGGGCGTGCCCGACGACCTCCTCGGCACCGACCTCGCGGGCCAGCGCGAGCAACGGGGCGCACTCCTCGGTCATCGCGACGACGACGACCGCGTCGACGGACCCGGCCGGGTCCGCTCCGGCGCTCATGCGCGCGTCACCTGCGCCCAGCCGTCCCGCGCGGCGAGGAACGTGCGGGCAGCCTCCTGCGCACCGGTGAGGGTGTGGTTGGCGCCCCACCCGCACTGCACCTCGTTGGCGGCGGGCACCTCCGTCGCGCCGAGCACGTCGGTCAGCGTCGCGGCGACCAGGTCGGCGACCTCCGCCTCGTCCCACCGGCCCTGCAGCATCAGGTAGAAGCCCGTCTGGCAGCCCATGGGGGAGAAGTCCAGGACGCGGTCGGAGTGGTTGCGCGAGTGCTCGGCGAACAGGTGCTCGAGGGAGTGCACGGTCGGCATCTCCAGGTGCGCGGCGTTGGGCTGCGTGAACCGGACGTCGTACTTGCTCAGCACGTCACCGGCGGGCAGCACCTTGAGGTCGGCGAGCCGGATGTACGGCGCGTCCACCGTGCGGTGGTCCAGGTTGAAGGACTCGACGTTCATACGGGGTGTGTCCACGGGCCCATCATCCGCCACGACCACGCCGCACGACCACGACGACCCGGGTCACGTCACCGTCGGGCGTCAGCGCGCGCGGAGCTCGGTGAGCACCGCGGGCAGCTCGTCGACGAGCTCACGGGCCAGGGAGCCGAGCAGCCCGACCCGTGCCGCGAGCCGGTCGCCGGCGGTCCCGTGGGCCGCGACCGCGAAGCACGCGGCCTGCGCGAGGTCCGCACCGCGGGCGACGAGACCGCCGACGGCCCCCGCGAGCACGTCGCCGCTGCCCGAGGTCCCCAGGCCCGCGTGCCCCGTCGCGCTGCGCCAGACCCGCCCGTCGGGCGCCGCGACGACGCCCGCGCACGCCGCGACCACGCCGTACTCGTCGGCGACCCGCACGGCCAGGTCGTCGCCGTCCGCCTCGTCGAGGCCCAGCAGGTGGGCGGCCTCCGTCAGGTTCGGCGTGAGGACCGCGCGCCCGGCGACGGCCGCGCGGACGTCGGCCGCGTCGCGCAGCACCCCGAGCGCGAACGCGTCGAGCACCACCGGGACGCGCCCCGGCGCCGCGTGGGCCACGGCCCGCAGCAGGGTCAGCGTGCCCTCGGGCTCGTCGAGGCCCGGGCCCACGACGACCACGTCGGCGCGCGCCAGCTCACGGTCGAGGGCGTCGTCGTCGACCGGTGCGTGCGGGCCCCCGCGCGCGTCCTCCGGGAGGGCGAGGACCCCCGACTCGGGCACCGCCACCGCGAGCGCGGGCGCGACGGACCCGGCCACCGCGGCCGTCAGCCGGCCCGCGCCCACGCGCAGCGCCGCCGTGCCGGCCAGCAGCACCGCCCCCGGCGTCCCGCGCGCGCCCCCGACGACGAGCACGCCGCCGCGCGCGTCCTTGCCGCCGGTCGGCTCGGGCAGCGCCCAGCCGCGCAGCAGCGCGGGTGTCAGCAGCTGCTCAGGCACGGCCGTCACCCGTCCCGTCGTGCTCGGTCACCCGCACGTCGGTGAGGTGGTCGACGTCGTCCCAGGTGCGCAGGTGCCAGGCCTCGCCGTCGTGGTCGAACCTGCTCAGCGACGCGTTGCGCACGCTGCCGTCGCGCACCACGTCCATGAGCTGCTCCTCGTCGAGGTCCTGCAGCACGTAGCGGGCCAGCGCGACCACGGCGTCGTGCGCGACGAGGAGCACGGACCGGCCCGCGTCGCGGGCACCCAGGTCGCCGAGCGCGGCCCGCAGGCGCAGCGCGACGTCCGCCCAGGACTCCCCGCCGGGCGGCCGGTGGTACATCTTGCCGAGCCGTCGTCGGCGCTCCGCCTCGTCCGGGTGGCGGGTCCGCACGCCGTGCCGGGTCAGCCCGTCGAGGATCCCGAGCTCACGGTCCCGCAGCCGCTCGTCGACGCGCAGGTCGGGCGTCAGCCCCGCCGCGTCCAGCGCGGTGCGGGCCGTCGCCAGGGCACGCGCGTACGGCGAGCACCACACGACGTCGGGCCGGACGGCCGCGCCCAGGGCCCCGAGGGCGTCGCCGAGGGCACGGGCCTGGGCGAGGCCGAGGTCCGAGAGCGGGGTGTCGGCGTCGCGGGTGCCCACGTCCACGGTGGGGGCGCCGGCCCGCTCCGCCGCGGTGGCCGCGACGTTGCCGACGCTCTCGCCGTGGCGCACGAGCAGCAGCACGCGCGGTCGGGCGGGGCTCGAGGTCATCGCTCCACCGTGGCAGCGCCGCCGCCGGGCCGCACGCGGAGCAGGCGCGTCAGCCCCGGGCCGCCCGGTCCTCGAGCGCGGGCATGACGCCCATCGGGATCGCGTACGCGAGGCCGAAGAGCACGATCCCCGCACCGACCACGACCATCCCCGTGGTCCCCTCGAGCGTGAAGCCCAGCGTGAGCAGCGCGAACGCGCCGACGAAGGCGGCGAACGCGAGCACCGCCCCGACCACCCGCCCCGGGTCGGGTCCCACCTGGTCGCTGGTCGTGCGTCGGTCGTCGTCCACGGGTCCTCCTCCGGCCGGCGGTCGTCCTCGCAGCTCGTCCTGGCGGCCATCATGCGCCCGCCACGTCCCCGGCACATCCCGGGCCGGCCCCGGGCGGACGTCCGTCCGTCAGCGCATCGGCCGGGCCCGTGCCGCCCGGGGGCCGTACGTCGGCATCCGGCCGCGGTACGCGCGCTCGAGGAGCACGACCACCCGTTGACGGTGGCCCGCCCACGGTGCCAGCAGGTGCAGCATCCCGGCGTCGTCCGCGCGCCGGCCGGTCAGCGCCCAGCCCACGAGGTGCGGCAGGTGCGCGTCGCCGACCTGCACGGCGTCGGGGTCGCCCAGCGCCCGTGCCGTCGTCTCGGCCGCCGTCCACGGGCCGATGCCGACCACCGTCCGCACCCGGCGGGCCAGCTCGTCGGGCTCCAGGTCCGCGGTGAACCGGTGCGCGACGACGGCCGCGCGCTGCACTGCGCCCGAGCGCTGGGCGTCGACCCCGGCACCGCGCCACTCCCACACCGGCAGCGACGCCCACACCCCCGGGGCCGGGCACACCCGCAGCCCGGCCGGGGCGGGGCCCGGGGCCGGCTCACCGTGCCGCAGCACCAGCCGGCGCCACGACGCGTGCGCGTCCAGGCCCACGACCCGCTGCTCCAGCACGGCCGTCACGAGCGTCGGCCAGACCTCGCCCGAGCGGGGCAGCCGCAGGTCGGGGTGCGCCCGGGCCGCGGCGTGCACCGCCGGGTGCAGGTGCGCGGCGAAGCCCGTGACGTCGTCGAGGCGTCCCAGCAGCCCGGGAACGTCGGCGAGCGCGGCGCGCGCCCCCGGGCCCCACGCGTGCGCCTCGACACCGTCCGGGCGCGCCCGCAGCCGCAGGGTGGCGGGCCCGTCCGGCGTGGGGCGCCCGTGCCACACGCCGTCGGGCGTCGCGTGCCACGTCGGGTCGCCCGCACCGCGGCGCAGTCCCACCGCGGTGCGCAGCGCGACGGCGGGGGCCGCCACGACGACGCTCGCATCCCCGGCGGGTGCCGCGCGCGCGTCCACCGGCGTCAGCGTCCGCGCAGCCGGTCGATGTCGCGGCGCTCGCGCTTGGTGGGTCGGCCCGCGCCGCGGTCCCGCTGGCCGGCCATCGCCACGTGCTCGCGCGGCAGCGGCGCGGGCGACCGGTCGAGGTAGCAGGCGCGGGCGACCTCGGCGGAGACCCGCTTGACGAGCAGGCGCTGGACGACGACGAGGCGCTCGCGCTCCCCGCCGCGGACCTGCACCTCGTCGCCGGGCACGACGAGGGTCGCGGGCTTGGCGCGCTCGCCGTTGATGCGCACGTGCCCGGCGCGGCAGGCGGCGCCCGCGGCGGAACGGGTCGGGAACAGCCGCACGGCCCACGTCCACGCGTCGACGCGCGCCCGCACCACCTCGGCCATGCCACCTCCTGCGACGGACCCGACGTCGACAGCCTGCCACGCCCGGGCCCGTGCCCGCGCTGGGCCGGCCCGCCGCTGGACCGGCGCCGGACCGGCGGCGGGGCGGCCGTGCGAAACGCTTCGTGCCCTGCCCGCGCCGCGCACTCCGCGGGACGCTCGGCCCGTCCCGCGTGCGCGGGCCCGTCGTCGAAGGAGAGACCACCATGCGCCCTGCCGCGCGCCCCGCACCCGACCGGGTGCCGCACCGTCCGCCCGCCCCGTCCCGTCGGGGCGCCGCCCTGGCGGCCCTCGCCGCGCTGGTGCTCGCCGTGCTGGCCGGGGTGGCCGGGCCCGCGGTCGCCTCCACGGGGACCGCCCCGTCGACGGTGCCCGCCGCGGTCGCCGAGCCGGTCCGCGTCATGGCCCTCGGCGACTCCATCACGGGCAACCCCGGCTGCTGGCGCGCGCTGCTGCACCAGCGGCTGGTGGCCGACGGGCACGCGATCGACATGGTGGGCACGATGCCGCCGCAGGGCTGCGGGATCGCCCACGACGGCGACAACGAGGGCCACGGCGGCCTGCTCGTGACGAACGTCGCGGCATCGGGGGAGGCTGCCGGCTGGTTCGCGGCGACGCGGCCGCAGGTCGTGCTCATGCACTTCGGGACGAACGACGTGTGGAGCGCCCGCACGCCGCAGCAGATCCTCGACGCGTACACCACGCTCGTCGGGCAGATGCGTGCGGTCGACCCCCGCGTGGTCGTGGTCGTGGCGCAGATCATCCCGGTGGCCCCGCCGACGTGCGCCGAGTGCCCGGCGCGGACCCAGGCCCTGAACGCGGCGATCCCGGCGTGGGCGGCGGCGACGTCGACCGCGGCCTCGCCGGTGCGGGTCGTCGACCACTGGACCGGGTGGGACCCGGCGCGCGACACCGGCGACGGCGTGCACCCCAACGACGCCGGGACGCAGCGGATGGCCGCGACGTGGTACCCGGCCGCGACCCAGGCGCTCGCGCTCGTGCCCGGGGGGACGACGCCGACCCCCACGCCCACGCCCACCGTGACCCCCACGCCCACCCCGACCCCGACGGTCACGCCCACCCCGACCGCGACCCCCACCCCGACGCCCACCCCGACACCCACCGCGGTGCCGGCGGCGTGCACCGCGACGCACACGGTCGTCAGCGCGTGGCCCGGCGGCTGGGTCGCCACCGTGCGGGTCACCGCCGGGTCGGTGCCGCTGCAGGGCTGGACGGTGCGCCTCGGCGTGCCGGCCACCGCCGTCCAGCACTCCTGGAGCTCGGTGCTCACGGCCGACGGCGCGGGGGTGCGCCTGACGAACGCCGCCTGGAACGGCGCCCTCGCGCCGGGCGCGTCCACCGAGCTCGGCTACCAGGGCACGGGCACCGCCCCGACCGCCCCGTCGGTGGGCTGCACGAGCCCCTGACCTGCACGGGCCGCCCTCCCGGCCCCGGCCGGCCGTCCCGCCGCCACGGCGGGGCGGTCGGCCGCCCGACCTACGGTGGAGGTCATGACCTCCCCCTCCACCAGCCCCTCGGTCGTCGCCGTCGTCGGCGGCCACGTCGTCCCCGTCTCGTCCCCGCCCGTGCCGGGCGGCACCGTCCTCGTCGTCGACGGGCGCATCACCGCCGTCGGTGCGGACGTCGAGGTGCCCGCGGGCGCCCGGGTCGTCGACGCGACCGGTCGCTGGGTGCTGCCCGGCTTCGTCGAGGCGCACGGGCACGTGGGCCTGCACGAGGAGGGCGAGGGCAAGGCGGGCGACGACACCAACGAGATGACGACGCCGAACACGGCCGCGGTCCGCGCGGTCGACGCGGTCAACGTCGACGACGAGGGCTTCCGCGACGCGCTGTCCGGCGGCGTGACGTCGGTCGTGGTCAAGCCCGGGTCGGCCAACCCGATCGGCGGTCAGTCGGTGGCCATGAAGACGTGGGGCGGGCGCACGGTCGACGAGCAGGTGATCTCCGCGTCGGTCTCCGTGAAGTCCGCGCTGGGGGAGAACCCGAAGCGTGTCTACGGCGAGCGCAGGCAGCTGCCGTCGACGCGGCTGGGCACGGCCCTGGTCATCCGCGAGGCCTTCACCCGGGCCCGGCACTACGCGGCCGCGCGGGCCGCCGCGGCCGGCAAGGGCGAGCCGTTCGCCCCCGACCTCGCGCTCGAGACGCTGGCGCGCGTCCTCGACGGCGAGCTGGTCTGGGACCAGCACGTGCACCGGCACGACGACATCGCCACGGCCCTGCGGCTCGCGGACGAGTTCGGGTACCGGATGGTGGTCAACCACGGCACCGAGGCCCACAAGATCGCCGACGTCCTGGCCGAGCGGGACGTGCCGGTGGTGTTCGGCCCGATGCTCACCAGCCGGTCCAAGGTCGAGCTGCGGGACCGGGCGATCGGGCACCTGGCGACGCTCGCGGCGGCGGGCGTGCGGGTCGCGATCACCACCGACCACCCCGTGGTGCCGATCAACCTCCTCGTGCACCAGGCGTCGCTCGCGGTCAAGGAGGGGCTGCCGCCGCAGACCGCGCTCGAGGCGCTGACCGTCAACCCCGCGTCGTTCTTCGGCCTCGACGGCCGCGTGGGTGCGCTCGAGCCGGGGCGCGACGGGGACGTCGTGCTGTGGTCCGGCGACCCGCTGGACGTGATGTCCCGCGTGGAGCACGTGCTCGTCGAGGGCCGGACGGTCTACACGTGGGACGCGCAGGCCGGCGTCGGGCGCGTGGTGGAACGCTCCGCCCGCTTCGCCTGACCCGCGCGACGAGCGACGACGACGCCGCCCCCGGCCGGGGACGGCGCCGTCGTCTGGTGCGTCAGCCGCGCAGCTCCAGGTAGCGCCGGATCAGCGCCTGCGTGGACGGGTCCTGCGCCGCGAGGGCGGCGGCGTCGCCCTCGACGGCCGGGGCGATCTCCATCGCGAGCTTCTTGCCGAGCTCGACGCCCCACTGGTCGAAGGAGTCGATGCCCCACACGACGCCCTGGGCGAACGTGATGTGCTCGTACAGCGCGACGAGCTGCCCCACGACCGCCGGCGTGAGGGCCGGGGCGAGGATCGACGTCGTCGGGCGGTTCCCCGAGAACACCCGGGCCGGGACGATCGCCTCGGCCGTGCCCTCGGCGCGGACCTCCTCGGCGGTCTTGCCGAACGCGAGGGCCTTGGTCTGCGCGAAGAAGTTCGCCAGGAACAGGCCGTGCACGTCGGTGCCGCCGTCCGTCAGCGGGTACGCGGGGTTGGCGACGGCGATGAAGTCCGCCGGGATGAGGCGGGTGCCCTGGTGGATGAGCTGGTAGAACGCGTGCTGCCCGTTGGTGCCGGGCTCGCCCCAGAACACCTCGCCGGTCGCGGTGGTCACGGGCGTGCCGTCCCAGCGCACCGACTTGCCGTTGGACTCCATCGTCAGCTGCTGCAGGTACGCGGCGAAGCGGTGCAGCTGCTGGGCGTACGGCAGCACGGCGTGCGTGTGCGCCCCGAGGAAGTTCACGTACCAGACGTTGAGCAGGCCCATGAGGAAGGGCACGTTCTGTGCCAGCGGGGTCGTGCGGGTGTGCTCGTCGACCGTGTGGAAGCCGGCCAGCAGCTCGCCGAACGCGTCGGGGCCGATCGCGATCGCCAGCGACGTGCCGATCGCGGAGTCGACGGAGTAGCGTCCGCCGACCCAGTCCCAGAAGCCGAACGCGTTGGTCGGGTCGATGCCGAAGTCCGCGACCTTGTCCAGGGCCGTCGAGACCGCGACGAAGTGCTGCGCGACCGCACCCTGCCGGTCGGCGTCGGTGTCGGCGATGTGCCCGCCCGCGAGCAGTCCCTCCCACAGCCACGTCCGGGCCAGCCGGGCGTTGGTGAGGGTCTCCAGGGTCGTGAACGTCTTCGACGCGACGATGAACAGCGTCGTCGTCGGGTCGAGGTCCGCGGTCTTCTGCGCGAGGTCCGTGGGGTCGATGTTCGAGACGAACCGGACCTCCAGGCCGTCCTGCACGTACGGCTCGAGGGCCTCGTACACCATGACGGGGCCGAGGTCGGAGCCGCCGATGCCGATGTTGACGACGGTGCGCACGCGCTCGCCCGTCACCCCGGTCCACTCGCCGGAGCGGACCTTCTCGGCGAACGCGAAGACCTCGCCGAGCACCCGCTGCACGTCGGCGTCGACGTCCTGGCCGTCGACGACCAGCGGCGGCTCCGCGTCCGCGGGGCGTCGCAGGGCCGTGTGCAGCACCGCGCGGTCCTCGGTGACGTTGATGTGCTCGCCGCGGATCATGGCCTGGTACCGGTCGGCGAGCTGCACCTCCTCGCCGAGGCGGACCAGCAGGGCCAGCGTCTCGTCGGTGACGAGGTTCTTCGACAGGTCGACGGTGAGGTCGCCGAGCTGGTGGGTCAGGCGCTGCGCGCGGCCCGGGTCCTCGGCGAACCAGCCCCGCAGGTCGGGGGTCAGGGTGCTCTCGTGCTCGGAGAGGTCCTGCCACGCGGACGTGGTCGTCGGGTCGATGGGCGGGGTGGGCACAGGTGCCTCCGGGGGTCGGTGCGGTCGGTCAGGCCTCACCGTAGGACCCCGGCGGCACCCCGTGCACGGGACGTCGGTCGGGGCACCCGTACCGTGGGGGCGTGCGAGGACCGGTGTGGGTGGTGGCGGCGGCAGGACTGGTGCTGGGTTTCGCGGCGGCGCAGGTCACGGGCCTGCGCTGGCTGGGTGGTGCGGTGCTGCTCGCGGCGGGCGCCTGGTGCGTCGTCCGGGCGTGGCCGCGGGTCGGCCCGGCGCGCACGGTGCTGGTCGTGGCCGTCGCGCTGGTCGCGTTCGTGGCGTCCCACCTGGCGGCCGACGTGGTCGGCCCGTGGGCGTCGGTGCTGACGGCCGCGGCCGTGCTCGGCGCGACGACGTGGTGGGTCGTCGACCGTGCACGGCCGCGGGTCGGTGGCGGGGGTCAGGCCCCCGTCACCGGTAGGTGATCGCGGACGTCGAGTACCCGCACGCGGTGCTGGGCCCCGAGCTGATCTTCGTCGGCTCCCCGGACGTCACGCCGCGGTACTCCTCGCACACCACGACCTTGCGCGAGGCGTCGTTGACGATCGTGACGCCGGTGAGCGTGGCGCGGTCGCCGTAGTTCGAGTTGATCCCGACGAGCGACGACGCGGGCGTGGTGACCTGGACGTTCTCCACCCGGACCGTGCGGGCGTGCTGCGTGGAGCAGTTGCCGCACGAGCGGTACAGCTTGCCGAAGCCGGAGGCCTGGAAGTTCCGGATGACGAACGTGCCGGGGCCGTTGTGCTGGAACACCTTGTCCGAGGCCAGGCGCGCCCCGCCGCCGACGACCGTCATGGTCTGCGAGGCGCTGGTCCCGCGGAACGTCGCGGCGTCCTCGCCGACGTCCTCCCACCACACGTTCTCCAGCGTGCAGGTGCCCGTGCAGTGGATGCCGTCGGCGGCGCCCGTGCCGAGGATCACGTTGCGGAGCACGGCCCCGTCGGCGAGCCGGACCATCGGGTCCTGCCCCTCGTCCTGCCCCTCGTCGCCGAGCCCGTAGTACCGGACCATGCCCATGTCGCGCGTGCCGGAGATCGCGATGGTGGCCGAGACGTCGACCTGCCCGGTGGCGGTCGGCCACGCGGGGAAGCCGGTGCCGGGGCTCGACCCGACCGACCCGACCGCGACGAGCTGCCACTGCTGGTTGTACTGGTTGAGGTTGGTCAGCTGGGTGATCGTGGCGCCGTCGGCCGTGGACCGGTCGGTGACGGTGACCGCCTTGCCGGAGTGCCGGTTGAGCAGCCGGACCCGACCGCCCTCGGAGTCGGAGAGCCGGAAGTGCTGGTTGGTGGCGTTCAGGTCGGTGAACTGCCGGAACGACGCACCGTCGGCGGTGCTCCACTCCCACAGGTCCAGCGCCTTGCCCGAGTGCCGGTTGACCAGCCGGTACCAGCCGTCGCCGGCGGCGACGAAGCGCCACTGCTGCCAGGCGCCGTCGTTGCGCGCCCACTGCTGGACCACGGCGCCGTCGGCGGTGGACCAGCCGGCGACCTCCATGGCCTTGGTGCTCTGCCGGTTGACCAGCACGTACCAGGTGCTCGTGTCGACGGTCGCGGCCTGTGCGCCCACGGCCGTGCCCACGCCGACGCCGGCGGCCAGGACGGCGGCGACGACGGCGCCGACGACCGCGCGCCAGCGGCGCCGCGGTCTCGGGTGCTGCTGCATGGTTCCTCCTCGCCCGTGCGGCCCGCGGACGGGTGCCCGCGGGGTGCGGTGCGCGCCGGACGACCGGGGAACCGGGCGGAACGGCGTCAGAAACCGCTTTCTTGCCCTGCTCGAGCAGTGCAGCAGCCGCGCGCGGGTGCGGGCGAGCCCGTGAAACGATTCGACGCCGGGGTGCCCGGGGGAGGATGGCGACGTGGATCCCAGGCTGGTGTGCTGCGGGCTGACGACGCTCGACGTCGTCCAGGTGGTCGAGCGGGTCCCGGGCGCCGACGAGAAGGTCACCGCCCTCGCGGGCCACGTCGCCTTCGGCGGGCCCGCCGCGAACGCCGCGGCCACGGCCGTCGCGCTCGGCGTGCCCGCCACGCTCGTCACCGTGCTCGGCGCCGGCCCGGTCGCCGCGGCCGCCCGGGCCGGGCTCGCGGACCGCGGGGTGACGGTCGTCGACCTCCTCGACGGCGTCGCGGACGCCGCCGGGTGGCAGCTGCCCGTCTCGACGGTGCTCGTCACGGCCGGCACGGGGGAGCGGGCGGTCGCCTCCGCCAACGGCACGGGCCTGCCGGCCGACCTGCTCGGCCGCGCGGCTGCGTCCGTGCTGCCCGCCGCGCTCGCGGGCGCCACGTGCGTCCTGGTCGACGGTCACCACCTCGGCGCGGCGGTGCCGCTCGCGCGTGCCGCGCGGGAGCGGGGTGTGCCCGTGCTGCTCGACGGGGGGAGCTGGAAGCCGGGTCTGGACCGGCTGCTCCGGGTCGTGGACCACGCGGTGCTGTCGGCGGTCTTCACCGTCCCGGCGGGTGCCGCGGGGGAGTCCCTCGGAGCGGGCAACGGTGCGGCCGCGGTGGACGCGCTGCTCGACGTCGTGGCGGGCCTGGGGCCCGTGACGGTGGCGCGTTCCGCCGGCGCCGGGCCGGTCCGGGTGCGCCGGACCGGCCCGACGGGGGTCGTGCGGGAGGACGTGCGGCCGCCGTCGGTCCCGGCGGACGAGGTGGTCGACACCCTCGGGGCCGGGGACGTGCTGCACGGCGCGGTCGGTGCCGCGCTGGCCGGCGGTGCCGGCCCGGTGGAGGCGCTGCGGTCAGCGGTGCTGACCGCAGCGCGCTCCGTCCGTCACCCGGGTGCGCTCGGCTGGGCCGACGCCGCCGGGTGACGGAGCGCGATCACTTGTAGGTGATCGAGGAGGCGGTGTAGCCGCACGCGGCGCTCGGGCCGGACGAGATCTTGCTCGGCTCGCCGGAGGTCACGCCCTTGTACTCGTCGCAGATCGAGATCTTCTTCGACGAGTCGCCGACGATCGTCACGCCGGAGAGCGTGGCCTTGTCGCCGAGGTTGGAGTTGATGCCGACCAGCGACTTGCCGGGCGCCGTGATCAGGACGTTCTCGACCTTGACCGTGCGGGCGTACTGCTTGGAGCAGTTGCCGCACGAGCGGTAGAGCTTGCCGAAGTCCTGCAGCTGGAAGTTCTTGATGACGAACGTGCCGGGGCCGTTGTGCTGGAACGTCTTGTCCGACGCCGAGCGCGCGCCGCCGCCGTTGACCGTCATGGTCTGCGAGGCGGAGGTGCCCTTGAAGGTCGCGGCGTCCTCGCCGACGTTCTCCCACCACACGTTCTCGAGGGTGCAGGTGCCGAGGCAGTGCACGCCGTCGGCCGCGCCCTCGCCGAGGATGACGTTCTTGAGGACGGCGCCGTTCTCGAGCTGGAACATCGGCGGCTGACCCTCGGTCTGGTCGCCGGACGACAGGCCGTAGTAGCGGACCATGCCCATGTCCCGGGTGCCCGAGATCTTGATGGTCGCCGTGACCTTCTGCTGGCCGGTGGCGGTGGGCCACTTGGCGAACGAGCCCGCGGCGGGCGCGGCCGTGGCGGAGGCCGAGGCGCTCGGCTTCGGGGTGGCGGAGGCCGACGCGGACGGCTTGGGCGTGGCCGACGGCGTGGTGCCGCCGGTCGCGGCGCCGACCCGCTTGATCTCCCACTGCTGGTGGTAGGACTTGCCGTCCGTGCCGGTCTGGATCGCGGCGCCGGCCTTCGTCGAGGCGCCCGTGATCTGCAGGACCGTGCCGGTGGTCGTCGCCAGGCGCACGTAGTCGCTCTGGACAAGCGTCTTCCAGCGCTGGTTGGTGGCGCTCGTGTCGGCGGCCTGGGTGACGGTGCTGCCCGACGGCACGGTGACCGCGAGCCCGGAGGCGCGGTTGATGAGGCGGTAGGTGCCGCCCGACGCGGTCGCGAAGCGGAACTGCTGCGACGTGGCGCCCGTGGCGGCGGCCTGCGTGAGGCCGGAGCCGGCGGAGGTGCCCTGCGCCTGGAGCACGAGGCCGCTCTTGCGGCTCGTGATCGTGTACCAGGAGGTGGTGTCGACCGGGTCGGAGGCCGCGAACGTGACGCGGGCGACCGCGACGGTGGTCAGGAGCGCGAACGCCACGGCGATCGCGACGGCGACCGGCTTGGGGAGGCGTCGTGCGCTCGGGCGGAACCGGGCGGGACGTGCGACAGGTGTGCTCATGTCTGCTCTCGTCGGAGGGGGCGGCGAGCGCCGTCGGACTGGGACGGCCGCGTGTGACACCCGTGGGGTGCCTCGTGACCAGCAGCGACACTAGGGCGGTTCGTCCGGTTCGGGGTGGTTCGTGGGATGAGAGTTGCGTGAGGTTCGACGGCCCCCTGTGCACGTGCACAGGGGTGGTGGTCCCGGCGGCCCGCGTGCCACCGGGCGGGGGTCGGGCTGCAGGCCGCGGGGCGACGGGCTCGTCCTGTGCTGCCAGCAGGGCGCTGACCTGCTACGACGCCCTTCTGTCACGGCCCGTGGTCGGTCGCGATTCGGCGCTGTGAACGTCCGGTCACAAGGTGATCACGGTCACGTTCGGGTCTTGACGGGCGATTTGTAAGGAAGGTCTACTAACAAACGTGACGACAGGGACCAGGCCGGCCGCGGCGCCGAGGCAGGGGGTGGGGCGCGCGCTGCGCCCCACGACCAAGGTGCTGCCCGAGCACGCCCGGGCGCACAACCGCTCGCTCGTGCTGGGGCACCTGTTCCACCACGGCCCCTCGTCGCGCGCCGACGTCGCCCGCAGCTCCGGGCTGACCCGCGTGACCGTGTCCGACCTCGTCGCCGCTCTCATCGCCGAGGGGCTCGTCGCCGAGCTCGGCGTGCGCACCGAGGGCAAGGTCGGCAAGCCCGCCACCCTCGTGGGGCTGCGCAGCACCGACCACGCCGTCGTCGCCGTCGACCTCACCGACGACGAGACCGCCCGCGGCGCCGTCATGACCCTCACCGGCGACGTCGTCACGCGCCGCTCGGCGCCCTGGCAGGGAGGGACCGGCGACGCCGCCGTCGCGACCGTCGAAGGGCTGTGCGCGGCGCTCGTCGCCGCGGCCGAGCGCCCCGTCATCGGCGTGGGCATCGCCTCCCCGGGGGTCATCGACGACGCCGGGGTCGTGCTCGAGGCGCCCAACCGCGGCTGGTCCGGGGTGCCCCTGGCCGCCCACCTCGCCGCCCTGCTCGACGCGCCCGTGCACGTGGCCAACGACGCGAACACCCGGGCCCTGCGCGAGCACACCTACGGGGGAGCGGCCGCCAGCACCATGACCGTCACCGTCGGGCAGGGCGTCGGTGCCGGGCTCGTCGTGGACGGTGCCCTCGTGCGCGGACGCGGGCACGCGGCCGGCGAGATCGGCCACGTCACCGTCGTCGACGAGACGACGCCCGGCGAGACCCCGCAGCCGTGCGCGTGCGGGCGCCGCGGCTGCCTCGAGACCGTCCTGAGCGCCCCGGCCCTGCGCCGGCGCACGGCCGGTCTGGGCCCCGAGGACTCCGACGCCGCGCTGGCGTCGGTCGGACGGATGCTGGGGCGGACCCTGGCACCCGTCGTCAGCGCGCTCAACCTCGCCGAGGTCCTGCTCTCCGGCCCGCCGGAGCTGCTCGACGGACCCCTGCGGGAGGCGACGCTCGCCACCGTGCGCGACCGCACCATGCCCGTGATCGGGCACGACCTGCGGGTGCGCGCGGCGGCGTCGGACGAGGACGCGGCACTGGCAGGTGCCGCGGTCCTCGTCCTCCAGGGCCAGCTCGGGATCACGTGACGACCCCGAGCCGGCCGTCCTGCAGGTCGGAAGTGCACCCCCCGGCGCCGTCGCAACGACGGCAGCCTCGCTCATGGGAGGAAACCCCAACGTGAAGATCCTACGTTTCGCGGCCGTCGGTGCGGCGGCGGCGCTCGTGCTCACGGCGTGCTCGTCCGGCTCGACCGGCGGCGGCGCGACCGACGACGCCGAGGGCGCCGAGATCCGCGTCTGGCTCGTCGGCACCGACACGCCCGACGAGGCGCGCGAGCTCCTCGTCGAGACCTTCGAGGAGGAGAACCCCGGCTCGACCCTCGTCATCGAGGAGCAGGCCTGGGACGGCCTCGTCGACAAGCTCACCACCGCGCTGTCCGGCTCGGACAGCCCCGACGTCGTCGAGGTCGGCAACACCCAGGCCCCCACGTTCACGTCCGCCGGCTTCTTCGCCCCGCTCGACGACGTCCGCGAGGACCTCGGCGGCGACGACCTGCTGCCCGGGTTCGTCGAGGTCGGCACCTGGGAGGACACGTTCTACGCGGCCCCCTACTACGCCGGCTCGCGCGTGGTGTTCTACAGCGAGCAGATCCTCGGGGACGCCGAGGTCCCCACGACGCTCGACGAGTACGTCGAGGCCGCCAAGGCCGCCCGGACCGACGAGCACTCCGGCGTCTGGTTCCCCGGCCAGGACTGGTACAACATGCTGCCCTTCGTGTGGGAGAACGGCGGCTTCGTCGCCGAGCAGGGCGACGACGGCACCTGGGAGGCCGGCTTCTCCTCCGAGGGCGGGATCGCCGGGCTCGAGCAGGTCCAGGACCTCTTCGAGAACGCGTCCAACGCCCCCAAGGACGGCGACGAGACCAACCTGCAGGTGCCGTTCTGCGAGGGTGCGACCACGTTCCTGTCCGCACCGAGCTGGGTGAAGTGGTCCGTCGTGGCCCCCGCCGACGCCGAGGTGCCCGGCTGCCCCGACACCTACGGGTCCGACCTGCACGCGTTCGCCCTGCCCGGCGCCGACGGCGGCGCGGCCGAGGTCTTCGCGGGCGGCTCGAACATCGCGGTCGCCGCACGCTCCGAGCACCCCGAGCTGGCGACGTCCGCGCTCGAGATCATGCTCTCCGAGGAGTACCAGACCATCCTCGCGGGCAACGGGCTCATCCCCGCCAAGGTCTCGCTCGCCTCGGCGCTGCCCGACGACGAGATCACCCAGGCCGCCGCGACCGCCGCGGCCAACGCCCGGCTCACCCCGGCGTCCCCGCGCTGGGGGGACGTCGAGGCGCAGAAGGTCATCCAGGACGCGCTCGTCCAGATCGCCCAGGGCGGCGACGTCCCGGAGATCGCCGCCGAGCTCGACGCCACCATCGAGTCGATCCTCAACGGCTGACCCGACCCGCGCCCGCAGGCGCACGCCGGGCCCCGGCACCACCCGGGGCCCGGCGCGCGCCGAGGCGTCCCACGCGAAGGACACCGATGAGCTCCACGACCCTGCAGGCCGCGCCCCCCGGCGCCGCCCCCGTCCCGCGGGCCTCCCGCGCGATCGGCACCGGGCGCCTGCTGCCCTGGCTCCTGCTCGCCCCCAGCCTGCTCGCCCTCGCCGTCATCACCGGCTACCCGCTCGTGCGGATGCTGTGGCTGTCGCTGCACGAGTACGAGCGCGCCCAGCTCATGGGCGTGCCCGCCGAGTTCGTCGGCCTGGCCAACTACACCGACACCCTCACCGACGCCCGGTTCTGGTCCGTCGCCGCACGCAGCTTCGGCCTCATGGTCGTCTGCGTCGTCGTGACCATCACCGTCGGCACGCTGCTCGCGCTGCTGCTGGCCCGGCTCGGACGCGCCATGCGCCTCGTGCTGTCCGTCGGGCTGCTGCTCGCCTGGGCCATGCCCCCGCTCGCCGCCATGCTCGTGTGGGGCTGGATCTTCGACACCCAGTACGGCGTCGTCAACCACCTCCTCACCGCCGCGACGGGCACCAGCTGGATGGGCCACTCGTGGCTCATCGACCCGCTGCAGTTCTTCGCGGTCGCGAGCCTCGTCATCGTCTGGGGCGCCGTCCCGTTCGTCGCGTTCACGCTCTACGCGGGCTTCTCGCAGGTCCCCGGCGAGGTGCTCGAGGCCGCCCAGCTCGACGGCGCGAGCGCCGCCCAGCGGTTCTTCCGCGTCCAGGTGCCGTTCGTGCGGTCCATCTACACGGTGCTGATCGTGCTGTCGATGATCTGGGACCTCAAGGTCTTCACGCAGATCTACGTCCTGCAGGGCATCGGCGGCATCAAGTCCGAGACGAGCACCCTCGGCGTCTACATCTACGAGATGGGGATGGGTCAGGGGCACTACGGCGCCGCCAGCGCCATCGCCGTGCTCTTCACCGTGATCATGCTCGTGATCTCCGCGTACTACGTGCGCGCGACGGTCAAGGAGGAGGGGGACCTGTGAGCCTCGCACCCGCCGCGCCCGTGGCGACCGCCGCCGCGCGCGCCCTGCGCCCCGCACCGCCCGGCGCCGTCCGCCGGCCCCCGCTGCGCCGACGCGCCGCCACCTGGGGCTGGGGCCTGGTCGCGCTCGTCGTGTCCGCCGCCTTCGCCTTCCCCGTCTACTGGATGCTCAACACCTCGCTCCTGCCGACGGACGAGATCATCGGCCCCCGCCTGCACCTGTGGCCCGACGAGCCGACGCTGCGCAACTACGGCACCGCGATCTTCGAGCAGGAGCGCTCCCCGTTCCTGCCGGCGCTCGGCAACTCCCTGACCGTGACGTTCGGGGTGCTCGTCGCCTCGATGCTCTGCGCGTTCGTCGGGGCCCTGGCCGTCACGCGCTTCCGGTTCCGCGGGCGCCGCGCGTTCGTCCTGTCGATCCTCGTCGTCCAGATGATCCCGGGCGAGGCCATGATGATCTCGGTCTTCCAGCTCGTCGACGGGTGGCGCCTGCTCAACACCGTCCTCGGGCTCGGGCTCGTGTACCTCGCCGGCGTCCTGCCCTTCACCATCTGGACCCTGCGGGGGTTCGTCGCCGGCGTGCCCGTCGAGCTCGAGGAGGCCGCGATGATCGACGGCTGCTCCCGCGGGCGCGCGTTCTGGGCCATCACCTTCCCGCTGCTCGCCCCCGGCCTCGTCGCCACCGGGGTGTTCGCGTTCCTGCAGGCCTGGAACGAGTTCATGATGGCGCTGATCATCATGCAGCGGCCCGAGTCGATGACCCTGCCGGTGTGGCTGCGGACCTTCCAGCAGGCCACCCGCGCCACCGACTGGGGCGCCCTCATGGCCGGCTCGGTGCTCGTCGCCGTCCCGGTGATCGTGTTCTTCCTGCTCGTGCAGGGTCGGATGACCGGGGGCCTGGTCTCCGGAGCGGTCAAGGGCTGAGCGATGCGCACCACGACCCTCGCGGACGAGGGCGCACCTGCCGTGCCCGCCGCGGTCGCACCGGGCTGGTCCGTCGGCGTCGACATCGGCGGCACCAAGGTGCTCGCCGCGCTGCTCGACCCGCACGCCACCCTCGTCGGCACCCACCGCGCCCCCACCGTGCCGGGGCCCGACGGGCTCGTCGACGCCGTCGCCACGGCCGTCCGCACGCTCGCCGCCGAGCACGGTGTGCCCCCGGCCGCGCTCGTCGGCGTCGGCGTGGGCGTGCCCGGCGTCGTCGACCCCGGCGCGGGCAGCGTCGAGCACGCCGTCAACGTCGGCGTCACCCACCGGTTCGCGCTCGCGGACGCGGTCGCCGACGTCCTCGGCCTGCCGGGGCGCGTGCACCTGGAGAACGACCTCAACGTCGCCGTGCTGGGTGCCGAGCACGCCGTGCCCGCCCCGCCCGGGACGGGGCGCGACCTGGCGTTCCTCGCCCTCGGCACCGGGGTCGCCGCGGGCCTGCTGCTCGACGGGCGGCTGCGCCGCGGCGCGCACCGTGCGGCCGGCGAGGTCGGGCACCTGACGCTCGTGCCCGACGGGCTGCCGTGCAAGTGCGGGCAGCGCGGGTGCGTCGAGCAGTACGCGTCCGGCAGCGCGCTCGACGCCGCGTGGCCCTCTCGCACCGGGAGGCCCTCGCCCGTGGAGGTGTTCGAGGCCGCCGCGGCTGGCGACGCGCAGGCCCGCGCCGTCCGGGACCGGTTCGCCTGGGCCGTCGCGTCGGCCGTGCGGGTGCTCGTGCTGACCTGCGACGTGGACCGCGTCGTGCTGGGCGGCGGCGTCGCCCGGCTCGGCGAGCCGCTGCTCGGCGCCGTGCGCGCCGTGCTGGAGGACGAGTCGCGCGCGTCGCCGTTCCTGGCGTCGCTGCGCGTGGCCGACCGGCTGCGCCTGGCGCCGCCGGACGTGCCGGTCGGCGCCGTCGGCGCCGCCCTGGTGGGACGAGGAGAGGTGGACTGATGGAGGTCGTCATCGCGCCGGTGGCGCGGCTGGCGCAGCTCGCGGCGGACGCGGTCGAGCGGCTGCTCGTGACGCGCCCCGACGCCGTGCTGGGCCTGGCGACGGGCTCGAGCCCGCTGGCCGTGTACGACGAGCTGGCGCGGCGGCACGCCGAGCGCGGGCTGTCGTTCGCCCGGGCGCGCGGGTTCCTGCTCGACGAGTACGTGGGCCTGCCGGCGGACCACCCGCAGCGGTACCGCACCGTGATCGAGACCGAGCTCGTCTCGCGCGTGGACCTGCCGTCGGACGCCGTGCAGGGCCCCGACGGCCTGGCGGCGGACCTGCCGGCGGCCTGCGCCGCGTACGAGCGTGCCATCGCCGACGCGGGCGGCGTGGACCTGCAGGTGCTCGGCGTGGGCACCGACGGGCACGTGGCGTTCAACGAGCCGGGCTCGTCGCTGGCCTCGCGCACGCGCATCAAGACCCTCACGCGCCAGACGCGCGAGGACAACGCCCGGTTCTTCGACGGCGACGTCGACGCCGTGCCGACGCACTGCCTGACCCAGGGCCTGGGCACCGTGCTGGAGGCCCGGCACCTGGTGCTCGTCGCGACCGGCAGGCACAAGGCGCAGGCGGTGCACCAGCTCGTCGAGGGGCCGGTGACCGCGCTGTGGCCGGGCTCGGTGCTGCAGATGCACCCGCACGTGACCGTCCTGGTCGACGACGCCGCGGCGAGCCGGCTCCAGCTGGCCGACCACTACCGGCAGACGTGGGCCGACAAGCCGTCCTGGCAGACGATCTGAGGGGAGAGGATGCCAGGGTGCGGGGGGAGGCAGGGGGCCGCCGGGGGCTCGCGCCGGGAGGGTCGTGGACCCTCCCGGCGCGGGGCGCGACGTAGCATGTCGGCCATGAGCGAGCCGACCCCGCAGCCCTCCGGGCCCGACGACCCGTTCGGCCCGGACACCCGCTCGGGGACGTCCGTCCTCGAGCGCACGGAGTCCGAGGAGCAGGTCGAGCCGGGCGACCACGAGCGCTTCGCGCACTACGTGCGCAAGGAGAAGATCATGCAGTCCGCGATGTCCGGCAAGCCGGTCGTCGCGCTCTGCGGCAAGGTCTGGGTGCCCGGCCGCGACCCGAACAAGTTCCCGGTCTGCCCGGTCTGCAAGGAGATCTACGAGGGGCTGCGCGAGCCGCAGGACGGCGAGGGCGGCTCCGACGGGGCGGGCGGTGGCGGCGGAGGTCGCGGCTTCTTCGGCTTCGGGCGGGGCAAGGGCTCCGGCTCGGGCGGCGCGTGAGCGCGGCACGGCGCCCCACGTCCCTGCCTGCTCCCACCCACACCCCCCAGCACCCGTCGTCGTCGGCGGCGTCGCAGCTGCCGCCGGCGTTCCCGGCGCGCGCGCCCTGGGGTGCGGCGGGGAGCCTGCGGGCCTGGCAGGCGGAGGCCATCGAGCAGTACCGCACGCGCGCCCCGCGCGACTTTCTCGCGGTCGCGACGCCGGGCGCCGGCAAGACGACGTTCGCGCTGCGCATCGCCACCGAGCTTCTCGAGGCCCGGGTGGTGCGGCGCGTCACCGTGGTCGCCCCGACGGAGCACCTGAAGAAGCAGTGGGCCGACGCGGCCGCCCGCGTGGGCATCCGCCTGGACCCGCGGTTCACCAACGCCCAGGGGCGGCACGGCGCCGGGTACGACGGCGTCGCGGTGACGTACGCCCAGGTGGCGAGCAAGCCGGCGCTGCACGCGGCGCGCACGGGTGCCGAGCCGACGCTGGTGATCCTCGACGAGGTGCACCACGGCGGCGACGCGCTCTCGTGGGGCGACGCGGTCCGTGAGGCGTTCGAGGGGGCGACGCGCCGGCTCGCGCTGACGGGGACGCCGTTCCGCTCGGACACGGCCCCGATCCCGTTCGTGCAGTACGCGCCGGACGGCCAGGGCATCCGGCGCTCCGTGGCGGACTACACCTACGGCTACGGGGAGGCGCTGCGCGACCACGTCGTGCGTCCGGTGATCTTCCTGTCCTACTCGGGCTCGATGCGCTGGCGCACCAAGGCGGGCGACGAGATCGCCGCGCGGCTGGGCGAGCCGCTGACCAAGGACATGACGGCGCAGGCGTGGCGCACGGCGCTGAACCCCGAGGGGGAGTGGATCCCGTCGGTCCTGCAGGCCGCGGACCGGCGGCTGACGGAGGTCCGGCGGGCGGTGCCCGACGCGGGTGCCATGGTCATCGCGACCGACCAGACCGACGCGCGCGCCTACGCCGGCCACCTGGCCCGGATCACGGGCACGTCCCCGACGGTCGTGCTGTCGGACGACGACGGGGCCAGCGACCGGATCGAGGAGTTCGCCGCGAGCGACTCGCGCTGGCTCGTCGCGGTCCGGATGGTGTCCGAGGGCGTGGACGTGCCGCGCCTGGCCGTCGGCGTGTACGCCACGAGCACGTCGACGCCCCTGTTCTTCGCGCAGGCCGTCGGGCGCTTCGTGCGTGCCCGCCGCCGCGGGGAGACGGCGTCGGTGTTCCTGCCGAGCGTGCCCACGCTGCTCGAGCTGGCCTCGACGATGGAGGTCGAGCGCGACCACGCGCTGGACCGGCCGACGAAGGAGGGCGACGACCTCGAGGCGTCGCTGCTGCTGGACGCGCAGACCGAGCGGCGCACGGCCGACACGGTGGGCGCGGACGGCGTCGTGGGGGCGTTCCAGGCGCTCGAGGCGCAGGCGTCGTTCGACCGCGTGCTGTTCGACGGCGGCGAGTTCGGCACGGGGGCCGAGGTCGGCTCGGACGAGGAGCTGGACTTCCTGGGCCTGCCGGGCCTGCTGGACGCGGAGCAGGTGACGACCCTGCTGCGCCAGCGCCAGGCCGACCAGCAGGGGGCGCGCCGTGCGGCGCAGCAGCCGCCGCCGAAGCCGGAGATGGACCACCGCCAGCAGGCGGCGCTGCGCAAGGAGCTGGCCCAGCTGGTGGGCGCGTGGGCGCGGCGCAGCGGTCAGCCGCACGCGACCGTGCACGCCGAGCTGCGCCGCCGGTGCGGCGGCCCGGAGGTGGCGCTGGCGGCCCCGGACGAGATCCAGCAGCGGGTCGACATGCTGCGCGGCTGGTTCGTCGGGCGGCGCTGACGCGAGCCCCCGCGCGACCGCCGGACGGGTCACCCGTCCGGCGGTCGCGCTGCGTCCGGGGTTGCCTCGACCTGTCGGGGACCCCGCGCTCATCTCACGATGCGGACGATGAGAAGTCGATGAGATCGCAGGTCAGAGGCCTGGACGCGCGACCACATAGCAAAGCGCGGCGATCACGCAATTCGGCCTCTCGACGTGCCGAGCCGCTCACCCGCTGCCAGGCTCTTCCACGTCACGAACACCGGCTCCGGGTTCCCCCGGACGCCGCAAGCGGTCACCGACCACACACTGGGTCGGTGCTCACAGCCTGAGAGGTGCACATGCCCAGCTGGCTCATCCTCATCCTCGTCGGCGTCGTCCTCGTCGTCCTCGGCGTCGCGACGAACATCGGCCAGTTCCTCATCTGGATCGGTGTCATCGTCCTCGTCGTCAGCCTCATCCTCGGCCTCGTCGGCCGCGGGCGCGCCAGGATCTAGTCGCCGCAAGGACGCCGGTCGACCACCCCCCCCGTCGACCGCCCACGAGGGCCGGGACGCATCGCGTCCCGGCCCTCGGCGTGTCCGGGCCGGGTGCAGCGCCCGCGCCGCGACCTCAGGCGTCGAGGCGCCAGGTCGTCGTCGGCACGGCGGCCTCGTCGGCGGAGAGCCGGCGCGCCCCGCGCGGCAGCTCGTCGCGCGACGCCCGGTGCCGTGCGACGGCCGCGGCGACACCCGCGCGTCCGGTCCAGCCGTCGACGACCGCACCGTCGCGCACGAGGTCCACGTGCAGGGGTCGCAGGTCGGCGGGTACGTCGCCGCGGCCCCGCGACCACTGCGCGACCCGGTCGTCCGGCCCGGTGACCAGCACCTCCTCCACGGCGCGCCCGTCCTCGTCGAGGCGCCGTGCCGCGGCCTTGCGCCCGCCCACGCTGGTCTTGGCCCGCGACGCCTTCGCCACGGGCCGCATCACCCCGGCGGCGTCCTCGCGGGCGACGAGCTTGTAGACCATCCCGCAGGTGGGCGAGCCCGACCCGGTGACGAGCGACGTCCCCACGCCGTACGTGTCGACGGGCGCCACGGCGAGCGCCGCGATCGCGTACTCGTCCAGGTCCGACGTGACGACGATCCGGGTGCCGTGCGCGCCCGCCGCGTCGAGCTGGGCGCGGACCTCGTGGGCCAGCACGCCCAGGTCGCCGGAGTCCAGGCGCACCGCCCCGAGCCCCGTCCCGGCGGCCGCGAGCGCCCGCTCCACGCCGCGGCGCACGTCGTAGGTGTCGACGAGCAGCGTCGTGCCCGCGCCGGACGAGCGGACCTGCGACGCGAACGCCTGCTCCTCGTCGTCGTGCAGGAGCGTGAAGGCGTGCGCGGCGGTGCCGATCGTCGGCAGGCCCCACCGGCGTCCCGCCTCGAGGTTCGACGTCCCGGCGAAGCCCGCGACGACCGCCGCACGGGCCGCGGCGACGGCGGCGTGCTCGTGCGCGCGCCGGGCGCCCATCTCCAGGCACGGGCGGTCCACGGCCGCGCTGGTCATGCGGGAGGCCGCCGAGGCGACCGCCGAGTCGAAGTTCAGCACCGACAGCACGAGGGTCTCCAGCAGCACCGCCTCGGCGAACGTGCCCTCGACGACCAGCACCGGCGACTGCGGGAAGAACGCCTCGCCCTCCGCGTACCCGACGACGTCGCCGCCGAACCGGTAGCCGGCCAGGTACTCCAGCGTGCGGTCGTCGACGACCCGCTCGTCGGCCAGCCACGCGAGCTCGTCGGCGCCGAACCGGAAGTCCTCGAGCACCTCCAGCAGCCGCCCGGTGCCCGCCAGCACCCCGTACCGGCGGCCGGCGGGCAGGCGGCGCGTGAACACCTCGAACACGCAGCGCCGGTCGGCGGTGCCGTCGGCCAGGGCGGCCTGCAGCATGGTCAGCTCGTAGCGGTCGGTCAGCAGCGCGGTGCTGGGCGAGGCCGGGCGGGCCGTGTCGGTCATGGCGTCACGGTAGACGGCGCCGGGCGGACCGGTCGTGCCCGGCCCACCTACAGTGGCCCCGTGCTCGCCGTCGCCTCCGTCGCCCCCGCCGACGTGCTCCCGGACCAGGCCGCCGACGAGGAGGTCGGCCTCGCCGACGCCTGGGTCACGCTCGTCTGGAACGACCCCGTGAACCTCATGTCCTACGTCACGTACGTCTTCGAGTCGTACTTCGGGTACCCACGGCCGAAGGCGGAGAAGCTCATGCGGCAGGTCCACGAGGAGGGGCGGGCCGCGGTGTCGACGGGCACGCGCGAGCAGATGGAGGTCGACGTGCAGGCCATGCACGGGTTCGGGCTGTGGGCGACGCTGCAGCGGGGCGGCGAGTGATGCGCGCGTTCCGGGAGCGCCAGGGCCGCTACGTCGCCGAGCTCGACGCCACCGAGCGGGAGGTCGTGGCCTCGGTGCTCGCCGACGTCGCCGAGCTGCTCGGCGCGGGCCGGCTCGAGGACGGACCGGCCGAGCCCGACGCGGGGCCCGACGGCCCTGCCGGTGCCGACGCCGCGCTGTGGACCGTGCGGATCGCCCCGGTCGAGCCGCCCACGGACCCCGCGGTGCGGCGGCTGCTGCCGGACGCGTCGCGCGACGACGACGAGGTCGCGGCCGAGTTCCGGCGCCTGACCGAGGACGACCTGCGCGCCCGCAAGGTCGCCCGGCTGCGCGCGCTGTGGACGGTCGTCGCGCACGGGGAGCCCGGGTGGCCGGACGACGCGCTCGTCGTCGACCCCGCCCGCGCCGGCGACGTCGCGGCGACCCTCACCGACGTGCGCCTCGTGCTCGCCGACCGGCTGGGCGTGCGCACCGACGCCGACGCGCAGGCGCTGCACGCCTCGGACGCGGCCGACGGCGACGACGCCCGCGCCTACCTCGTGGCGCTGTACGACGCCCTGTCGTGGCTGCAGGAGTCCCTCGTCGCTGTGATGCTCGCCGCACCGGGACCGGAGCACCCGGGGCGCGGCCGGTCGGCGGGCTAGTGTGCGTCGGGTGAACGACGCCCCGATCGGCATCTTCGACTCCGGCGTCGGGGGGCTCACGGTGGCGCGGGCGATCCTCGACCAGCTGCCCGCCGAGTCCACGCTGTACATCGGCGACACCCTGAACAGCCCGTACGGGCCCAAGCCGCTCGCCGCGGTGCGCGCGCACGCGCTCGAGATCATGGACGACCTCGTCGACGCGGGCGTGAAGATGCTCGTCATCGCCTGCAACAGCGCGTCGGCGGCGATGCTGCGCGACGCCCGCGAGCGGTACACGCTGCGCCGCGGCCTGCCCGTGGTCGAGGTGATCCTGCCCGCGGCCCGCCGCGCGGTCGCCGCGACCCGCAACGGCCGCATCGGCGTCATCGGCACGCGCGCGACCGTCGAGTCCCGGGCGTACGACGACGCGTTCGCCGTGGCGGGCGTCGAGCTCGTCTCGCAGGCGTGCCCGCGCTTCGTCGAGCTCGTCGAGGCCGGCGTGACGTCGGGCCCCGACGTGCTCGCGGTCGCGCACGAGTACCTCGACCCGGTGCGCGCCGCCGGCGTCGACACCCTCGTGCTGGGCTGCACGCACTACCCGCTGCTGACCGGTGCCATCTCGTACGTCATGGGGGAGGAGGTCACCCTGGTGTCGAGCGCCGAGGAGACCGCCAAGGACGTCTACCGCACGCTCGTCGCGCACGACCTCGAGCGCGACCCGGCCGCCGGGCCGGCGACCCACCGCTTCCTCGCCACGGGTGACCCCGCAGGGTTCGCGACGCTCGCGCGTCGGTTCCTGGGCCCCGAGGTCGAGGCGGTGGAGCCGCGGGGAGCGCTGCGGTGAGGCTCGTCGTCGTCGGGTGCTCCGGGTCCTTCCCCGGGCCGGACTCGGCCGCGTCGTCGTACCTCGTGCAGGCCGAGGACGCCGACGGGCGCACCTGGTCGGTCCTGCTCGACCTGGGCAACGGCGCGCTGGGCCCCCTGCAGCGGTACGGCGACCCGGCCGCGCTCGACCTGGTCGCGCTCAGCCACCTGCACGCCGACCACGTCGCCGACATGGCGGTGCTCGGCGTGCTGCGCCGCTACCGCCCGCAGGGCCCGCTACCCCCGCTGGCCGTCCACGGGCCCGAGGGCACGCGCGACCGCCTGCTCGAGCTCACCGGCCGTGACCCCGCCACCGACACCGGCGAGGTGTTCGACGTGCACGCCTGGCAGGCCGGCACGCCCGTGCGGGTCGGGCCGCTGGAGGTGACGCCCGTCCCCGTGCTGCACCCGGTGCCCGCGTTCGGGCTGCGCGTCACGGGCCCGTCGGACGCCGACCCGGCGCGCCGCGTGACCCTCGCCTACACCGGGGACACCGACGCGTGCCCGGGCCTGGACGACCTCGCCACCGGCGCCGACCTGCTGCTGTCCGAGGCCGCGTTCGTCGAGGGCCGTGACGACGCCGTCCGCGGCGTGCACCTGACGGGGCGCCGCGCCGGCGAGGCCGCCGCCCGGGGGCGCTCCGGCCGCCTGGTCGTCACGCACGTGCCCGCGTGGAACGACGCCGAGGCCGCGGCGGCCGAGGCCCGCGCCGTCTACGACGGGCCCGTGGTCGTCGCCACCCCCGGCCTGGTCCTGGCCCTGTGAGCGGGCCCGACGGTCGGGTGCCGTGGCGCGTCCTCACCCCCTCCGGCAAGCTCGCTTACCTGCTCCTCGCCCCCGTCGCCGCGGTGCTCGGTGCGGTCCTCCTGGGCGTCGCCCTCGGGGAGTGGGCGTTCGTGCCCGGGGTGATCGTGCTGCAGGTTGTCGTCGTGGGCGTCGCCGTCCGGACCTTCCGTGACGCCGACGTCGAGGACGTCGCCGCGCCCCGCGCCCCGTGGCGCATGACCGCCCGCCCCACCTCCGGCTTCGTCCTCGGCGGGCTCTTCCTCGTCGAGTCCGTCTCGGCCGTGCTCCGGGCCCCCGGGCAGCCGGACCTGTGGGCCGTCCTGCTCGCCGCCGCGGTGAGCGCGACCCTGGGCGTCGCCTTCGTCCGCTCCTCCCTGCGCCTGCGCGCCGGGGACCATCTCGGTCGGCCCTGACGGTGCCACGGGACCGGGCGCGTTCCGGACCGGCGGGTACCGGCACGTAGGGTCGGGGCATGACCTCGAGCACCCCTGCGCGCGCCGACGGGCGCCGTCCTGACCAGCTGCGGCCCGTGACGATCACGCGTCGGTTCCTCGACGCCGGCGAGGGCAGCGTGCTGGTCGAGTTCGGCGGCACGAAGGTGCTGTGCGTCGCGTCGTTCACCGAGGGCGTGCCGCGCTGGCGCAAGGGCTCCGGCCAGGGCTGGGTCACCGCGGAGTACGCGATGCTGCCGCGCGCCACCAGCTCGCGGTCCGACCGGGAGTCGGTGCGCGGCAAGGTCGGCGGGCGCACGCACGAGATCTCGCGACTCGTCGGGCGCTCGCTGCGCGCGGTCGTGGACGTCGCCGCGCTCGGCGAGAGCACGGTCGTGCTGGACTGCGACGTCCTGCAGGCCGACGGCGGCACCCGCACCGCCGCGATCACCGGTGCGTACGTCGCGCTCGCCGACGCGGTCGCGTGGGCGCAGGGCGCGGGCATCGTCAAGCCCGGGCGGCAGGTGCTGCGGGACTCCGTCGCGGCCGTCAGCGTCGGCATCGTCGACGGCGTGCCCGTGCTGGACCTGCCGTACGTCGAGGACGTGCGCGCGGAGACGGACATGAACGTCGTCGTCACCGGTGCCGGCCGGTTCGTCGAGGTGCAGGGCACCGCCGAGCAGACCCCGTTCGACCGTGCCGAGCTCGACGCGCTGCTCGACCTGGCGCTGGCCGGCACCGCCGAGCTCACGCGCCTGCAGGCCGAGGTGCTCGCCGCCCCGGCGTCCGACGGGACGGCGACGCGGCAGGTCATGGCCCCGTGAGCGGTGCGGCGAGCGGGGTGGTCGTGCCCGCCGGCGCGCGGCTGGTGCTGGCGACCCACAACGCGCACAAGGTCGGCGAGCTGCGGGCGATCCTGCACCCGGCGCTGCCGGACCTGCCCGAGGCCGCGGTCGTCGGCGCGCGCGACGTGCACGCGCCCGAGCCCGTCGAAGACGGCGTCACGTTCGAGGAGAACGCCCTGATCAAGGCGCGTGCGCTCGCGGCGGCGACCGGTCTGGTCGCGGTCGCGGACGACTCGGGCCTCGCCGTCGACGTGCTCGGCGGCGCCCCGGGGATCTTCTCGGCCCGCTGGGCCGGCCGGCACGGCGACGACGCCGCGAACCTCGCGCTGCTGCTCGCCCAGCTCGCCGACATCGCCCCCGCGCACCGGGGTGCGCGGTTCGTCTGCGCGGCGGCCCTGGTGACGCCCGACGGGCACGAGCACGTCGTGCGGGGCACGCTGGAGGGCACGCTCGCGACCGCCCCGCGCGGGAGCCACGGCTTCGGGTACGACCCGGTGCTCGTGCCGCGGGGGCAGGAGCGCACCTGCGCGGAGCTGTCGCCGCAGGAGAAGAACGCGATCAGCCACCGCGGGCAGGCGTTCCGGGCGCTCGTGCCGCACGTGGTGGCGGCGCTGGGCCGATGACGGGCGCGCCGAGGCCCGGCGACGTCCAGCTCGTCGCCGACGCCGTGACGTTCGGGTACCCGGGCCGGCCGGTGCTGGACGCGCTCGACCTGACGGTGTCCGCCGGCGACCGCGTGGGCCTGGTGGGGGAGAACGGCGCGGGCAAGTCGACGCTGCTCGGGGTCCTGGCGGGCCGGCTCGCGCCGCAGCGGGGGCAGGTGCGCCGGCGCGGGTCGCTGGCCGTCGTGGAGCAGGACCTCGAGGTCGCGCCCGGCGACACGGTCGGCACGCTCGTGGAGCAGGCGGGGGCGGGGGCCCGGGCCGTCGCCGACGAGCTGGCGCGCGCCATCGACGCGTTCGACCACGAGTCCGGCGACGTCACGTGGCTCACCGGGGCGATCGCCCGGTACGAGCACCTCGCGGCGTGGGACGTCGACCGCCGCGTCGACGAGTCCCTCAGCCGGCTGGGCGCCCCCCGGGACCGGGACCGCACGCTCGCGTCCCTGAGCGTCGGCGAGCGGTACCGGGTCCGCCTGGCCTGCCGGCTCGCCGAACGCGCCGACCTGCTGCTCCTGGACGAGCCGACCAACCACCTCGACGTCGCGGGTGTCGACCACCTCACGGCGCAGCTGCGCGCGTGGGCGGGCGGGCTCGTGATCGTGACGCACGACCGGCGGCTCCTCGACGACGTCATGACCGCGATCCTCGACCTCGACCCCTCGATGGACGGGCGGCCCGTGCTCTACGGCGCCGCCCGGTACGCGGACTACCGGTTCGCGCGCGACCAGATGCTGCGCCGCTGGCGCGCCCGCCACCGGGCCGAGCGCAAGCGGGCCGCGCAGCTCGCCGACCGGCTCGACAAGTCCTACGAGGGCCTGTCCGACGAGTGGCGCCCGCCCAAGGGCTCGCAGAAGAACCGCCGGGCGACGCGGGCGCGGATCCACGTCAAGGCCGCGGACCGCCTCGTGCAGCGCCTGGAGGAGCAGGCCGTCGAGGTCCCCGTGCCGCCGCCGGCGCTCGCGTTCCCCGACCTGCCGTCGGTGCCGGGGGACTACGGCGGCGGCCCGCTGCTGGAGGTCCGGGCACCCCGCGTCGACGGACGGCTCGACCTGCCCGGACGTCGGGTCGACGTCATGCCCGCCGCGCGCCTGCTCGTGACGGGCCCGAACGGTGCGGGCAAGTCGACGCTCCTGGCCGCGCTCACCGGTGCTGCGGGGCTGGACCGGGGCACGCGCACCCTGGCGCCCGGCGTGCGGCTCGGCGTGCTCGCCCAGGAGGGTCCGGCCGAGCACGCGGCGCCCGTCGCGCGGCCCGGGGCGACGCCGTCGGCGTTCGACGCCTACGCGCGGCACGCCCTGCGGCTGCTGGAGCAGGGGCTGCTCGACCCCGGGCACCTCGTGCCCGTCGCGGCCCTCGGGCTGCTCGGCGAGGACGACCTCGACCGGCCGCTCGGCGAGCTGTCCGTGGGGCAGCGCCGCCGCTTCGACCTCGCGTGCGCCCTCCTGGCGGCGCCGCACGTGCTCGTGCTCGACGAGCCGACGAACCACCTGTCGGTCGGTCTGGTCGACGAGCTGACGACCGCGCTGCGCGGCACGTCCGCGGCCGTCGTCGTGGCGACCCACGACCGTCAGCTGCGCGCCGACCTGGCGGACTGGCCGCACCTCGACCTGGGCTGAGCGGTCCCAGGCCCGGGCCTCAGGGCAGGCGCCCCACCCACGCCATCGCCTGGCGCAGGAGCAGGCCCTGGCCGCCGTTCATCTCGACCTGCACGGCCTCGGTGCACGCCTCCTCGGGCGTCAGCCAGGCCAGGTCCAGGGCGTCCTGCTGGGGGCGGCAGTCGCCGGCGACGGGCACGACGTACGCCAGCGACACCGCGTGCTGGCGGGGGTCGTGGTACGGCGTCACGCCGGGGGTCGGGAAGTACTCGGCGACCGTGAACGGCTGCGGGGACGACGGGACCATCGGCAGGGCCATCGGCCCGAGGTCCTTCTCGATGTGCCGCAGCAGCGCGTCGCGCACCCGCTCGTGGTGCATGACGCGGCCCGAGACCAGCGCGCGGGACATCACACCCTCGGGCGTCACGCGCAGCAGCAGCCCGACGGCCACGACGTCGCCGGACTCGTCGACGCGCACGGGGACCGCGTCGACGTAGAGGATCGGCAGCTGGCTGCGCGCGGTGGCGATGTCCTGCGGGCTGAGCCAGCCGGAGGGTCGCTCGGGGCCGACGGGGTACTCGGCGGAGGCGGTCACCGTGCAGTTCTACCGCGTCCGGCGCGTCGTGGCCGAACCGACCACCGCGTGGCGCGCGCCGGCGGGCGGGAATACCCCGGCCGGTACCGACGCTGCACACCCCGGACCACCCGAGGAGGAGACCGATGGCCACCACCACGCTGACCGCCGACACGATCCGCCAGACGATCGAGGAGAACGACATCGTCCTCGTCGACTTCTGGGCGTCCTGGTGCGGCCCGTGCCGCAGCTTCGCGCCCGTGTTCGAGGCGTCGTCGGAGCAGAACCCGCAGATCGTCCACGCGAAGGTCGACACCGAGGCCGAGCAGCAGCTCGCCGCCGAGCTGCAGATCACCGCGATCCCGACGCTGATGGCGTTCCGGGACGGCGTCCTCGTCTTCAACCAGGCCGGCGCGCTGCCCGGCCCGGCGCTGGCGAAGGTCGTCGAGGGCATCCAGGCGCTCGACATGGACGACGTGCGCGCGCAGATCGCCGCGAAGCAGGGTGCGTCGGCCTGACCGACCCCGCCCTGCCCGACGCACGAGGCGCCCGTCACCGGCTGGTGGCGGGCGCCGCGTCGTCCCGGTCCGGTGCGCCCGTCCGGGCGACGCCCTGACCTGTCGGGTTGCCGTGCGCGATCACCCGTGCCTACCGTGTGTGAGATCGCTCTCATCGCAGCGCGACCAACGGGGGTCGTGCGGGGGGCAGGTCACGGTGCGCCGCAACGACGCGGCGCGTCGCAGCAGGGGCAGCGTGCCGGCCGCATGCCCGTGCCGGGTCCGCACGTCCGCGCGACCGCACTCGCGGTGCGCGGGCCGGGACCCGTGCGGACCGCTGGTGCGCGCCCGAGGGGGCACAGCACATGCGACACCACTCACCCACCCGCGCCCGCGGGTCGTCCGACGCCACCGGCACCGCACCGGAGGGCACCCCACCCGCGTCGTCCCGGCCGGCGCGCCGGCGCACCGCACGCGTCGTCGCCGCGCTGGCGGCCCTGGCGCTGCCGCTCACGTTCGCCGCGGTCGCCGTCCCCGGGGCCGCCGCGGCCGACGGGGTCGTGCCCGTCGGCGCCGGCTCGTACGCGGCCACGCCGGTCGGTCCGACGCCGGAGGGCTGCGCGTCCGTCGAGGCCGACCCGCGCAGCGCGCTCACCGCCGACGCGCCCGACGGCGCGCTGCCCACCAACGACTGGTGGAGCTCGCTGCTCTACAAGCGCCTCGACTGCCGGTTCAGCGCACCGCTGCACGCGCACCCGGTGTCGTACCAGCCCACGGCCGACGGCCTCGGGCTCTCGACGCCCCGCACCGCGACCCGGTCGGGGACGACGGGTGGCATCGGCGAGTTCCACTACACGTACGCCGAGGACCTGCGGGTCACGGTCGCGGGCCTCGACGCCCCGACCGTGAAGGTCGCGGACTGGTCGGACTGGACGGTCACGCCGTCGTGGTCCGACGGGACGCGCTCGCTCACGGCGACGATCGGGCACGGCCTGCCGATCAGCTGGTACCACGTCGCCGGCGGCGACGCGCTGCTGCGCTCGTCGCAGGACGTGCGCGTCTGGTGGCGCGACGGCCCCTGGCTCGGCCTGACCGCCAACGGGCACGACTACGGGGTCTACGCCCCCGCGGGCGCCCGCTGGACGGGAGAGACGAACGCGCTGCGCTCGACGCTCGCCGGCAAGGGGTACCTCGCGGTGGCCGCGCTGCCGACCGGCCCGGGCGCCGACGACGCCGCCCGCACCGCGGCGGCACGTGACCTCGGCCGGTACGCGTTCGCCGAGGTCACGGGCACCCGCGCCGACTACGTCTACGACGAGGACGCCGGCGTCGTGCGCACCACCTACGGCCTGACCACGCGCCGCCTGCAGGGCACCGTCGACGGCACCGTCGTCGCGCTGTACCCCCACCAGCAGCGGTACGTGACCGCGACCGGCGGCGGCACGGCCCTGGGCTCGACGTACCCGTCGGCGCGCGGCGCCATGACGGCGTACCGCGGCACCCGCTCGGTGACCACGGCGACCCCCTTCACCGGGGTGCTGCACGAGGTGCCGGCCGTCGCGACGTCCTCCGGCGCCGACCGCGCCCGCCTGGAGCAGCTGCTCGAGGAGGCCGCGGCCGACCCGCTGCCCATCCTGCGCGCGGACACGTACTGGACCGGCAAGGCCCTGGGGCGCGCGACGCGGCTCGTCGAGATCGCCGACCAGCTGGGCCGCACCGACCTGCGCGACCGCATCCTGGCCCGCGTGCGCACCACCCTGACCGACTGGTTCACGGCGACCCCGGGCAAGACCGGCCAGGTCTTCGCGTACGACGAGCGCTGGGGCACCCTCATCGGCTACCCGGCGTCGTACGGCTCCGACACCGAGCTCAACGACCACCACTTCCACTACGGGTACTTCGTCGCGGCCGCCGCGACCCTGGCCCGGTTCGACCCGCAGTGGGCGTCCGACGCCCGCTACGGCGGCATGGTCGACCTCCTCGTCCGTGACGCCAACGGCTACGACCGCGACGACGAGCTGTTCCCGTACATGCGGGACTTCGACGTGTACGCCGGCCACGACTGGGCGTCGGGCCACGGCGCCTTCGCCGCCGGCAACAACCAGGAGTCCAGCTCGGAGGGCATGAACTTCGCCGGTGCCCTCGTCCAGTGGGGCGAGGCCACGGGCGACCGGGCGATCCGTGACGCGGGCGCGTACCTGTACGCCACGCAGGCCGCCGCCATCCAGGAGTACTGGTTCGACCGGGCGGGGGCGATCCCCGACGGGTTCGGCCACTCCACGGTCGGCATGATCTGGGGCGACGGCGGGGCGTACGCCACGTGGTTCAGCGGCGAGGCGGAGATGATCCAGGGCATCAACACCCTGCCCATCACCGGCTCCCACCTGTACCTCGGCCTGCGTCCCGCGGACGTGCGGTCCAACTACGCCGAGCTGGAGCAGGCCAACGGCGGCCCGCCGACGGTCTGGCAGGACATCCTGTGGAGCTACCTGGCGCTCGGCGACGGCCCGCGGGCCCTGCAGCTGCTGCGCGCCCAGCCGGGCTACCCGGTCGAGGAGGGCGAGTCCCGCGCCCACACGTTCCACTGGGTGGCCAACCTGGCCGCCCTGGGCACGGTCGACGCGACCGTGCACGGGGACAACCCGCTGTCCGCGGTGTTCGTCCGTGACGGGCGCCGCACGTACGTGGCGTCCAACCCCGCGGCGTCGGCGCGGACGGTGGCGTTCTCCGACGGCACCACCTTGCGGGTCGCCGCCGGCCGCACCGCGACGACGGGTGCCCACACGTGGAGCGGCGGGGGTGCGCCGGGCGGTCCGACGACGACGCCGACGCCCACGCCGACCGCCACCCCGACGGTGACGCCCACGCCCACCCCGACGCCCACCCCGACGCCGACGGTCACCCCGACCCCGACGCCCACGCCGACGGCGCCGCCGACGAGCGGGTTCACGTTCGCGCTCGCCGGTGACGGCCGCCTGGTCACCACCCCCGTGACGTCACCCGCGACGCTCACGGTCCCGGCGGCGCGCGGCGTCGACACGGCCACCGAGCCCGCGGGGGCGCTCGTGCTCACCGCGAGCGGGCTCACCGGCACCGCGACGGGCGGGGCCACGACGTTCGACGTCGCGCTCGACGCCGGCACCGTCGTCGGCAACGGCACCCGCCTGCAGGTGTCGTACGACCTCACCGGCGACGGGACCTGGGACCGCGTCGAGGTCTACCGGTACTTCGCCACCGACCCGGTGCCGGGGTACGAGCGCTACACGTCGTCCGTCGGCCTCGAGCGCGCCACCGGCACGCTCGGCGACCTCCGCGGCGGCACGGTGCGCGTGGCGCTCTGGAACGCCGTCGGCACCGGCACGACCGCCGTCGGCACCGCCGCCTCCCGGGTGGTGCTGCCGATGCGCTGACGCGCCGCACCACGACGCACGGCGGCCGCGACACCCCCGGGTGCCGCGGCCGCCGTGCTGCTGGTCCGTCGTGCTGCAGGCCCGTGGTGCGGGAGACGGGAGTCGAACCCGCACGCCCTCTCGGGCACCAGGACCTAAACCTGGCGTGGCTGCCGTTTCACCACTCCCGCGCGCGCCGAGTCTGGCACAGCGGCACCCGCGGGCGCCGCTGTGCCGCGGGTGCGCGCCGGGCGTGCGGTCAGTCGATCCCGAGGTCGCGGCGCAGCTTGGCGACGTGCCCGGTGGCGCGCACGTTGTACTGCGCGAGGGACACGACACCCTCGGGGTCGACGACGACGGTCGACCGGACCACCCCGGTCACGGTGCGCCCGTCCATCGTCTTCTCGCCCCAGGCGCCCCACGCCTCCAGGGTCGTGCGCTCCGGGTCCGAGGCGAGGGGGAACGTCAGCTGCTCGGCCTGCGCGAACGCCGCGAGCTTGTCCACCGGGTCCGGCGAGACCCCGACCACCGCGTACCCCGCGCCCTGCAGCGACGCCAGGGAGTCGCGGAAGTCGCACGCCTGCTTGGTGCACCCCGGGGTGCCCGCGGCGGGGTAGAAGTACACGACGACCGAGCGGCCGCGCAGGTCGGCCAGGTCGACCGTGCCGCCGTCGGCGGTCGGCAGGGTCAGGGCGGGGGCACGGTCACCGACGGCGAGGCGGGGCACGGGATCTCCTCGGGTGCTCAGGTGTGGACGACGACGCCGGCCACCCTACGTCGGCGGGGTACGGTCGGCGGCGTGAGCGCTCCGACCACTCCTCCGCCCGGCGACCTGCCCATCCGCATGCTCAACGACCGCCTCCTCGTCGCGCTCGACGCGGAGCACGCCGAGCGGCGGTCGTCCGCGGGGATCCTCATCCCGCCGACCGCCGCCATGGGCAAGCGGCTGGCGTGGGCGCAGGTCGTGGCGGTCGGGCAGCACGTGCGCCAGGTGGAGCTCGGCGACCGGGTGCTCTTCGACCCCGAGGACCGCGCCGAGGTCGAGCTCACCGGCCGGACCTACCTGCTGCTGCGGGAGAAGGACGTGCACGCGGTCGCCGCCCCCGGCACCACGGGCGAGGGCACGGGCCTGTACCTCTGACGGTGCGCTCCTCGGCCGGGCGTGCCGCGCGCCCCGGGCAGGCCGTCGCGCCATCATGGGAGGGCGGGCGACCGTCCGCCAGCCGTCGACCACGGGGGTGCCACGTGCCCGACGTGCAGCCGCCGCCCGGCCTCGGGGCACCTGAGGGTGCCGCCGGGTCGCCGCCGCCTGCCGACGGCACCCCGCCCCCTGCCGACGGCACCGTCGAGGGCGTCCCCCACGGCGTCGCCGCGGGGGCTGGCGACGACGTGCCCGACGGGCCGCTGGTCGACGAGGACGCGGCCCGGCGGGCCGAGGGCCTGCTCGCCGAGCACGTGCCGCTCACGCTGCTGGTCGACCTCGTGGCGCCGGTCGTGACGTCGGCCGACCTCGTCGACGAGGAGGGGCTGCCCGCGGCTCCCTGGTGGCGGCAGGGCCCGGCGGGGCCGTCGTCGACCGACGGGACCGATGCCGGCGAGGATCCCGGGGCGCCCGTCCGGCCCTGATCTGTGGCCTTCTTCACAACCTGGCCGTCGACCGGATTCCGGTTCGCATCTGCCGTCCGCGGGCTGCTAACCTCTTCCAGCCGCGCGCCTCTAGCTCAACTGGCAGAGCAGCTGACTCTTAATCAGCGGGTTCTGGGTTCGAGTCCCAGGGGGCGTACAGCGCACGAAGCCCTCCGTCCGTTCCGGACGGGGGGCTTCGTCGTTCCCGCCGGTGCTTTGCGCCGTCGCCGCAGGGCGCTCCACCGCCGTCGCCGGAGTAGCCGGAGACTCCCGTCCTCGACCCGTGTGCCCGTCGGCCAGCGCCGAGGCACCCGCCGCGCCACGATGGTCGGACGCGACGGACGACGGAGGTGGGCTGTGCAGCCGGTGCAGGAGTACGACGTGGTCGTGGTGGGAGCCGGTGCGGTGGGCGAGAACGTCGCCGACCGGGCCTCGCGGACGGGGCTGGACGTGGCGCTCGTCGACGCCGAGCTCGTCGGCGGGGAGTGCTCGTACTGGGCGTGCATGCCGTCCAAGGCGATGCTGCGGCCGGGAGACGTGCTCGCCGCCGCGCGTGCCGTGCCCGGCGTGCGCGGCGTGGAGGGCCTCGACGTGGCGGCCGTGCTGGCCCGCCGCGACGAGGTCGCCGCGCACTGGGACGACTCCGGCCAGGTGGCGTGGGTCGAGGGCGCCGGCCTGACGCTGCTGCGGGGGCACGCGCGCCTCACGGGCGAGCGCGAGCTGCACGTCGCCGGCCCAGCGGGCGAGGTGCGGGTCGTCGCCCGCTGCGCGGTGGTGCTGGCCACGGGCTCGTCGGCCGTGGTGCCCGACGCGTTCGCGGACGTCCGGCCGTGGACCAGCCGGGAGGCGACCTCGGCGCGGCAGGTGCCGGCGCGGCTCGCCGTCGTCGGCGGCGGGGTCGTCGCGGTGGAGATGGCCACGGCGTACGCGGACCTCGGTGCGCAGGTCGAGGTGCTGGTGCGCGGCGACCGGCTGCTGCCCCGCGCGGAGCCCTTCGCGGGCGAGGCGGTGCTGGCGGCGCTGGTGGACCGGGGCGTGCGGGTGTCGACCGGTGCCTCGGTGACGCAGGCGCAGCGGCGCGGGGACGAGGTGCACCTGCGGGTCGAGCACCGCGGCGGACCGGGGGAGGGTGCGGTCGCACCGCGGGACGTCGTGGTCGACGAGGTGCTCGTCGCGACGGGTCGTCGGCCGCGCAGCGACGACCTCGGCGTCGAGCACGTCGGGCTCGTCCCGGGCGAGCCGGTGGAGGTCGACGACGCGCTGCAGGTGCAGGGCGTGCCGGGCGGCTGGCTCTTCGCGGCCGGTGACGTCACGGGACGGACCGCCACGACGCACCAGGGCAAGTACGACGCCCGGGTCGTCGGCGACGTGATCGCGGCCCGGTTCGCCGGCCGCGGCGAGAAGTCGGTGGACGCCGCGCGGGTCCCGCGTGGCGTGACGCGCGAGGCCGAGGAGGGGGCCGGTGCGTGGAGCCGGTTCCGGGCGACGGCCGACGTCGCGGCGGTCCCGCAGGTGGTGTTCGGCCGTCCGCAGGTGGCGTGGGTCGGGACGACGCAGGAGGAGGCGGCGCGCGCGGGCGTCGACGTCGACGTCGTCGGCTACGAGATCGGCGACGTCGCCGGCGCGTCCGTCACCGACCCCGCCTACCGCGGCCGCGCGCAGGTGCTGGTCGACCGGGAGCGTGACGTGCTCGTGGGGGCGACGTTCGTGGGTCCTGACGTCGCGGAGATGCTGCACGCGGCGACCGTCGCGGTGGTCGGGGAGGTGCCCCTGGACCGGCTCTGGCACGCGGTCCCGGCGTACCCGACGGTCAGCGAGGTGTGGCTGCGCCTCCTGGAGGCGGCGGGGCGCTGACGCCGGGCACGGGAGTGCCACGACGCGCGACGGCGGCCCGGTCGAGGACGACCGGGCCGCCGCGGCGGTGAGGTGCTGCGTCAGCCGGCGAGCGAGCCGTCCGAGGACAGGACGAGGCCGAGAGCCGCGTCGCCCTGGCGCACGGCCTCGCCGATCAGGGCGAACTCGTAGGAACGGAACTCGCCGATCTCCAGGCCGTACGTCTCCTCGAGGCCGATCTGGCAGAACGGGCGCTCGGGGCACTCGGGCGGCCCGGCGAGGACGAGGCCGCCGCAGGTCGCGGCAAGCTCCGACAGGGTCGCCACGCCGTTGGTCTCGGCGAACTCCGCGGTCACCGCGAACGCGTTCTGGTCCTGCGCGGCCGAGGCGGCGCCGACGACCAGGCCGGACTCCTCGGCGAGGGGCGCGAGGGCCTCGACGGTCGCGTCGACGTCGCTCGAGGCGACCGCGTCGGCGTCCGCGCCGTTGATCTGCGAGTTGAGGAAGTCCGCGAGGGTCGCCGCGTACTCCGGGACGGCGGCCAGCGTGCCGTCCTGGAGGGCGGGCAGGTACGTCTCGCGGGAGCCGATGCTCTGCGCCTGGGCCTCGAAGCCGGCGCTGCGCAGCACCTCGGCGTAGATCTCGGCGAGCGTGAGGCTCTCGGAGAAGTTCGCGGCGCCGACGCTGAGCTCGACGCCCTCGCCGGTCTGCTCGTCGGCCGCCAGGCCCTGCTCCTCGACGAACTCGGCCGCGACCTCGCTCGACGTGCGGCGGTCGATGTCGACGGCCTTGTTCAGCGCGATGAGGCCCTCGGTGTCGAGCGACGCCGAGACCGCGTCGAGGAGCTCGACGACCTCGGGGTGCTCGTCGGCGACGCCGGCGTTGATCGCGGGGATGACGTTGTCGGCGTTCTGCAGGCCCAGGTCGTCGTCGAGGACGACGAGGCTCTCGCCCGCGACGGGCTCGCAGACGGCCAGGCCGGAGGTGCTCGTGGCGGTGGTCTCCGCCTCGCCGCCGCCGGAGCCGGGCGCGCCGCACGCGGCGAGGACGAGGGCGGCGCTGCCGGCGAGCGCGGCGACGAGGGTGCGGCGGGTGCGCGTGGTGGTGCGCATCAGGGGCTCCTGACGATCGGTGGGCAGGACGGGGCAGGTCAGGGCGGTGGCGCCGACCCATTCGACCCGTTCGGGGTCGCGGGGGCAAGCGGTGGACGGGCTGCGCGGGCCCGACGTGAGGCACGTCGCACCGCGCCGTCCTGCGCGGCGCGATCGCGGGCACGCAGCCCGGGCGGGGTCACGGCCCGCTCGACGAGGGCGAGCAGACCCTCCACGAGCAGGCACAGCGCGGCGACCAGCAGCCCGCCGGCGAGCGCCTGGCCGTAGCGCTGCGTGCTGAACCCCGTGACGACGATCGTGCCGAGGCTCGTGCCCCCGACGAGGGCCGCGAGCGGCACGGTCGCCAGGACCTGGACGGCGCCCGTGCGGATGCCCGCAGCGATCAGGGGCAGCGCGAGGGGGACCTCGACCGTCCACAGCCGGGCGCTGCCCGACAGGCCGAGGCCGCGGGCGGCGTCGCGCACGTCGGGGTCCACCCCGCCCACGCCCGTGACGGCGTTCGCCAGGATCGGCGGCACGGCGAACACCGCGCAGGCCACGGCCGTCGCGCCGTTGCCGAAGTAGCCGGCGGCCGCGAGCAGCGTGAGCAGGGCCAGCGTGGGCAGGGCGCGCGTGGTGTTGGCGACGACGACGCCGACGGTCGCCCCGCGCCCGCGGTGGCCGAGCCAGAGCCCGGCCGGCAGCGCCACGACGAGCGCGAGCAGCACCGCCACGGCGGAGATCGTCAGGTGGGTGCCGGCGAGCTCGAGGACGCCGCGCCGGCCGGTCCAGTTCAGCGGGTCGTTCAGCCAGACGAACGCCTCGGTCAGGATGTCCACGTCGCCTCCCGGGCGTCGCGGCCGGGCTGGCCGGACGCGTCGGTGCGCGGGCCGCCGGCGGTGCCGTCGCCCTCGGCCCGCCGTGAGCCCCGCTGCCACGGCGTCAGCAGGCGCCCGAGCAGGAGGAGCAGGAGGTCGGCGACGAGCGCGAGCAGCAGGCACAGCACCGTCGCCGTCATGATCTCGGCGTGGTAGTTGCTGCGGAACCCGCGGAACATCAGCTGCCCGAGCCCGCCGTACCCGACGACGACGCCGACGGTGACGAGCGCCACGGTGCTGACGGTGGCCAGCCGCAGTCCGGTGATCACGGCCGGGACGGCCTGCGGCAGCTCGACGGCCAGCAGCATGCGGGCCCGCCCGTAGCCCATCCCGCGGGCGGCGTCGCGCACCGCGGGGTCGACGCCCTGCAGGCCGACCAGCACGTTGCGGACCAGCACGAGCAGCGCGTACACGACCAGGCCGATGAGCACGGTCGTGCGACCGATCCCCGTGTACGGCGCCAGCACGGCGAACAGCGCGAGCGACGGGATCGTGTAGAGCACCCCGGTGCCGGCCAGCACGGGGGCCGACCAGCGCGGACGCAGGTGCGCGAGCACCGCCAGCGGCAGCGCGACCAGCAGTGCGAGGAGCACCGCCTGCGCGGTCAGGGTCGCGTGCTGCTCCAGGTACCGCAGCACGTCGGGGCCGTTGCGCTCCAGGTACTGCCAGGAGAACCACGGGTTGGGGGGCGGGGAGGCCGCGGCGTCGAGGACCGGGCTGCCCCAGGGCAGGGCCGCGGGCGCGCCGGTGAGCAGGGAGGGCGGCAGCACCTGGACGACGCTACCCAGGGGCACCGACACCCGCGCGGCGACGCCGGCCGGCGGGCGGGCGTCGGTGGTCGGCGCTAGCGTCGCTGCGCGTGAGCAGCGAGCACCTCGTCACCCCCGCCACCGGGTCCCCGGCCGCGGCCCCGTCGGACGTCGCCGGTGCGCCGGCCATCGCGTTCGAGGGGGTGCGCAAGGAGTACGCCGGCGCCGTCGCCGTGGACGACCTCACGCTGCGGGTGCGCCGCGGCGAGCTGCTCGTGCTCGTCGGCCCCTCGGGCTGCGGCAAGTCGACGACGCTGCGGATGGCCAACCGGCTCGTGGAGCCGTCGGCCGGGCGCATCCTGCTGGGTGAGGAGGACGTGACCGACGTCGACCCCGTCGCGCTGCGCCGGCGCATCGGGTACGTCATCCAGCACGTCGGGCTGTTCCCGCACCGCACCGTCGCGCAGAACGTCGGCACGGTGCCGGGCCTGCTCGGCTGGGACAGGGCCCGCACGCGCGCCCGCGTCGAGGAGCTGCTCGCGCTCGTGGGCCTCGACCCGGCCCGGTACGCCCGTCGCTGGCCGCACGAGCTCTCGGGCGGCGAGCGCCAGCGCGTCGGGGTGGCCCGCGCCCTGGCCACGGACCCGCCGGTGCTGCTCATGGACGAGCCGTTCGGCGCGGTCGACCCGGTGGGGCGCGCCCGGCTGCAGCAGGAGTTCACCCGGCTGCAGCGCGAGCTCGGCACCACCGTGATGATGGTCACGCACGACATCGACGAGGCCGTGCGCATGGCCGACCGCGTCGTCGTCCTCAGCCGCGGGGCCCGCGTCGAGCAGCTCGCCACGCCGCTGGAGGTGGTGGCCCGGCCGGCGACCGAGGCCGTGGCCGATCTCGTGGGTCGCGGGCGCACCGCCCGTCTCCTCGCCCTCGGGCGTCTGGAGCGCGCCGACCTCGACCCGGCACCGGCCGCGCCCGGCGCGCCCGTGCGTGCCCCGGCCGACGGGGTCGTGCGGCTTGGTGCCGAGCTCGGCGACGTCGTCGGGGCGCTCACGCAGCAGATCGGCGGTGCGACGGCACCCGGCGCGGTGCCGGTGCTGGACGACGACGGACGGGCCGTCGGCACCGCCACGGCGCAGACGGTCCTGCGGGCCCTGCACCGGCTGACCGCGGAGCGTGCGGCGAGCTGATCGGGTGTCCGACGCCGCAGGACACCTGCCCCGGCTACGCTGCCCGGGTGACCGAGCCGACTGCACGCCTCGCCCTCGCGACCTGCGCCGAGCTGCCCGACCTCGACCCCGACGACGTGCCGCTGCGTGACGCCCTGCGCGAGCGCGGCGTCCCCACGGACGTCGTCGTCTGGGACGACCCCACGGTCGACTGGTCGGCCTACCCCCACGTGCTCATCCGCTCCACGTGGGACTACACCGACCGGCCCGCCCAGTTCGCGGACTGGACCCGCCGCGTCGAGCAGTACTCCACGCTGCTCAACCCCGCGGACGTCGTCGCGTGGAACATCGACAAGACGTACCTGCGCGACCTCGAGCAGCGTGGTCTGCCGATCGTCCCGACGATCTGGCTGGACCCCGAGCGCAACCTCAACGCCCGTGCCATCCACACCCGCTTCCCGGCGTTCGGCGACTTCGTCATCAAGCCGACCGTCAGCGCCGGATCGCGCGACACCGGCCGCTACGACGCGGGGGAGACCCCCTCGCGGTCGCTGGCGATCACGCACGCCAAGAACCTGCTCGCCGTCGGCCGCCGCGTGATGCTGCAGCGGTACCTGACCAACGTCGACGCCGAGGGCGAGACGGCGCTGGTGTACGTGGACGGGGAGTTCAGCCACGCCGTGCGCAAGGAGCCGCTGCTCGAGGGCCCGTACCGGGCCGGTGAGCAGGAGGGCGTGCTCTTCCGCGAGGAGGTCATGTCCCCGCGCGACCCGTCCCCTGAGGAGCGGGCCGTCGGTGACGCGGTGGTCGCCGCGCTCGCCGAGGTCTTCCCGGACCGCGCCCCGCTGCTCTACACGCGCGTCGACCTCATCCCCGACGACGAGCACAAGCCGGTGATCCTCGAGGTCGAGCTGGCCGAGCCGTCGTTCTTCTTCGCGCACTCGTCCGGCTCGGTCGAGCGGTTCGCGGACGCGGTCGCGGCCCGCGTGTAGCCCTCGGGCGGACGCCCGGCGACGGGCGCCCGTGCCCGCCGGGCGCCGCTGCGGGAGCGGTGGTGCGACCGGTGGCGTGAATGGTGGCGAGGAGTGGCCCGGACACCCGGTACACTCTTCGTCGGCCCTCCGAGAAGTCGGAGGTCGCCCAGTGGTGGCTATAGCTCAGGTGGTAGAGCACCTGGTTGTGGTCCAGGGGGTCGCGGGTTCAAGTCCCGTTAGCCACCCGATGGACGCAGGGCGTCGACCTCAGGTCGGCGCCCTGCGTCGTACCCGGGCCCGGTCCGCCGCGTCGCCGCCGTGGACCGGGCCGGGGCCCCTGCTCAGGCGCCCGGGAGCATCCCGCGCTTGACGCTCGTCCGCACGACCTCGGCGGCCAGCGCGCGGGCGTGGGCGGAGTCCGGGCCGGGCTGCGCGGGCAGCAGCGCCGCCCGGTAGTACCGCAGCTCGTCGATGCTCTCGAGGATGTCCGCCAGCGCGCGGTGGCCACCCTTCTTCTCGGGGGCGGCGAAGTACACGCGCGGGTACCACCGGCGGGCGAGCTCCTTGATCGAGGAGACGTCGACGATCCGGTAGTGCAGGTGGCCGACCAGGTCGGGCATGTCGCGCTCGAGGAACGCCTTGTCGGTGCCGACGGAGTTGCCGGCGAGCGGCGCGCGGCCCGCGTCGGGGACCCATGCGCGCACGTAGTCGAGCACCTGCGCCTGCGCGTCGGCGAGGGACACGCCCTCGGCGAGCACGTCGAGCAGCCCCGACGTGGTGTGCATCGTGCGGACGAAGTCGTTCATCTGCTCCAGCGCCGCGGCGGGGGGAGCGACGACCACGTCGACGCCCTCGCCGAGCACGTTGAGCTCGGAGTCGGTCACGACGGCCGCGACCTCGACGAGCGCGTCGTGCTGCAGGTCGAGGCCCGTCATCTCGCAGTCGACCCACACGATGCGGTCGGAGCTCGTCTGCGGGGCGGGGGCGGGGGAGGAGGTGCTCACCGGGCCAGCGTAGGGCGCGGCACCGTCAGCGACCGTCCGGCCGGGGCCCCCGCGCCGCTGGTGGTGGGGGCGGCGGTGGTGCGGGGAGCGTCGAGGCGAGAGCCGACGAGACGAGCACGACGGCGACCACCGCCAGCGTCAGCCACCGGCTCGCGGACGAGGACACGCCCGACCAGCGCAGCACGACGAGCGCGACAGCCCCGGCCCCGAGGGCGAGCAGGGCGCGCCCGGTCCACCGGCCGGCCGCCCGCAGGGCGCGCCGGTACCAGGGTTCGGCGGCGGCCTTGCGCGCCGCCCGCCGGCCCATCAGACGAGCCGCCCGCCGGCTGCGGGCGGGCAGCTGGCGGGCGGTCGCATGGCGTCATGGTGGCACGTCCTCAGCCGCTGAGGGTCCACTCCTGGGGGTTCCAGCGGTGACGGCCGCGCGGGGTGCGCGGGTCGGGCGGTCGACCGGCGGCGTCGGCCGCGGGTCTGGAGCGGTCCTCCCGGGACCGCGCGCGGGCGGATCGGGCGAGCCGGTCGGCGTGGTCGCGTCGGGCGACCTCGAAGGTGGTGGTGGCGTGCACGGTGGCCTCCTGGGCAGGGCGCGGCGCACCCGCGGTGACGGGTGTGCTGCGGGGGTCGGTGCCTCCGACTCCACCAGAGCAGGGGGCCGCGGTCACGTCCTTTTCCGTCCGTCGTCCGGGCGTCGGGGCCCTGCCGAGGGTGACGTGGAAGGATCGGGCCGGCCCCGCGCCGCGACCGGTGCGGGCGGGACAGCGACGCGACGAGGAGGTTCCGTGGCTCCCGGCACCGGACCCGCGGCACGCGAGGACGAGACCCGGTCGGACTACCCGACGACGGGCGAGGCGACGACCGACGAGGCGACGAGCGACGACGTGCCGATCGACGACCGGACGACGGGCGACACCACGACGGACGGCGCCACCGGGGGAGCCCGCACCACCTCGGACGGGTCGGCGCCCGCCGGCCGCGGGAGCGCCCTGCGTACCCGGCTCCGCCCGTGGGCGCTGCCCGCGACGGTCGGGCTGCTGGTCGCCGTCGTGTACACCGTCTACTCCGCGGCCCAGTGGGACGCCTTCGTGGTCAAGTCGTGGGACCTGGGCATCTTCACCCAGCTCGCGCAGCGGTACGCGGCCCTCGAGGCCCCGGTCGTGCACATCAAGGGGCCCGACTACCACCTGCTCGGCGACCACTTCCACCCGCTGCTGGTGCTGCTCGGTCCCGTCTACGCGCTCGCCCCGAGCGCCTTCACGCTGCTCGTCGTGCAGAACGTGCTGCTGGGCGTCGCGGCGGCCGTCGTCACCCGGGCCGCGGTGCGCGTGACCGGGACGCTCGTCGGGGGGCTGCTCGGCGTGGCGTTCGGGCTGAGCTGGGGCCTGCAGCACGCCGTGGAGGCGCAGTTCCACGAGGTCGCGTTCGCGGTGCCGCTGCTCGCGGTCAGCCTCGCGGCGGCCCTGCAGGAGCGGTGGCGCACGGCCGCGGTCGCCGGTGCGCTGCTCGTGCTGGTCAAGGAGGACCTCGGGCTGACCACGGCCGTCCTCGGGGCGGTGCTCGCGTGGCGCGCGCGGCGTCCGGCGCTGCTGTGGGTCAGCGCCGTCGGCGTCGGGGGCTTCCTGCTCGCCACGCAGGTCGTGCTGCCGGCCCTCAACCCGGACGGCGCGTGGGCGTACGGCTCGCGGCTCGACCTCGGTGCCGTCCTGGCCGACCCGCTCGCGCTGTGGTCGCCCGCCAAGGGCTACACGCTGTGGCTGCTGCTCGCCGTCACCGCGGGCATCGCGCTGCGCTCGCCGTTCGTGCTGGTCGCCGCCCCGACGCTGGGCTGGCGGTTCCTCTCCGGCGAGCCGGGGTACTGGGAGCCGACGTGGCACTACAGCGCGGTCCTCATGCCTGTCGCGTTCCTGGCGATGGTCGACGGGATCGACCTCGCCCGTCGGGGCCGCGTGCGGTGGCTGCGGCACTACAGCCGGTACGCCCCGGCGGTCGCGCTCACCGCGTCGCTGATGCTGCTGCCCCAGCTCCCGCTGTGGCAGCTCACCGACCCGGGGCGGTGGTTCGCGGCCCCGCGCGAGGCGTCGGCCCGCGAGGTCCTCGCGGTCGTGCCCGACGGGGTGGTCGTCGAGACCGACGTCGGCCTGATGTCGTACCTCGTCGACTCCGCCGACGTCTACTACCTCGGCAACGACAACCCGGTGCCGGACTACCTCGTGATCGACCGGCAGGCCGGCGGCACGCCCGCGGAGTGGGGCGACGTCCTGCAGGTCGCCGCGATCCTGCACCCGGAGGCGACGTTCGAGGCCGTGCTCGCGCTCGACGGCTACGAGGTCGCGCGCCGCGTCACGGGCTGACCGCCGGCGCCCGTGCGACGTCGTCCCAGGTCAGGAGAGTGCCCCCGCCGGGACTCGAACCCGGAACCTGCGGATTAGAAGGCCGTTGCTCTATCCGTTGAGCTACGGGGGCGGTGCGCCACCAGCGTAGTGGGGCAGCGGGGCGCACCGCGTGCAGGGTGCGCGGCGGCGGTCCGGGACGCCTGCGGACCCCGGCCGGGCGTCAGGACGCGGGGCGCGACGGGGTGAATCCGAGGGCCGTCACCCGCGTGCCGCGTTTGGCCTGGTCAGGTCTCGACCCAACAATGGGGGGGTGAGCGCGCACCCCGGCACTGTGCCCGCGCGCCCCGCGCCGTCGTCGTCCGTCCCGGACCGCGACGCTGGCACCGACGCCCGTGCGGTGGCGCGTGACGTCCTCGTGCGCCCGCTCGCCCAGACGTCGCTGCTCGACGCGGTCAAGGACCTGCGGCGCGACGTCGACGCCACGACGTTCCCGCTGGACATCGCCGGTGTCGACGCCGCGCGCGCCTCGCGGGCCCGGCTCGTCGACCAGCTCGGCGAGCACCTCGTGCCCCGGCTGACCGAGCTGTCCGCCCCCGCCGTCGTCGTCGTGTCCGGCTCGACCGGCGCCGGCAAGTCGACGCTCGTGAACTCCATCGTCGGGCGCGAGGTCACCGCCGCCGGCGTGCTGCGGCCCACCACGCGCCGCCCGGTGCTCGTGCACCACCCCCTCGACGTCGACCTCATCTCCCACCACCCCGTGCTCGAGAGCGTCGAGGTCGCGCAGGACGAGGCCGTGCCGCGGGGGATCGCGCTGCTCGACGCCCCCGACCTCGACTCCGTCCTGGACTCCAACCGCGAGTCCGCCCACCGACTGCTCGAGGCCGCCGACCTGTGGCTGTTCGTCACGACCGCGGCCCGGTACGGCGACGCGCTGCCGTGGCAGGTGCTCGAGGCCGCCGTGGAGCGCGGCACGTCCATCGCCATGGTGCTCAACCGGGTGCCCGCGGGCTCGCTGCCGGCGGTGCGCGGCGACCTGCTCGCCCGGCTGCGCGAGCACGGGCTCGCGGGTTCGCCGCTGTTCGTGGTGCCCGACGTCGGTCCGCACTCCGGGCCCCTCGACGCGTCGCTCGTCGCACCGGTCGCCCGGTGGCTCGCGATGCTCGCGGGGCCCGACCGTGCCCGCACCGTCGTCGGCCGCACGCTGCGCGGCGCGCTCGCGGCGCTGCGCCCGTGGGTCGACGAGCTCGCGGACGCGGTGCAGGCGCAGGCCGACGCCGCCGCCCACGTCGGGCAGGTGCTCGACGAGGCCGCGGCCCTGCCCGTCGCGGACGCCGAGGTCGCGATCCGCGCGGGGACGGTCGCCGACGGCGCCGTGCGGGCCCGGTGGACCGAGCTGACGGCCGCGGGCGCCCCGCTGGCGCGTCTCACCGACCGCCGCGGCCGCGCCAAGGGAGGGCCGCGGCACGCCCGCGCCCGCACCGTCGCGGTCGTCCCGCTGCTCGCCGACCTCGTCGACTCGGCGGCCGCCGTGCTGGCGTCCGCGGGCGAGCACGCCGAGGACCTGCTGCGCGCCGCGCTCGACGGGCCGTCGGCCCCGCCCGGGGGTGCCGACGTCCTGGCCGCGTGGCCCGCCCGGGTGTCGGGCCGGACGACCGCCGCCGAGCGCGCGGCACGGGCGTGGACCGCCGAGGGTGCGCGGGCCGTGCGGGCGCTGCTCGCCGCCGCCGACCAGGGGGCCGAGCTCGAGTCCGACCGCGTCCGGGCCGCCGCCCGGGCGGTCGGCCCCGACGCCCTCGCCGCGGTCGCGCTCACCGCCGCCGCGGGCGTGCCGGGTGCCGCCGACGGCCTCGCGGCCCTGATCGGCACGCACGCCGAA